>CAJTJA010000011.1 GCA_910576845.1 uncultured Oscillibacter sp.
CGGCGGAAAAAGATCCGCTGTTTGGGCGTTTTGACATTTTTCAAACAAGGCCTAGCATTTCCCATCTTTCAAGAACAAATTCCAGAAGCAAAGCCTATTACAGAGGCTCTGCCGGACTGAAAAAAGGCCTGGACAGTCGTCCAGGCCCTTTCAAACGCTTACTCAGCCTCGTAAACAGAGACCTGTTTGCGATCCTTGCCCAGCCGCTCGAAGCGGACTGTGCCGCTGGCGGTGGCGAAAAGCGTATCGTCGCTGCCGCGGCCCACGTTCACACCGGGGTGAATGTGAGTGCCGCGCTGGCGGACCAAAATATTACCCGCCAGGACAAACTGTCCGTCAGCCCGCTTGGGGCCCAAGCGCTTAGCCTTGGAATCACGGCCGTTCTTGGTGGAGCCGCCGCCCTTTTTATGGGCGAAGAACTGTAAACCAATGCGAATCATGTCAGGGACCATCCTTTCTGAGAGATTTTTGGAGCCGGTCAATCAGACTCCAGAACTTCAATGTTATCGGGGTATTCATCATGGAGCATGGTGAAATAGAGCATCAGCCCTGTCAGCAGGGATTGACAGGTACTCTCTGCCGTGGGGCCTAATCCACCGGGAAGGCGCAGAGAAATCAGCGCCTTCTTTTCATTGGTCCGCACCGCTGCGGTAAGCCCCAGCACATCATTGACAGTCGCTTCCACCAAGGTAATGGCGGCACCAATAGAGGCGCAGAGAATATCCTGGCCGGCGTCTGCGTAACCGCTGTGGCCTCTGGCCTCAAAACCGATAATCCGGCCATTCTCCGTATGGAATGTGATGCTGGTCATGCTCAGACGGAAATCTTGCCGATCTCAACCTTGGTATAGGGCTGACGGTGGCCCTGGCGCTTGCGATAACCCTTCTTCGGATTATACTTGAAGATGCGGATCTTCTTGCCCTTGCCGTTCTTAACGATCTTGGCTTCTACAGAGGCGCCAGCCACAGTGGGAGCACCAAAGGTAGCTTTCTCGCCGTCAATAACAGCCAGAACCTGGTCAAACTTTACAGTCTCGCCAGCTTCCTGGTCCAACTTCTCAATGTAGACCACGTCGCCTTCAGCCACCTTGTACTGCTTGCCGCCGGTTACGATAATCGCGTTCATGCTTGTTTCAACTCCTTCATTACGGACTCGCTGTCGGGGGCGGCGCCAAAGCGCACTTTCAGGCCCATTCAAAGCGGCTTCCCTAGTATATCAGCAGAATTTAGGCTTGTCAATGGGGAGAAGCAAAAATACGCCCGCTTTTCTCCGTCAGCGGGACGCCAGAAGGGCCTCCAGGTCCTCCCGGGAAAATTTTTGTACATTGTCACAGAAGCGGCATGTCAGCTCCGCGCCGCCCTGCTCGGCTATCATGCTCCGCAGCTCCTCCCGGCCCAGGCTGATGAGCGCCCGTTCCATCCGTTCCCGGCTGCAGTCGCAGCGGTACTCAATGGGACGCTTTTCCAAAACATCCCATTCCAGACCCGGCAAAGCGCGGCGCAGCAGGGATTCCGGGTCTGCATCAGCCCTCAGCAGCTCTGTTACGGGGCCCGCCGCCCGAAGAGACGCCTCCAGCGCCTCCGCAGTGTTCTCCTCCGCACCGGGAAGGAGCTGGACAAGATACCCCCCTGCGGACAGCACGCTCTGGTCGCGGTCCACCAGCACCCCCAATCCACAAGCGGTGGGTATCTGCTCCGACTCCACAAAATAGAGGGCGATATCTTCCGCAATCTCTCCCCACAAAAGACCTACGCTGCCCACATAAGGCTCCTTCATTCTGAGATCCCGGATAACCGTCAGCGTACCTTGGTTTCCCACAGCGGTCCCCACGTCCAGTTTGCCGTCCTCACGGAGGGGAATATCCACATCAGGATGGCCGACTGTGCCCCGGACATTTCCTTCGCAGTCGGAAACGGCCAGCAGCGTGCCCAAGGGACCGCCGCCCTTGATTTGCAGCGTCAGGCTGGCGGCTTCTTCCTTCAGTGTATTGCCCATCATAGATGCGGCTGCCAAAAGCCGGCCAAGAGCTGCCGTAGCTACCGGCAGCGTCTTGTGAATTTGCCGGGCCCGCTCCGTCAAATCCCGGGTAGAAACAGCAGAAACCTTTATAAGGCCGTCTTTAGAGATGGCCCGGATTAATTGGTCGCTCATAGATTCTCCTTTACGTCGCTTGGAATTGCCAGCGGTCCTCGTCTGGCTTGGGGGAACGGTCCGTCATGTCCCCGGTCAGTTGAATACTTGTAAACCCCGCCTCTTTCAAATGCCGGCAAATTGTTTCCTTACTCCATGCCCGTTCCCGGTGTTCCTCGAAATTCCGCTCCCAGGTTCCGTCGGCGCGAAGGTGAAACAAATCTACCTGGTATGTGCAGAGCTGCCTTTTTTCCGAAAAGAAGGTTCTCCAAACGCAGAAACTGTCATTTGTTTCATCCATATAAAGCTGTTTATCCATACGCCGGAACTTATAGGGAGTATTTACGTCAAATAAGAACGGCCCTCCCGGCTTCAGCCAGCGGCGAACCCGGCGGAATGTCTCCCCCAGTTCCCGCTCTTTTGTCAAATAGTTCAAGGAATCCATTGTAGAGATCACGGCATCCACCGGCTCCGCCAGATGTAGCCGGGCCATGGACTGCAGAAGGAAAAAAGGCGGCTGTTCCAGCGCTGCCGCTTTGGCGGCGGCTTGGGTCAGCATCTCTTCGGAGCCGTCTGAAGCAATGACCGCATAGCCCCGCTGCGCCAGCAGACAGGCAATGGTGCCGGTTCCGCAGGCCAAGTCCAAAACCGAGCAAACGGGAAAGGAATTTTTCTTCATTCGCCTCTCCAGAAAGGCCGCCCGGCGGCGGTAGGCTCCGTCTGTCATAAGTCCATCATAACTGGCGGCTAAACCCTCATAAGCGCTCACAGCTTCTTGTCCTTCATCCGGGAAAAAAGCCGTGTATACGCTCCGGTTCCATAGTTTAGAGAGCGGTTTACCCGGCTGATCGTGGCGCTGGAAGCGCCGGTGCGCTCTAAAATGTCATTATAGATCATGCCATCATCCAGCAGGGAAGCAACTTCAAAGCGCTGCTCCATGGAGCGCAGTTCCGCCACAGTGCAAAGGTCCTGGAAAAACTCATAGCATTCGTCCTCGTCCTGCAGATGTAAAATAGCCTTATAAAGCTGCCCGCTTTTTTCCTTTTTTCCAATTTTCACGCTAAGACCTCCTGCTTTATAATAGAACAACAGTATTTTAACATTTCAGTGTGCGAAAGTAAAGGGGCTGAAAAGAAAATTTTGCGAAGGGAGAAAATTTCAGTTGTCACCGCAGGCCGGCTTACGGCATAAGCTGGAGAAACGCGGGGAAAGGAGTGGCGGCTGTGGGAGAACGTCCGGTGTCGCTGAGGACAGAGCCCTTTGCAGCGGAACGGGAATGGACGGTGGAGGGAGTGCCGGTGCTGTCGGCAGCGGTACGGGTGCCGCAGCCGGAGCCTGCGGCAGACAAAATATCCCGGCGAATTAAGCGTTTCTATCAGCTGCAGTGCCGTTCCTTCCTGCATTACTGCGAGCAGCAGCTGCTGCCCCAAGCTGTGGCGGAGTATCGGGCCGCTTTGGCAGCCAGCAGTCCACTGCCTGCATTTCGGGCGGAATTGGACTATCAGATTACTTATAACCAAGACGGTTTTTGGAGTCTTTATACCCAAGGACGGGAAACCATAGGAACCGGCAGGGCGCTGCTCACCCGCCGGGGAGATACCTGGGACCTGGCGGCGGGCTACCCTGTCCCGCTGAAGGATTTTTTCCCCGCAGGCATGGGCTGGAAAAAACGGTTGATAACACACGCAGAAAAGGAAATCCTGCGCCGGGAACGGGCGGGAGTAACCCGTTGGAAGGAAAACTGGCGGCGAGAACTGCGGCGGTGCTTCAATCCTCAGAATTTTTACCTGACGGCAGAAGGGCTGGCCTGGTTCTATCCTATGTATGCCATTGCCCCCGGACAGGAGGGTATCCCGGTATTTTTGCTTCCCTATGACAAGGGGGTAAAATTGGAGCGGGAAGCGGAGTGAAGCCGCCGCCTTACTGCATTTTTTGCTCCCGCCGCAGAAAATAATTCTTTATAGCGCTGGGCGGTATACCACCGGCTCATTCATCGCCCAGCCCCGCCGCCGGCAGAGCGCAGCCGGTTTGAGACTGCTGTTCCTTCGTTAAGAAGCATTGTCTTTTTCTTCATTGCGTAATATTTCGCATTATAATATAATTGAAAAAATCTTTTCAATCCAATTTGTCCCTGCCATGCCACGGAAATGTTTGAACCTTCAAGAAGCGGCGCAGCCAAAAGGCTGCGCCGCTTTCTTCTTAAGGCTCCGACAGCTTGGAAAGCCGTTCTCCTGAAAGTTTCCCAGATATATGATTTTCATGGCTGCGCTGAAAAAGCACAGCTAAATCATCTATTTATGTATTATACTATCCACGTAGAACCCAAAATAAGAGGAACTAACAAAAAACATCTGCTAAAATCAGATAAATTTAGCCGAAAGGAAATAAGCATGGAATGGAATAGAATGAAAAACTGCAAGTAATTATTGATTATGTCGAAAATCATTTGCAGCAAAAAGAGGAATTAATTAACAGTAAAGAAATCTCAAAAATTGCAGAATGCTCTTTTAGCTTTTTTCAAAAGGTATTTTCATATATGAATGGTATTAGCTTTGCTGAATATATTCGCTCACGAAAATTAACTTTAGCTGGTTATGATTTGAAAAGCACGGATTTAAAAGTGATTGATATAAGCTACAAATACGGCTATGCTTCTCCTACGTCATTTGCAAAAGCATTTCAGCTTTTTCATGGAGTTTCACCCAGGGAAGCACGAAATCGGAAGGTTGTTTTAAAAGTTGTTCCCAAAATGCAGATATCAGAACGTTCTGAATATTCATGGAAGCTTGAGAAAAAAGCCGGTTTTCGTCTAGTGGGAAAGAGTATCATGGTGTCTCGCGAAAATAATCTTCATTATAAGAAAATACCAGAATTTTGGAACGACTGCCAACGTAATGGTCTTTTTGCAAAGCTAGTTTCAATGGATACCGCTGCTCCCAAAGGGATATTTGGTCTGTTCAACACTTATGATGAACGGTTAAATGAAATTGAGTATTCTATTATGACTATATCTGACCAAGCGGCGCCGCAAGGTTTTACTGAAATCAACATTCCAAATGCTACATGGGCAATTTTTGATTGCAGAGGTTCCGTTCCGCAAGCAATACAGAAAGGTTGGCGATATCTGAATGAAGAATGGCTTGTCAAATATCCGTTCCCACACGCACAATGCCCGGAAATAGAATGGTACAGCAGTGGAAATATATATGACAGCAGCTATTTAAGTCAAATATGGATACCAATTATAGGGGAGGAATAAAAATGGTACATTTAGTTTATTGCGATAACGCAGGCAAAAAGGGAGAAAAAGTATTAGATAAAATTTTAGCAGGAGCTAAGACAATGATTGTACGCGGAGCGGCAGGAAGAAAAATTCCCCACAGCAGGGTTTTTGCGGGTGAGCGCCTTTATTTTATGGAAAAAGGGAGTGCGGAAATTGCAACAACCGCTATTGTAAAAGAAGTACAAAATTATGTGAAATTGTCTGATGAAGAAATCACAAAAACGCTTGCAAATAATCAGAGTAAATTAAACTTATCAGATAAGCAAAAAATACGATGGCATAAGAAGTGTCTATGCTTAGTGGAATTTGAAAATGTCAAGAAAATATCTCCCCTTCCCTTTGAGCATCAGGGAAATATGGACGATTGGCTCATTTTAGAAAAAATTGAAGATGTTATTGAGGGAACCAGTATTCCTTACAATTATAAAAATTCTAAATTTTGAACCAGCGGGTCTATTACAGATAGTCCAGAAATAACAGCCCAAAATGTTGTTATTTTTTCGCGATTATTAAAGGTAATCGCTAATTATGCCCTGTCTTTAGCTCAAAAAAGTTAAATGACTTGATAATCCAAAGGGAAACAAGCCAATCGTCCACTTAGTTAATCTATTTTATAGAGCTAATTATAATCAAAAAGCAAAAGGCAGGGGCAGATACAATTATAACAAGTGGTATTAAACGCGGAATTGTTAAAGTATTGGGAAAATGGTGCCCCGCCGCCGTTGGAGGCTGGACTGTTTCCGACAGCAGCGAGCAAGGCGGAAGGTAAATGCTGCTTTTGCTCCGCATTCATTTCTGCTGATGGTCTCAGAAGCAGAGAAAGCCGGGGAACGCCGGAGACACAAAGAACAGGGGGCCGGGTTCGGCCCCCTGTTTCTTCAATTTTAGGGTCCGGCTACTTGGTACTTCCTTAGCCATACCCAACTTAAAATTCTGCTTTTTAGGTGCAAGGCACGCTTATTTCAGATTATCCTTGTTGCCGAAATACTTCTTCGTTTCTGCCGCCACCACACCGGAGAGGGCAAAGAGGCCGATAAAGTTTGGAATAGCCATCAGGCCGTTAAAGGTGTCGGCTACATCCCACACAAAACTGAGAGGAGACACACAGCCAATCACAACCACAGCAATAAAAATCACTTGGAAAACCCGAACTGCTTTATGACCAAAGAGATACTGAACGCAGCGGGTACCGTAAAGGGACCAGCCCAGAACGGTTGAAAAGGCAAAAAGCATCAAGGCAATGGCCACAAACAGGGCCGCAAATTTTCCGCCGAAGACAGTAGCCAGGGCAGCGGTAATCAATTCGCTGCCGGGTTTCACGCCAAAACTGATCTCCACACCGCTGCAAATAATCGTCAAAGCGGTGAGGGAACAGATGACAATGGTGTCCACAAACACTTCAAAGATGCCATACAGACCCTGGTTCACGGGGCCCTTGGTATCGGCGGCGGCGTGGGCGATTGCGGCGGAACCAAGGCCCGCCTCGTTGGAAAAAGCGCTGCGCCGCAGGCCCCAGATAATGGTCTGCTTCAGCACGATGCCTGTAGTCGCGCCAAACACGGCCTGGGGAGTAAATGCGGTGGAAAAAATCTTTGCAAAGGCGTCCGGAATGCCGCCGATATGAGCAGCAATGACAACAAGAGTGAAGAGGATATAGAAAATGCTCATAAAGGGAATCAGTTTCTCCGTAACGGCGCCGATGCGCTTAATACCGCCCAAAAGAATGACCGCCACCAGCAACGCCAAAATAATCCCTATCACCCACTTCAAAGCAGTCTCCATACCGGCGGAAACGGAGGTAAACGCAGAGAAGGCGCCGATAACCGAGCCGGTAATGCTGTTCACCTGGGACATGTTGCCGATGCCAAAGGAGGCCAGAGTGGCAAAGACGGCAAACAGGCCCGCCAGCCACCTCCAGCTCTTCCCAAGCCCCTTAGAAATATAATACATAGGGCCGCCCACCCAGTCGCCTTTGGCGTCCCGCTCACGGTACTTGATGGCAAGAATGATCTCAGAATATTTAGTCACCATGCCGACTAAGGCCGCCAGCCAGAGCCAAAACACTGCGCCGTAACCACCCATGGCAATGGCTTGGGAAGTACCTACGATGTTGCCGGTGCCTACGGTGGCGGACAGAGCGGTAGTCACAGCCTGCATGGGCGTCACTGCGCCCTCGCCTGCCTTCTGCTTTTGAAACATCTTGCCCACAGTGTTTTTCATCGCGTGGCCAAAGTGCAGGAACTGTACGCCGCCGTTGCGGATCGTCAGGAACAGCCCGCCCGCGATAGCACAGGGCAGAAATGTGTACATCCACGCGAAATCATTCAGCGGCCCAGATAAAAAAGCTAAAATACGGTCCATAAATTCCCTCCATCGTGTGGAAACGGCATATCAGGCAAAACAGTCCCGAAATAAACGAAAACGCGGGACCGCCTCAATGCGGCCCCGCAAAAGCAGCATACTCTCCAACGGACTTCGCCGCCGGAAGAACATCCCTCTCTGTCCTTTTACCTGAGAGATTCAGCGGTGTTTCCCACACACCGCCTTGCACCTTCGGTCCCCGTTTCCGGGCTTCTCCAGAGCCACATCCATTCCCGGTCCTCATCCGATAAAACGCCTGAAAAATCCGCTTCTCTAGCAGACGGCGCTGCTCTCCCGGGAATTTCCTTTGCCATTATCCAATTTTGGTATTACCTTAACATGGACTATGATGGATGTCAATCGTGTATTTTCACAAAACGTCCGCAAAGCAAGGATAAATATTCTCCACACGCGGACAGAAGAAAGTAATTCCATATATGTGGACTGACGGAAACTTCATGCAGTTTCATCTGCCGGCTGCCGCCAAGGACTCTTACGCCGCATGAAAGTGCGGCGTCACAGCTCCCGTACGGAAACCACTCCGGCGGTGGCCTGGATATACTTTTGAATCTGATCCAAATCCATACCCTTGTGAAGCCGGAGAGTGAAAATAGCGCAGGCATTGTGCTTCTCGTTTGACTTTGAATGAATAATCCCCATGTTGAGAATCTTCATTCCCCGCTCCCGGAACTCCTGAAGCAATTTATCCATGGTGCGGTTGTCGTTGTACTCAATGTAAAGATTGACTTCCGGGGCGTTTTTCAGCATTTGGTATTCTACGCGGGAGAAAAACAGCTCCGCAACTAAAATAAGAACTGTAGCGAAAAGGCCTCCCTCATAAAAGCCGCCGCCCAAGGCCAATCCGATGATAGCGGCGGCCCAAAGGCCAGCCGCTGTGGTGAGGCCTTTTACCCGCTGACGGCGGGTAACAATAATGGTGCCCGCGCCAATAAAGCCAATGCCCGCTACGACCTGAGCGCCAAGACGAGCCATATCCGTGTATTGCCCCAGAACCAAATACAGGTATTGGCTGGTCAGTGTGGTCATGGCGGCGCCCAGGCAGATCAGAATATGCGTACGAAAGCCCGCCGGACGGCGTTTATACTCCCGCTCAATGCCAATAATGCCGCCGCAGATGACAGCTAATGTCATCCGAAGAGCGACGGACCAAATGCTTACTTCCCGCAGACCGTCAAAAAGAGATAGCATCCAGTTTCTCCTCCTAGTTCAAATTCCTCAGCCAAAATATGGCCGGCTGGGGGCGGATTAAAATAAATCGTATGCCAAAGGACATCTCAATTTTTCAAAAAACGCGTCAAATGTCGTGGACAACAAAGACATCTTCCAATTCCGAAACCGTAGCTAAAATTTTGGCATGGGTTCCCTTTTGATTCATACGCAGAGAAAAAATTGCATTCGGATGCTGGGAGGGGGTCTGTTTGCCGTGGTCTACTTCCACTTCATAAATCGTCACATCCTGAGCCTTAATGCGGTTGATAATTTCCGCAACGTTGTCCAGGGATTGAAACTCTACAAAAATATTCATATTCTTGGCATTTTCAACGACATACAGCTCCACCGCCGGCAGCAGATGTACTACCAGGAAAATCAGCAAAAAAGCCAGGCCAACGCACTCATAGAATCCCGCACCCACAGCCAGCCCCATGCAGGCAGAAGCCCAAAGACCTGCTGCGGTGGTCAGGCCTTTTACCTTCTGCTGACCGGTGACTAAGATGGTGCCCGCGCCTAAAAAGCCAATACCGTTAATAACCTGAGCGCCAAACCGGCTGACATCCGTTCGGATACCAATTTCGGCGGCTCTGGCAGCCCAGACATGATTAAGCATGTAGAATTCGTACTGACTTAAGAGCATGGTCAGCGCCGCCCCCATACACACCAGCATATACGTACGGAAGCCCGCCGGGCGGTGCTTTCTGGCCCGTTCCAGACCGATCATACCGCCGCAGAACATGGCCAGCGTCAGCCGCAGCATGACAGACACCATGTTGATTTCCCTCAAATAATTCAATTCATGCAGCACAGAACTCTCTCCTCACTTTCAGATAACAACCAGAGGCTGGAAGAAATAAAAGGGAAGAACCGGCTGCCGCCGCTTCTTCCTGGGCGTGTTCAAACTTTCGGAAACGTTTGCGCTCTATCTTTCTTAATGTTGAAATTTATTATAAATGGCTTTCCAGTATTTTGTCAACGTTTTCTATCGTAACGGATAATATTTTAGATGTATACACAAATTATATCGCATAGTTTTTACATTTTGACAAGAAAAAATATGGGCGGCAAGGCCGCCCATACGCAAACGTTATCTAAACTTTTTATTTTCCTACCATAATATCCAGAATTTCCCGGTCTGTCTGCCGCATTCCCTGCCGGGCAAGGCGGCCTACACTTTCAATGGTGGCCTCTACGCTGTCTTTCAAAATGCCCTCGCCGCGCAGGAACTCGTGCCCGCCATTGATATACATCTGATAACCCAGCAATCCCGCATCCACCGCAGCGGCAATCTTAGCGGCACAGGAGGGCTTTGCCCCGTCGCAGACCATACCTGAGCAGATGGCCAAAGTGTTGACAATCGTGTGCGCGATTACATCATAACGCCCACCCTGAAGGTACGCAATGCCGCAGGCTGCGCCGCAGCCCGCGCTCGTCGCTCCACAGAATGCGGAGAGCCGCCCAATACCGGTTTTTTGGTGAATAGTGATCAGGTTGGACACTGCCAGCGCCCGGAAAAGCTGGTCCTCTCCGGCTCCCATGTCCCGGGCAAACTCAATGACAGGCAGGGAAGCGGTCATGCCCTGATTGCCGCTGCCTGAGACAATGATGACCGGCATTTCACATCCGCTCATCCGGGCATCTGAGCCAGCGGCGGCGGCGGCCTTGGCCCGGACAACCACGCCGTTTCCATGGACAGTCCGAAGAGTTTTTCCCACCTCAGCGCCCCAGCCGCCCTTCAGCCCTTCGCTGGAAATGGCGGTGTTGTATGCGATCTGGCGGCTTAATATCTCCGCCACATCAGCGGTTTCCAGGCAATCCGCAAACTGAATGATTTCTTCCACACTGAGAATAGAGCGGTCTGTCTGCTGAGTACCGCTGTCCGTTTTAGATTCCGCTTGAAAGAGGATGTCGCCGTCCCGCTGAATGAGGATAATGTTGGTGTGGAAGTCCACAATCTCGCAAAAGGCCTTATGTCCCTGGGCCTCCACGGTGATCTTGATATAAAATACCCGGTCGCCTCCGGCGGGAACCACCTCAATGGGACAGGACTCCAGGCATTCCCGAATGGCGGCCCGGCCGCTGTCCGTTACCTGAGAGAGAACCTCCAGTTCCAGGTCCGCCCGGCCGGCGGCGATGCCGGCCGCAGCGGAACCTTCCAGGCCTTTCATCCCGCCGGTATTGGGAACCGTAACCGCTTTCACATTTTTAATAATATTTCCGCTGACTTCAACGCAGCATCGTTCAGGAGTCAGGCCAAGGGCTTCCCGGGCCTTTGCGGCGGCAAGCGCGACCGCGATTGGTTCCGTGCAGCCCATGGCGGGAATCAGTTCTTCTCTCAGGATAGTAACATAACTGTCATAGTGCGGGGTTTTATTCATGAAATGTCCCTCCGTTCAAAAAATTTTCGATGAGATAAAAGCCAAGAGCCGCTTCTCTGTAAAGTATGTTTCTGAGATGTGACTCGTCCAAAAACACCTGCCGGTGAAGCATGTTGACAGCACTTATACGTTGTTTGAAAAAGCAATGGAACAACCGGCGGCGAAAAATTTTTACCCACCTAAAATAATTATAAGTAAAAAAGAGCGAAAAGACAAGGGCTGCCTTATTCAAATCATAATTACTTTACACAGCCGTACCGTCTGTTTAAAAGGATTTTCCGGAAAAGCTCTTCCCAGTATTTTTCTCAAGGGAGAAAGCGGCATGCCGCTTGTTTCCGAAGCCTAATGGGTATTTATCAAATCGTGTGAAAATACAGCCAAAGGCCAAAGGAAATGGTCACCTGGAGGGCCAAAATCAGAGGAATACCAAACCGGAATTTTTTATGAAGGGTTTTGTGGTGAAAAACCTTCATGCCCAGCAGAGCCCCAACGCTTCCCCCCGCCGCCGCAAGCAGAAGCAGATTTTTTTCAGGGATGCGGCGGACGGACTCCTTCTTCTCCTTCCGCTTGGCTTTCCACTTGTCCAGACCGAAGGCGAAGAACGCAATGACGTTGATGAGAATCAGCCAACAGGTCAGAAGTCCCCAGGGAGAACCGATAAAAGCCCACAGGAAATCATTATGAGCCTCGGGCAGAACTACAGGCTTTTCTTGGGACCCGGCGGATAAAAGTGTCATATTCATATGTATACCTCGCCTCGAAAAAATGGACTGGCTGAAAATCTCAGCCAGTCCATTTTAACACAGATTTCAGTTTTTAGCAAGATTCGCCAGCTCCGCCGCCGTCTTTGCGGCCAGGCGGGCATTGTTGAACACCAGCTGAATGTTGCTGTCCAGGGAACTGCCGCCGGTGAGCTCTTTGATCTTCGCCAGCAGGAAGGGGGTGGTTTCCTTACCGTGGATGCCCTTCGCCTTAGCTTCATCCACCGCGTCGTTAATGGCCTTATTGATGACGTCCGCATCCATGGAATACTCCTCCGGAATGGGGTTTGTCACCAGCATGCCGCCGCCCAGACCCATATCCTGCTTGACATAGAACGCTTTCGCCAAATCCGCGGGGCTGTCGATGCGGTAGTCCACGGCAAAACCGCTCTTCCGGGTGTAGAAGGCAGGGAGCTCCTCGGTGCCGTAGCCGATAACAGGCACGCCGTGGGTCTCCAGGTACTCCAGGGTCAGCCCCAGGTCCAGAATGGACTTGGCGCCTGCGCAGACCACCATAACGGGGGTCCGGGCCAGCTCCTCCAGGTCGGCGGAGATGTCCATGGTGGTCTCCGCTCCACGATGCACGCCGCCGATGCCGCCGGTGGCGAAGACCCGGATTCCCGCCAGATGGGCGATAATCATAGTGGTGGTGACGGTAGTGGCCCCATCCTTCCCCTGGGCCACCAGGACCGGCAGATCCCGGCGGCTGGCCTTGGCCACGCCCGCTCCGGTCTTGCCCAAGTAGTCGATTTCCTCCGGAGAGAGGCCGGCCTTCAAACGCCCGCCCAGAACCGCGATGGTAGCGGGCACCGCCCCGTTTTCACGGATAATGGATTCCACTTTCAAAGCGGTTTCCACATTCTGAGGATAGGGCATTCCGTGAGAGATAATGGTGGATTCCAGAGCCACTACGGGCTTTCCGGCAGCCAAAGCTTCCTTGACCTCGGGGGCGATGTCCAGATACCTGTTCACGTTCATAATAAAAACCTCCAAATTAAAAATTATAAAAATTTAAGATAACTGCTGTCAACCGGGAGCTACCGGAGCAGGGCGGTCAGGGCTTTCTCACCCATGGAAGGATTGATGGTCTCACGGCTGGCCATGGCGATGGAGGAGGCGGCAAGACCGGCACGGGCAGTATCCGCAAGATCCGTACCCTGAAGATAGGCCCAAGCGATGGCAGCCATGAAAGCATCCCCGCAGCCTGTGGCGTTCACCAGTTCCGCCGGGAGGCAGGGAAGCTGAATTCTGCTGTTGTGGTCTGCCGCAAATACCCCTTCCGCCCCCAGCGAAATGAACACACGGCGAAGGCCTGTTTCCAGAAGCGCGTCAGCGGCCCGGTTCAGGCTCTCACTGTCGGTAATAGGCACACCGGAGAGGAGCTCTGCCTCCAAACGGTTGGGCTTCAAGGTGTGAAGATAGCCCAGAACAGGCTTCAGCTTAGGGGCTTTGGCGGTGGAAACCGGATCGGCGAATAGGGGCGCGGCACAATTTTCTGCCAGCCAGACAATGCTCTCTTCCGGGATATTGGTGTCGATGATTACCAATTGACTGGTATCCAGCAGTTTGTGACGTTGGGCCAGAGCCTGGGGAGTCAGGTGCTGATAGATTTCCATATCGCTGACTGCCAGGGCCATGTCGCCATGCTCATCACTGATGAAGAGATAGGTAGATGTCCTCCCGCCGGAAATGATGGGGGACTGAGAGATATCAATGCCCAGCTCGCCGCAGCTGGCAGCCACCTTTTGGGCATTCAGGTCGTCGCCGAAGGCAGTCAACAGCCGGACATCCAGACCCAGAAGGGCCATATTGTGGGCAATGTTCCGGCCCACACCGCCCAGAGAAGAATGGACTGCGCCGGGATTGGAGTCCCGGGCTACCAGCGCTGCCGCCGGCCGGCCTCCGATATCCACGTTGACCCCTCCGACAACGGTGACATAAGGGGCGGTCTGGACAATGTAGCCCTTGCCGGTGATATAACCCTTTTTCATCAGATTGGAGATATGCACGGCGACGGAAGAACGGGTAATCCCCGCCTTATCCGCCAGCTCTTTCTGAGAGATGAGGGGATTTTCCTCAATCCAGTTGAGCAGCTGCCGTTCCCGCTTGGTCATGGCCCACCTCCGTATAAGCAAAAATTTATCTTATTAATCTATTGCTTAGTATAGCAGAAGTTTCGGACTTGTCAAGGGGATTTTTATAAAAGCACAGGAAATTTTTGGGGGAATACCCTGTAGGGCCGCTCCTTTTGACGTGCAGCACCCCCGCTTGCGGCGGGGAGGAAAACGTGGTAACATAGAGCCATGAAAGAAAAAGGAGGGAGCTTTATGCGGCAGAAGCTGACCGCCTCCCAATGGACCATCCTGGTCCTGGGAGCCGGGCTGATGATTTCCCTGATCGCCAACGTCTATCTCTATCAACAAAGACATGCCCCCCTGCCCCATCTGCGGGGCACCTATTGCACCGACGCCTCCATGGGCTTGGGAACCTACCTGATCTTTGACGGAGAGAACCGCTTCTGCCGCTATACCCAGACGGAGGGCGTCCTGGACGACGGGACCTGCCAGGACCTGGGCGAGGGGCGGTACGCCCTCCGCTCCGAAGCAGGCCGGACCTTCTGCGTCCTGCAAAACCGGGACGGCGTGTACCTCTTTGACAGCGAGGAAAATACTGTTTCCTTTTTCCCGAAACTGAAAAAATCCGGCGCCGCGTACATGCTCTTTGACATCCCCGGCGAATACCCGGACTGGCTGCGGCCTCCCACGTAAACAAGCGCCTCCTCCGCCCTTCCGGCGGCGGAGGCGCTTTGACCGTCCGTCCCCGCTCCGCCACCGATGGTCCGGAGAGTCTGGACGGCGGGGCGCTCTTTGGGTATACTGAGGGCAGAGAGGAGGCGGGTGCTTTGAAAATTGACGTGACCCTGGACCCGGCCCTGAAAGAACTGCTGGTAAAGGTGCTGTCCCCGGGAGAAACGGAGGAGCTGGCCGTCCTCCTGCGGCGGCTGGAGGAACCGCAGCGGCTGACGGGCTTCCGAGAGGGCTCCGCCGTGCCCCTGGACCCCGCGGAGGTCCTGCGCTTCTACGGCGAGGACAAGGATGTCCGGATGCAGGCCCTGGGCGGAGAGATTTATACCGTCCGCCTGCGGCTCTACCAGCTGGAGGAGCGGCTGGACCGAAAGACATTTGTCCGGGTGTCCCACTCGGAAATCGTCAACTGGAAGCGGGTAACGGCCCTGGACCTGAGCCTGTCCGGGACCATCCGAGTAGCCCTGGAGGGAGGCGTGACCACCTATGTCTCCCGGCGGTACGTGAAGAAAATTAAGGAGGTGCTGGGGATATGAGCGAAAATAGAAGCATCCGGCGGGAATTTCTCCGGCGGGCCAAGGCGGGCTTCCCCTGGGGAATTGTGCTGGTGTACCTGGTGTTTGTAGCGGGAAATGCTTTCACCATCCCCAGGCCGGAGGACGGGACCCTGCTGGTGGTGCCCGAAGCCATGGCGCAGGTGTACGGAAGCCCGGTAACGGCAGCGCTGGTCCAGTTTTTCTGGTCCGGTCTTTTAGGTGCGGCGCTGAACACTATGGATGTCCCCTTCCTCGTAGAGCGGCGGACTCTGCTCTGGTCCGGGACCCACTTTCTGGGAACGGCGGCGGTGTTCTCGCTGGCGGGCTGGCGGTGCCGGTGGTTTCCTATGCGGGAGAGCTGGCTGTGCCTGCTGGGACTGCTGCTTTTGTGCTATGTACTGAAATGGTCCGTCCGGTTTTTTGAGTGGCAGGCAGACGTGCGGGCAATTCGGAAATCTTCTGGACTGAACATGGCGGAACCGTCCTGGAGGACATTGGTCCCATACCTGCTTCTGGCAGCGGCGGTGGAGCTGCTGCTGCCCCCCGGACTGCGGCTGGCAGACGCCCGGGATTTTCCGGTGCTGACGGGGATTTTTTACCCCTTTCTCCTCCTTCCGCTGTTCTGCTTTTCCAGCGCCTGTCCTCTGGGGACCCGGCTTCCCCGCTGGTGGCTTCTCTACCCGGCGGCGTGCGCGCTCCTGACCCTGCCCCATGTGTTCCTGCTGTATAACTACACAGCTTTGTTTCATGCCGGTATGGCAGGCGTCCCTGCCCTGGCGGGGGGAATGGCAGGCATGGTCCTGCGGAAACTGAAAAAAACCTGACAATCCGGGAACCAAACCGCCTTTTTTTCCGACTAAACCGGAAAAGGAGGCGGTTTTATGAAGTTCTGGAAATCCGTATCTGTCCTGGGTCTCTGCCTGTTGCTGACAGCCTGCGCCCCGGCGAAACCGCCGGAGGACCCGGCCCCCGCTTCCGGAACGGCGGTTCAGACCCCGGAAGCCCCTTCCGGCGAAGGAGAGGGAACCCCGTCCGGCCCTTCCCTGGCAAAGGATGAGGAGCCCACAATTCTCACCTGCCGGATTGTGGACGGGGCGGAGGATGGGAACCTGCTTTTGGCGGAGCTGGAGGGCGGCCTGTACGGGGGAACCGGGGTCTACCGGCTGAATGTGAAGGACGTGGCCGTAACCCTGGACGGGGAAGCGGCGGCTCCCTCGGTCCTGGAGGATGGGATGCCGGTGGATGTGGCCTTCAACGGCTTTGTGGCGGAGAGTTTTCCTGCCCAGTTGGGGGACGTCTATTCCGTCTCCGCCTGGTCCCAGGGGCAAAGCAAGAATCCCATGGGGACCACGTATGACCTCTGCGGACTGTATCTTCAGGTGCTGGATGACATCTGGGAGAAGGACAAGGGGCTGAATGAGGACATCGCCATAGCCGGACTGGACCTGTCCCGGGCCCCCGGAGAGCTGGCGGAGAGCGAAAAAGCCGCCTTGGCGTGGCGCTTCGGGGAGATGCACGGCGTGGAGGTGGTGACAGGGACATTCGAGGAGCTGAGGGACCAGGGCTATTTCACCGTTTTCCCCATCAGCACCCCCGCGCCGGAGGACGGTGAGGACACCTCCCCCTTGTACCAGTGGGAGGACGGATGCCTGTTCTCCATCAAGCCCAACGAGGACCACGAGGGGAAGACTTACTCTACGTTTTCGGTTCTGTTCTTCAACGCGGAGAAGTGGCGGTCCCCCCTGGGGGCGTACCTGCTTTACGACTGCTCCGCCATGTGGCCCCAGGGAGGAACCTGGACGGGCTACAGCGTGGGCAGCGAGATGATTTCGTAAGGAGGTATGACTTGTGAAACGGATCGGAATTTTGATCTGCGCCCTGGCGCTCCTGCTGTCCTCCTGCGCCGCCCCGGCGGCGGAGCCGGAGCGGATGGAAACGGAGGGCCGCCTGTTGCTGGCAGAGAACGGCACAGCCTTACTGGTGACGGAGGACAGAACGCCCATAGCCCTCTCCGTTCAGGCGGAAGGGAATGACCCCTGGGCGGGATATCGCAGCGGTGACCGTATCCGGGTGACCCATGATGGTGTGAATGAGACCTATCCTGCCCAGACCAGGGCCTATGCGTGGGAACAGCTGGAGGAGGGAACGCTGGAGGATATCCCGGAGGAGACGCTGGCGGCTCTGGAGGAGCTGGGCTGGACCTTTGGCCGGGAGGTACACGCTCCGGCGGCGGAGCCCCAGACGGTGGAGAACCCGGTGACGGGCTATTGCGGCAACACGGTCACGGAGGTGACACTGGACGGGGAGACCTATTCTTTCTGGGGGGATGACTCCGTAGCCCTGACGGATATCGTCATCAACCTGGCCTACAACTCAGAAGCAATTTGCAGGTGCCTCCCCGAGTTCACCGTGGATACGGAGTTTGGAAACGGCTACGGTGTGAATCTGTCGGACCATTACGTTCGCTGCGAGGCAGGGCAGGCCCTCCTGACGGCGGAGCAGGCGGAGAAAATCCGGGGAATTTTGGAGCGGAATTGCAAATAAAAGAAGAAGTAGTTCCTTCTTTTGCGAACGCATTGACTATATGGGCTGCAAAACCGCAAACTGCTTGTCTGAAGTATTTCAGCCGGAATACTTCCGCATGCCGGTATGCGGAGCGCAGGTTCACCGGTGCGTGAGCTTGACAAAGAAGGTATTTCTTCAACAGCGGGAACTGCTGCCAAAAAAGGAACAAAACTTTAAAGAACTGCTGATAGAGTAAAATTAAGGAACCACTGAATCAATCAACGTGTGGGGATTGCCAGCCAAATTTTTTGTCTGACAAGGCAAAAAACCACAGGAATCCTGGCGGATTTCAAGGTTTTTTTAACGCAGTTCAGACCGAAAATTTGGCGGCAAGACCTGTGCGGGGATTAGGCCTTGTTTGAAAAATGTCAAAACGCCCAAACAGCGGATCTTTTTCCGCCGCTCAGCGTTAAATTTTCTTGCCGGGCGGCAGCCCGCCTGCAAAAATTTGCCTTGATTGGCAAAAAAATCTCTCGCCGCCGGGCATTCCGCCAATTTTCAAACAAGGCCTAATTCAGTGGTTCCTTAATACCATCCAAACCTTAAGCAGCGCCCCTTCGTCCGCTTAAAGGGCAGAGGGGCGCTGACAGTAGACTTGGGGTTACTTCTTCAAAAGCTGCCGAAGCTTTGTTTTCATTTCCGGAGAGAGCAGCTTTCCCGCCGCCTGAACCGGCAGCGGCGGCAGAGCGCAAAACTTGTGAATCACCTGTTCAAAGGGTTCCAATGCGTAAGCGGCAAAAAAGGCGGCCCGTTCAGGCGGCTGGGCAATAGGGGAAGCCAGCCGGGGATTTCCGGCGATAGCGCGCTCCATAGAAAAAGGCTGACGGCTGAGTGGCAGCTGATCAAAAATGTGGCTGCCGTGAGATGTGTTCACCAACAGCAGACTGATGCCTTTTTGCTGCTGGTCCGGCAGTTCACCGGAGGCGAGACCCCATAAGTCCCCCAGTGTAAAATCTCCCGGCCGGTTCATGCAGGCATATGGGCAGTGATAGCAGCAGGGCCGCAAGAACAGCGCACGTCCAAAGGCACGCCCATATTCCGTTTGAAATAACGGATGCGTGTCCACTGTGCCGTCGTCATAGACAGCGGTAAAATGGCTGTTTTTCCAGCCCTCTACTTTATTGCGGAAACGCACGGCCTGCAGCTCCCGGCCCCTCTTCTTTTCGATATAGCGGACCATCTTCTCCCACACGCCAGGTGAAGGAACTCCCTGGCAAACCAGATCGCAGGTCGTGAGGTTCTCCGGGCGGCCGCCCAGATAACGGTACAGCCCATCCACTTGACAGGGAGTTCCGGAAAAAAGCACATGCCGGGTCTCCAGGCATTTTTTCACAGCCTGAAATACGCCGTCCAAGTCGCTTTGAACATACTTGGCTCCCCGGAGCCGCCACAGGTCCTCTTTTCGGAAACAAGCAATGTGCCGAAGATGCTGCCGCCCATCCAGGGCCGCCCCAAAGACCACGCCGCCATCCTCCAGCACATAATCCGCCAAAGCGGAGAAAGCGCCGCCGGAGGTAGAATCCCGCCGGATATTACTGTCCCGGTTCCATGCGGCAAAAACGGCCGGAAGAGGTTTTTTCTCTCTGGGATGGAGCATCGGACAGGCGGCAGTGCAGATTCCACAGTGAACACACTTTTCCATGTCTACAAGGGGAAAAGAAAAACCCTCCTTATCGCTCACCATAGAAATCGCATCCCTTGGGCAGACACCGCAGCAGGCTGAACAGCCGGTGCAGTGCGTCCTGTCCGCTAAAGCGGGCCTGCTGTCCGTCTCCGCAGTACGCGTTTGATAGGGTTCATTTGCCAGGGCAGCTTTCAAATAGGCCACGGAATTCCGCCGGGCAGCTTCCAAACGCTTTTCCACAGCGGGCCAATCCAGATCATCCCGCAATTCCGCAGTATCTCCCTTGCCGATGATTCGCTCTATAAGGCCCAGGGACGCTAAAAGGCTGAATGTCCGGGAGTGTTCCGGTTCCGCCAGCTCGGCAGGAGATACGCCGGTAAAAAACGGCTTTTGAAATTGAATGGAGAACACTGTGCCGTGAAAGGAATTTGTACAGACATAAGCAGCATTTTGAAAGAGGCTCAAAAATTCCGCCGGGCCGGCGTCGAAAATCATCTTTGCCTTGGGATGAACCTTCCGCCGGGCGCCGCAGAGCTGAATCACCGGCAGTCCCGTCTCCTCCGCCAGCCGCTGAATATACGGTTCCAGTGCTCCTGGGCGGGAAATGCAGTAGCAGAGAATGTAGCTGCCCGGAATCATTCGCTCCGATGCCAGCGCAGACCACTCCTCCGCCGTCAGCAGCAGCGTAGGGTCCAGCACTACCGCCGCTTCCTGGCCGGAAGCTCTTCCGACAATTTCCCGGCCCCGCCGTTCCCTCACGGAGATATGCGAGAAACCTTCAAGGTATCCCTTTAATTCCGCCTCCACTTCCTCCGAAATATGCGCCGAGCCAAAGGAGGGAGCATAGGCGATTTTTCGCGCAGGGGAAAAAGTACCAAAAAAAACAGGATCAAACCGCCCTCCAGGGAAAATTCCGGGATTCCAAATCTGATCACTTCCGGAGATCAGCAGATCATACGGCAGCTTCGCCTCCTGCAGCTCTTTCCAGCTCCCATAGCGACGGGATGTCAGCTTCAAGTGAGCTTTGGAAAAGTCTTCAAAACGCTGCCAGCGTTTTCGCAGGGCCTGATAGCAAAGGGCGCTGTGAATATCTCCAGCGGCTTGCCCCAATGTGGTTGGGGGCTTCAGAATGCGATTGTCCTGGTTAACAAAATAATCAATGATATCGCAATCCCAGCCCAATGTCCCTAAGACCCGCTGAGTGGCTGCGGCCTGGAGCTGCGCTCCATAGTGATGCAGATGATAGAAGGTGACAAGTCCCGCTTTCAAAAAAGCCCCTCCCTTTTCTCTAAAAGGAATTTCGGTTTTCACTGTCCAAATCTTTCTGCCGAAAAGCAAAATGCAGAATATCTTTCAAGCGCTTTTTATGAACGTATCGCCACAGCGGCAGAGCCGCCGGACTCCTCGCTTTTTTCACACAGAATCGGAAGAAACCGCAGCGTCGTCTTCGGCAATCCAACTGCTCACCGGCACGACGTCAAATTCTGTTTTTGTCAGCCGGATAACTACCCGTTTCAGACCGGCGTTAATCACCATACGGCGGCACATAGAGCAGGAAGTAGCGTCTTCCAGCAGTTCTCCGGTCCGTACATCCCGTCCCACCAGATACAGGGTTCCTCCCACCATATCCCGCCGGGCGGCGGAAATAATGGCGTTCGCCTCGGCATGTATGCTGCGGCAAAGCTCGTAGCGCTCTCCTCTGGGAACCTGAAGAGCTTCTCGAGAACAATACCCCATATCTACGCAATTGATCCGTCCCCTTGGAGCGCCGTTGTATCCTGTGGAAATAATCTCATCATTTTTCACGATAATAGCTCCATAAACCCGCCGCAGGCAGGTAGCCCGCTCCAGGACAGTTTCAGCAATATCCAAATAATAGTTTTCCTTGCTGATGCGCTTCATAGACAGTCCCTCCTCTTTATTTTTTGCGGACACAGATATGGTTTGCGAAAAATTGGTAAACTGCTCGTAGCGGAAGGCTCCTTTGCCAAGCAGAGCACATCTTTGCAAAATCTGCCGACAGATTTTGCAAATTTTTAACCCCCTGCGAAGAAAAGTACCCGGCAGCCGCACCCCTCAAGCAAAGCACAAAGCGCAACCCTCCAGTTTTGAGCTTATCTTATCACGAAGAGACAGGATTTGCAAGGCTCTGCAAGGGAAGAGGCCGGCGGAAAATGCTGCCGCTTAGAACAAAACGAGACCGCCCAAAAAAGGCGGTCTCTATGTTTCCCATAAAAATGTCAAAACAGCTCTACCTGATCCGGAAGGGTGTCTCCTCCGATATACCGGAGCTGATAAAGATTTTCCTCCCACAGCCGGTCAGCAATGGCTGTTTTTTGAATGATACGTTTTACCGTCAAATCCAATCCGGTACCCTCTCGGTAATCCGCCGGAAAAATAAAGTCCACCCGGCCCTTAACCAATAAGTCTTCCACGCCGGGGCGATTGGAATTCTGATAGACGGCGATAGCCTGCCCTCCATAGGCGCGCATCATTTTCATACACGGCACGTCAGAAAGGCCGTCTCCGATGTAAATCATATTGGAAAATGGCACCCGCTTGCTGTCATCCGGCATGGAATCGTTGAGGGTCCTGTCGTCAGAGACATCCAGAACACCCTTGTTAATCCTGTAAACAAACTGGGTTTTCGCCGTAAAATTTACCGCCAGCTTTGGCCAGACAGGCTGCCCGGTCTCGTCATAGTAAAACTCACTGGCGTAAATCTCCTTAAACTCAC
Organism: uncultured Oscillibacter sp.; assembly: GCA_910576845.1. Taxonomy (GTDB): domain Bacteria; phylum Bacillota; class Clostridia; order Oscillospirales; family Oscillospiraceae; genus Oscillibacter. The sequence continues at coordinate 22,413 of CAJTJA010000011.1, forward strand.
CGCTGACAGAAGACCCCTCGATAATTTCCCGAAGGCCGGAGGAGATCACGTAATGTTCCACTTGAACGCCTTGACTGCTGCCAAATTCATTGATTCGCCCAAACCATTCTCTCACTCCGGGAAAGAACTCAATTTTTCTGCCCTTTTCCACTAAATCCTTGCGGGTAAAGGGCAGAGACTTCCGCTCCGCCTCCTGAAGCATCATATACATATAAGCCAGTATCCCGTCTATTCGGTTACGGCGGCCAAAGTCATTGGCTTTGGCCCAAAACTCTGCCGGGGTCATACCGAGGCTGGGGATAAACGCATAGTCCTGCATATCTGTGGTACAGAGGGTTTTATCAAAGTCATACAAAAACGCAAGAATAGGCTGCTGGCCGGTCATGGGACTTACTCTCCCTTCGAGACATTACCCAGTCGCGAAGGCAGCTTTTCAGTCTGCCGCACTCCGGTAGTTGGGTCCAAATTTCAATTTGTTGATGTTCACCCGCTGGGTTGCGGCCAGGTCTGCCGCTTCCGGCTCAGGTTCTTCCTGCGGCGCTTCTGCTTGAGAAGCCTGAAACGCCGTTTGAGGCTCCGGAACGGTCTGAACCGGGGGAGCTTCCATTTCCGGCGGGGCAGACTCCGCCTCCCCTGCGGCCAAAATTTTCTCTTCGATTTCCTCTACCTCAATTGCCTCTGCTCCATCAGCTTCCACCTGGAGGTTAGGAAACTCTTCTAAAAAGCGCATCTGCTTTTCGCAAAGGGCCCGACTTTCTGAGAGAAACCGCTGCATTTCCTCCTGCCCCTGCTGAAGGCGCCTGCCGCACCGCTCCGCTTCTTTGCGATAGCCGTCCAGTTTTTCACGGGCGGCAGATTCCGCCTGCTTGAGAATATCATCCCGCTTCGCCTCGGCTTCCTTGACAATGGAATCTGCCATCCGCTGAGCGGTAAGAAGTGTGGCCCGCATAGAGTCTTCCGTGGCCCGGTATTCCTCCACCTTCTCCACCAAGACCTTCATCTTGGCTTTCAGTGAGGCGTTCTCTTTATAGAGAGATGTGTAATCATCGGTGAGCTCGTCCAAAAACTCGTCCACCATGGTCATGTTGTACCCGCCCATCATCGTCTTGGTAAAAGAGCGGGCGGAAACCTCCTGCGGTGTCAGCATAGTCGCAAATCCTCCCCTTAGGCTTCAAGGTCTGCCTCCCATCCGAAAGGGCGCCGGACAAAAAGCATGTCCCCCGGCCAATCAGAAATACAGTCCGTTATTCTCCAGCTCATCAATCAAATCGCCCTCAATGTCCACGTGATAGGGCGTGATAATATAAGTGTTGGCGGCCACCTTTTTGATTTTGCCTTCACCGGCATACGCAACGCCGGAGAGAAAATCAATCAGCCTGCGGGCCACATCTTTATTGGTGGACTCCAAATTCAGCACCACGGTCCGCTTGTCCTTCAGCTGGTCGGCAATCTCAGAGGCGTTTTCAAACCGCTCCGGCTTCACCAAAACCACCTTCAGCTGGGTGGTGGCGTGAATATTCACTACCTTGCCGCGGCGGTCATCGAACTTGGAACGGCGCTCCTCAAACAAATCACGGCTCTGAGGCTCGTCATCAAACTCGTCTACTTCCTCATCCTCGTCCTCGTAGGGATGCGTGAGTTTTTTCAGCTCGTCCAGTATACTCATGGCGTACCTCCCATTTTTTATGTTATGTGTAATGCCGGCTGCCAAAGATAGCGGTCCCCACACGGACCATGGTGGCTCCGGCGCGGATGGCGTCCTCGTAATCGCCGCTCATGCCCATAGACAGGTGTCTGAGATCATTATGAAACAATTTCTCGTTCATGTCAATAAAAAGAGCCCGAACTTTGTCAAAATAACGGAGATTGTCTTCCCGGTCCACACCGGCGGGAGGAATTGTCATCAGCCCCAGCACCCGGATATGGCTTCTCTCCAGGGCTGCCTGAGCCCCGGAGAAAATCATCTCCGGAAAAAATCCGCTTTTAGCCGCCTCTTCACCGATGTTGACCTCCAGCAAAACATCCTGAACCATCTCCAGCCGGGCAGCGGTCTTTTCAATCTCCTCCAGCAGCTCCAGAGAACCCACCGACTGAATCAGCTCCGCCTTTCCCACTACCTGCTTCACTTTATTTCGCTGGAGGTGTCCGATAAAGTGAAGCGGAGCTCCATCGTAGGCGCTTTCCGCCAGCTTTCCTGTCATTTCCTGCACCCGATTTTCCCCCAGGGCGTCAATGCCTGCGGCAATGGCCTCCCGGCAGGCGGCGGCATCATTCATTTTGCTGGCTCCTACCAAAAGGATATCTTCCGGCTTCCTTCCAGCCGCTCCGGCAGCGGCGGCAATGTTCGCCCGAACCTGGGCAATATTTTCAGCAATAGACATATGTGCAGCCTCTTTCTATAATCTATAATTCGGGATAACCCGCCGTTTCCCGCGCAGCCGCTCCAAACAGCACGGCACAGGCACTCCTATTGCAGCACCTTCCCATCGTACAATCCCCGGGCGGATACAATCACCTGCTCCCCCGGCCGCAGACGCAGCTCCTCCTTATCCGAGGCAGACTGGACCAACACAAAGCTGTCGGTGCTGTAAACCACCTCCACCGGCTTGAAGCGGGCCTTGCGCCCCACCATGCAGTATACACCTGTGACATTTCCGCCTATTGACGCCCCGGTTTCATCCTGCGCAGCCCGTTCCGCCCGGAGGGACTCTTTTGGCACCCGAACTCCGGTGATAGTTCCGGTGATAATTTGTGCCCGCTGCTGGCGCAGCAGCGTCAGTTCCCGGAGGTAAGCATTCCCCCGAAAGACTGCCACCACCCGGCCATTCTCCCGAACGCCGATCGATTCCAGAGTTACCGGCAGATCCCGGTCCACCCCTTTGGAAAAGCGGAGAAGCAGCGTCTGCTGACCTCCCTGCACCCCTTGGGTTCTCCGCAGCTCCGCCTGCCGGGCTTGGAGCGCCAAGGCATCCTCCGCAGAGAGAACAGCGGCATAATACCACTCATCTCCCAACACCAGCTTGCCTACCTGCGATACTGCCGCAGTGTCCGCTGTCAGGCTGGAAAGCCGGGACGGCGTCAGCTCCTCCAATACTTCCGGTGTCAGCACGGTCTCAAATCCATCTACCTCGGCAGAATAAAGCCCCGCCTCAGGAGCGGTAATCCGCCGGACAGTTCCCTCGGACTGAGAACGAAGGCTCAGAAGCTGCGCACCCAAGTTTTGAAGCTGGAGGTTTATGTCTTCGCTTCCAGTATCACTGTAGTCCCGCTTCAGCACCAGGGCCCGGAGCTCCAGCGCTGTACCCTCTGCGTCATAGAGCCTGTCCGCCGTCACAAAACGCCGGTACTCCAGCAGGTTTTGAGTAATCTGAGCATCCAGCTTCCGGGTAGTCTCCGCTGCGGAAGCCAGATCCTGAGCATATTGAAGCTGTTCCAGCCGGCTTTCCAGATAGTCAATCTCCGTTTGCCGGTCCAAGGATGCCTGATCCGCGTAGACCGAAGCCACCGTTCCTCCGGCAGCCACCCGCTCTCCCTCTGCCCGCTGAATACGGAGAAGGCCCCCGCTGTCATCCTCCAAAACCCTTTCCCTGCGGACGACATATCCCGTCACGTCCTCCGCAGTCTCTGCCTCATAGCTGTAGGCCAGGGTAATGACAAGCGGATCATCCAGATATTGAAATGCCTGAATAGCAAAATACGCCGCTACCGCCATAAAGAGGGCGGCCATCAACAGCTTTATCCCAAAACTGCTTTTTTTCTTTCTCATAGCCTTCTTATGTACCCTGTCTCCGCCGTCGGGCGGGGCCTTATTCCTCCTCCGTCAGCGTTACCGGGCGGCTGGGTGCGATGGTGGAAATAGCGTGTTTGTAAATCACCTGCTGGCGCCCTTCGCTGTCAAGGACCACTACAAATGGATCAAAGCCGGTGATAATTCCCCGCATTTGAAAGCCATTCATCAAAAACATAGTGACAGGCATCCGGTCCCGTTTGGCCCGAAGGAGAAAAATGTCCTGAAGGTTTGTCTTGTTCTGCATATCGTCCGCTCCTTTTTCTTTGTCCGCGCCTTCCCGAAAGAAGGGCTTGTGTGTAGTTTGGCAGGACAATGGCGCCCGGGCAAGGGGTTCCGGGCAGATCGTCCGCCAGCTTTAGGATACGCCCGCAGCAGAGAGAATTTCCGTCGAAACCTGTAGGGCCCAGGCAAAATCCCGCTTTTTTTCCCAGGAAATCCAGTGGATGGCCGGATTCCGCCGCAGCCAGGTTAACTGCCGCTTGGCATACTGCCTTGAGCGAAGCTTTATCTCCGCCAAGGCTTCTGCCTCTGTGGCTGTTCCCTCCAGCACACCTAAAAACTCCTTATATCCAATCGCCTGAAGAGCGGTGGCATTCCTGGGCAGTCCCCGGCTGAGCAGCCGGCGAACCTCCGCCAGCAGTCCCGTCTCTGCCATTTTGTCCACTCTTTCATCAATCAGGCGTTTCATATCTTCCCGGTCCGCAAACCGTAGGCCAATCCAAATAGCGTCATACCGGGGAGGCAGGGCCGCCGTTTCCCGGTTATGGTCTGTAATGGTCCGTCCTGTCTCCCGATAAACCTCCAGAGCCCGCAAAATCCGCTTCTCATCCGCTGGGTGCAGTCGTTCCGCCGCCTCTGGGTCTACGGCTTGAAGCTCTGCGAGCAGGGAGGCGATCCCCTTCTCCGCAAGACGCTCTTCCAATTCCCTCCTCACGGCTCCCCCGGCGCACCCCGCCGCAAAACCGTGTCCCCGGACCACCGCATCAAGCCACAATCCGGTGCCTCCCACCAGAATGGGCAGCTTCCCACACTCCAAAATACGGTCGATGACGGGGATAGCCTCCTGGGCATAGCGGGCCGCAGACCACTGTTCCGCCGGGTCCGCCACAGCAATCATATGGTGGGGCACACCATCCATCTCCTCTTCGGTTGGAGCGGCTGTCCCAATCGTCATCCCCTTATATATCTGCATGGAATCGGCGGAAACCACTTCGCCGCCCAGCTTTTTTGCCAGCAAAATGCCCAGGGCCGTCTTTCCGCAGGCAGTAGGTCCCACAACGCAGACAATCTTCCGGCCCATATCAGAACTCATGCCCCAGCCGACGGGCTTTTTCACAGGCTTCTCTCATAATTTCAGAAGCTTTGGAGGGGTCTACATCCAGCCCTTCGGCAAACACGTAGTCAAACCGGGGAATCCCAAACATGGCCGCCAGTTGTTTCCAATACAAAACCCCCAGGCTGTCCGCCGCCTCGAAGTCCCCCCCGGTGGTGAGAAAGGCCAGCCGCTCCGCTTTGCAGTCCCCGTGGCATCCGTCAGCCTCGTAGTGATAGGTGAGGCCGCAGGCGGAAATATACTCGATATAAACCCGAAGGGCGGAGGGAAAGCTCAAGTCCCAAAAGGGGGCGGCCACAACTACCGCATCTGTCCGGCGGAGCTGCCGGGCCAAATCAAACACCGGCGCGTCGAAGGCCCCAACAGAGGCCAGGGCCTCCCGTTCCTCTAAAGCCGGAAGAAGAAAGGGCTTCAGGGCAAGCTCCTCCACATTCACCGTCTCAATTTCCGCATCCGGGTGCGTTTCCCGAAAAGCGGAGAAAAAGGCATCCGCCAGGATTCGGGTCCGGGACTCCGGGCCCCGCAGGCTAATACAACTGTCAACGAATAGTAATTTCATATGAATGTTTCTCCAAAACCATTGTAATTGCAGACGTTCTCTCCCGATCCGGCAAGGGTTTCAGCCCACCGGCATGTTTCTTAACGCTTTGGCATTGCAAAAGCGTCAAGGCACTCGCTGTCCTGAACAGTATCGCACCAGAGGCAGTGCCTTGCGGAATTCCTCTCGCCAAAACTCTCTTCCTATGACCTCTTAAACATCTTTTCCAGCTCGTATTTTGTCAATTTTACCGCAACGGGCCGTCCATGGGGGCAGTATCTTATCTCGCCGCTTTGCACCTTGTCCACCAGCACCCGCAGCTCCGCCGGGTCGCTGACCCAGCCGCCCTTGATAGCGGACTTGCAGGCTATGGTATGAAGCAGTTCCTCCCGCCGCTCCGCCAAAGACCGTCCGGACCGAAGCTTCCCGGCAATCTCCTCCAGAACAGATGTTACATCCCCGGCGTCTATGTCCGCCGGAATCTCCCGGACCAGCAGGGCTCCGCCGCCGAAATCCTCGCAGTGAAAACCGAATTCCTCCAGCAGAGGGAGATGCTCCAGCAGCAATGCCCCGTCCTCTTTTCCAAGCTCCACAGCAGCGGGAACCAGAAGAGTTTGCCGCATCGGGGGTTCCTGGGCGGCCTTTAGCCGGTCAAAGTTGATCCGTTCATGAGCAGCGTGCTTATCAATAAACCAAACCCCGTCATCTCCACTCTCGCAGATAATATATGTCCGCAGCACCTCTCCCGCAATCCGCCAGGGAACCGTTCCTTGGAACTTCAGAACCTCCTGGTCCGGCAGACCCTGCTCTTGCTGAGGAATGGCCGGCACAACAGGCCTGCGGCTTTTCTTCGCAGCTCCTGAAGTCTGCCTCAAATCCGCAGCAGGCACATCCTCTTTCGGAGGCGGGCAAAATATTTTTCCGCCCAAAGCAGGCGGCTGCCCTTCTTCTTTCAAAGGATGAGCGCGCCGTTCTGAAGCTACATCTGAAAGTTTGGTCCCTGCGAAAGGCCTTTCTGTGTCCCAGGACTGAAAAATAGGCCGGCTTCCGGACTTTGCCGGGGTTATGGCTCCCTGGGCCCGATATGTCCCAGCGTCCATCGTCTGAAAAAATTCCCGCCGGGGAACAGTTTCCGCCGAAGGGCAAGCGTGCGCTGCCGGATTATAAGCAGGGCTTCCTTTTTTCTCAAGACAGTCCAGCACCGTATGATATACCGCATCGAACACCGGCTTTTCCTGGGCAAACTTCACCTGCGTTTTGGCCGGATGGACATTGACATCCACCAAATTTACCGGCAGCTCCACCATCAGCACACAGCCGGGAAACTTTCCCTTCATAAGCTGGTTTCGATAGCCCTCCTCCAGAGCTGCGGTCAGAAGCTGCGATTTAATAAACCGTCCGTTGACAAAGAACACCTGCATGGACCGCGACCCGCGGCTTTGAAGCGGAGTGGTAACAAAGCCGGAAACAACCGTATCTCCCCCCCGGCCCTCCACCGGGATCAGGCTCCGGGCAAAGTCCCGGCCCAGGGCCGCATACACCGCAGAATCCAGCCGCCCGTCGCCGGGAGTATGGAGGGACTCCACGCCGTCTTTAATAAATTTAAAGGAAATGCCCGGATGTGAAAGAGCCAAGTGCTGCATTAAACCGTTAACCGCCGCAGTTTCTGCGCTGTCCTTTTTCATGAACTTCAACCGGGCCGGTGTGTTGTAGAAGAGGTCCTGGACCAGGATTGTCGTGCCTTCCGGCGCGCCGGTCTCCTCCACCGTGCCGGGAATCCCTCCCTCCAGGTGCAGCGCTGCGCCCACAGGGTCCTTCCTCCGCCGGGTGCTGATATCCACCCGGCTGACGGCAGAAATAGCCGCCAGCGCCTCACCCCGGAACCCCAGGGTGCTGATCCTCCCCAAATCCTCTGATGTCCGGAGTTTTGACGTCGCATGCCGGAGAAATGCCGACGGCAGTTCGGCCGCAGCAATGCCGCCGCCGTTGTCGCTGACTCGAATCAGACCCATACCTCCCCGGCGAAGCTCTACCACTACGGCGGAGGCGCCGGCGTCTATCGCATTCTCTACCAGCTCTTTCACAACGCTGGCAGGCCGCTCTACTACCTCTCCGGCGGCAATCAGGTCCGCTACATGAGGGCTTAGCTGCTGGATATGGGGCATGGATCCTTCTCCTCTCTTTACTTAGGCCTGTTCACATAAGGCCAGGCGTATGTCTTTCCGGCATATTTTGCCGCTGTACACAGATTTTAGAGCTTTGCAGCCCGGGCTCCGTCAGAGCAGGAACGCCGCCACAACAGGAATCGTTACAATGGAAACCAGAGTGGATACAAATGTCACCTGCGCCATGCAGTCCGCATCTCCACCGTATTCCATACAGAGGAGGGAACCGTTTACCGCCGCGGGCATCCCCATTTCTGTGACCGTAATTCCTAGAATCAGCGCATCGGTTCCCATTGCCCGGAGGATGGGAAACAGCACGGCGGGCATAACCAGCAGACGCACCGCCGTTAAAATCCACAGCCTGGGCGAAGCCAGCAGACGCCCGGCGGGCAGCTCTGCCAGCAGAGACCCCACAAACATCAGCGACAGAGGCACTGTAATACTGCCTGCAAATGAAAATGCCTCTCCAATTGCCTCCGGTGGCCGAAGCCGGGCCAACGCCAGCACCAAGGCTAAAATGGAGGCAATCACACAGGGAGAAAACATCTGCCGGAGACTGAAGCGTTTGGCTCCGGCCAGCATCAGCGGCCCCAAGGTAAAAGCCATCAAATTAAAAGGCAGAACCAGGATTACAGCGTAGAACAATGCCTCCGGTCCAAAGAGGGCCACCGCCACCGGATAGCCGATAAAGCCCACATTTCCAAAAACCAGAGTGAAGCGCCATACGCCCTTCTGTTCCGGCGTGCCTCCCAGGAGCTGCGGCACGGTAAAGGCAAAGGCAAATTCCAGCAGATAGAACGCCAGGGCTACTCTCAGGATTTCCAAAACCACCGCTGTCTCCGGCAGCGTATCCCCGGTACAGACGGCCCCGAGAATCATAGAAGGCAACGTGATGGTCAGCAGCAGCTTGGATATTCTTCGGTCGGTTTCTCCGCCCAGAATGTTCAGACGGTTGGCGGCATACCCACAGACGATGGCAAAGAGTAGCACCAGCATCTCCGAGAGCGTATTGAAAAAACTCATCGTAAAAGCTTCCTTCTCAAGTGTTTTATGCCTCCGTATTTACGAAATTCCCGCCAGTACCGACAGGGCGTTCAATCCGGTGTGAAGGCCGATGGAGGCCCACAGCGTCCCGGAGTGGTCATAGGCCCAGGCCAGTATTAAGCCCGGAATCAGATACTGAACCATCAGAAGGAAATATGCCGCGTCCCGGTTCACTACGGCGAACTGCCACACATGAAGCAGAGCAAAAAGCGCACAGCTTACCACATAGGCAAGCGCCCGGCTTTTTTCTTTCAGCCCCCCGAAAACCAGGCCGCGAAACAGGGTCTCTTCCACAAAAGGGGCCAGGAAAATCACAATCAGCAGTGTCATATGAGGGGCGCTGCCAATTTGAGAGGAAATAGCGGAGTCGTTCAAATTGGCGGTGCGGTCCGACAGCAGCCCGCCCAAACGGGAGGCCAGCTCACAAAGACCGTAATAGGCCACAATGCCGATCCCGGCAGTTTTAAGCGCCAAGGCCGGGTCATCCAAAAAGCGGCGGGTTGTCTTTCCAAGCAGGCTGTGAAAAAGGATCATGGTCACGGCAAAGAGCGTGTAATAATAAACAGCGCTGCCCATATTCTCTGACAGCCGCCGCCCCAGAAGCTGTCCCAGAAGCCGCAGGGCAGGTCCCGCTGCCAGGGGAAGCAGAAGCAGGTAAAAAACAAAAAAAACGGTGCCGCCAAAGCGTTCCAGGTTCGTTAAGCCTCCGGTTCCTTTTTTCCTAGCCATGAGTGCCTCCCCGTTTCAGCTTCTGCTTCAGCTCATATAGGAAGCTCATGGCCTCGATGGGCGTCAGCATATCCGGCTGACAGCGGCGGAGTGCCTCCAGCACCTCCCCCTCGCCAAGAGAGGCGATGGAAACCTGCTCCTCTTCCCGGCACGGCGGCGCATACGCAGCGCCGGATTCCGTCTCCAGCTCCGTCAGCACCTGGCGTGCCCGGCAGAGTACCTCTTCCGGCAGTCCCGCCAGTTTGGCAACTTCAATTCCATAGCTCCGGTTCGCCCCGCCGGGAAGAATTTTCCGCAGGAAAATAATTTCCTCTCCCCGGGTCTTCACCGCAATATTGCAATTGACTGCGCCAGGGAGCGTGTTCTCCAGCTCCGTCAGCTCATGATAATGGGTGGCGAACAGTGTCTTGGCCCCCAGACTCTTTGAATCTGCACAATACTCCAGCACAGCCCGGGCAATGGACATACCGTCAAAGGTGGATGTCCCCCGGCCAATTTCATCCAGAATCAGCAAAGAGTTTTTTGTGGCACAGCGAAGAATATCCGCTACCTCCGTCATTTCCACCATAAAAGTGGATTGTCCGGCGGACAGGTCGTCACTAGCTCCCACACGGGTGAATATTCGGTCCACCACACCAATTCGGGCGTGGGCGGCAGGAACAAATCCTCCCATTTGGGCCATAAGTACAATCAGCGCCACCTGACGCATATAGGTGGACTTTCCCGCCATATTAGGGCCGGTAATAATTGCCACCCGGCTTTCTTTTTCTCCAAGGAAAGTATCGTTAGGCACAAAGAGGGTATCCTTCAAGACCTGCTCCACCACGGGATGACGGCCCTCCCGAATCTCAATGACGCCGGACTCGTCCACATCCGGCCGGCAGTAATTATTCCGCACCGCCACAGCGGCCAAGGAAGCCAGCGCATCCGCTTCCGCAACGGCTGCCGCACTCTTCAGTATTCGTGCCGAGGCGGCGGAAATCTCCCCCCGGAGTTTGGTAAACAGCTCATATTCCAAAGCCACCACCCGGTCGGAGGCCGTCAAAATCGAGCTCTCCAGCTCCTTCAGCTCCTGGGTGATGTACCGTTCCCCATTCGCCAGCGTCTGCTTGCGGATATATGTCTCCGGCACCTGACCCTTGAAGGAATTAGAAACCTCAATATAGTAGCCAAAAACCTTGTTATAGCCAATTTTTAAAGTACGGATGCCGGTGCGCTCTTTTTCTCGGGCTTCCATTTCAGGAATAACGCCCTTGCCGCTTTTAAGAATATGCCTTAGACGGTCCACTTCCTCGTGAAACCCGTCTCGTATCAAATCCCCCTCCCGGACGGAGAAGGGGGGCTTGTCGCAAATCGCGGCGGCAATCCGCCCACCCATATCTTCCAGGGTGTCCAGCTCCTCTGTCAGCTCCGCAAGGCGGCGGTCAGAAAAGGCAGCCAGTCTCGCCTTGACCTCCGGCAGCTTTTCAATCGCAGCGCGGAGGGATACCAAATCCCGCCCTCCGGCGGTGCCATACACAATGCGGCCAATCAGCCGTTCCATATCTCCCAAGCCCGACAGCGCGGAGATCAGCTCCTCCCGGTCAATGGTCTGTTCCGCCAGCGCGGCAACAGCTCCGTTCCGGCGGCAGATGGCGGCAACATTTAAAAGAGGCCGTTCCAGCCAGCTTCGAAGGCAGCGTCCTCCCATCGGAGTCTGGGTCCGGTCCAGCACCCAGAGGAGACTGCCCTTTTTTTCTTTGCTGCGCAGGGTGGCCGTCAATTCCAGGTTCCGCCGGGCGGCCAGGTCGAGCTCCATAAACCGTCCTTGCTCGTAATAGTCCAGATCGTTGATATAGGAGAGGTCCGTTTTTTGAGTCTCATAAAGGTAACTGAGAAGACCGCCCAGGGCCATAGCCGCTGCCGGAACACGAGCGGGAAGACGGGACCAAGCCTCATCCCCAAACTGCCTGCGGATATTTTTTTCCGCTTCACCCAGGAGGAAGCGCCGGTCACCGGCATTTTCCACCCGGCAGCGAAACTTTTCCCGCAAAACGCCAACCAAAGATTCCTCTGAAAAAGCGCCGCTGTTGAGAACAGCTTCGACGGGGGAAAAGCGCCCCAATTCGTTAATAACATGCTCAATCCGTTCCCTTCCGGAAAAAGAAGTAAGATGAGCCCGACCGGTGGTGATATCACAAAACGTAATTCCCGCGGAGTGGGAATCCACATAGATGCCGCAGATAAAATTGCTGGATTTATCATCCAGACAGGCGGCGTCCGTGACGGTGCCGGGAGTAACAACCCGAATAATATCCCGCTTAACAAGTCCCTTGGCAAGAGCCGGATCTTCCATCTGTTCGCAAATTGCAACCTTGTAGCCTTTGGCAATGAGCCGGGCGATATAGGCCTCACTGGCATGGTAGGGAATTCCGCACATGGGAATCTGCTCTGCTTCGGGCTTTGTGCGCTTGCCTTTGTCACGGCTGGTCAATGTCAGATCCAGCTCTTTGGACGCGATCTTTGCGTCGTCGGCAAACATTTCGTAAAAATCACCCAAGCGGAAAAATAATATGGAGTCAGGGTGGTTTTCCTTAATATCCAGATACTGCTTCATCATGGGGGTCAGCTCAGCCATAAGGAACGCCCTCCTCTCTTTGTGGATTCACAGTACCGCCGCCGTGCCGCCGTTCATGGTCCGCAGGCGGTCTCCCAGGATCTCGTGAAGCCGGTCATAGGCCCACTCCCCGGTACAATGCCCAGTATAATATACAGTGCTGCCCTCCAAAAGTGCCTTGCCGGTGGCGGAGATCAGCGCATTTGCTTCCGGTGACTCCGGCTCCAGCTCAAAGAGGTGAAATCCTCCGAAAACCGCGTCCGGCATCCGTCCAAGGTGCCTTTTTGCCGCCCGCAGGGTGTTCAAAATCCCCAAATGCCCGCATCCAACCAGAAGAACCGCCTTTCCGTCCTCCTCGGCCAGCAGGTGCTGTTCATGCGCAAAACCATCCGGCAGAAAACCGGCCTCGGTTTTTTCCTGAAGCTTCGCCGCCACCGCCCGGAGACTTTTATCATCCTCCACATCGGAGAACAGCCGCAGTCCCCGGCTCAGTTCCTGGCAATTCTCAGCAAAAACAAACCGCTCCGACAGCTTCTCCAGTCCATGGGGGAGGCCGATATAGTTTGGCTCCCGTCCCGGGAGAACAGCGTAATAGGCTCCTAAAGCCTCCCGCCGGAGATAAATCTTCGCCCGGTCATTTACCTCGCAGAACGCGGTCAAGCCGCCTCCATGATCCGAGTGGCCATGGGAGAGCACGGCAATATCCACGGCAGAAATATCTACTCCCAGAAGACGGGCATTTGCCAGAAAGGAGGCGTCAGGGCCCATATCGAAAAGGATTTTATGCCGCTTGGTTTCCACATAAACGGAGAGTCCCCGGGCCGGCGACAGGCCGGGACGGCAGGCGTTATTTTCCAGCAGGGTAATTATTTTCATAAGCTGCCTCCTAATCTGCTTCCGCACGCTCCTGACCATAGGGAGCGGCGGCCGTTTCGCTCTTTATTTATACCGCGCGAGTTCGCTGCGGTAACGGTACACATTTTCAATACCGTAATAAACTGTTTGAAGCATGTCAAAATACTTGGTCAGCAAATACTTTTGCTGACGTTTCGTTGATTTCTTTTGTAATCCGCTGAAATTCCCACGAAAAACCGCCTCGCCCGGCAGTCAGGCCGTCCTTAGCCGCGACGCCGCCCTACGGATACCACATGCCCTTTGTCAAAAAATCTCTCCCGGCAGGCATTTCACCATTGTGTTCAAACAGGCCGCGAAACAGCGCCACTTTATATTGAGTATACCATATCTGTCAATAACTGCTCCGAATGGAAAAAAACGCTCCAGGCACGCTCTCCTTAGTCATCCGGCGGCCGTTTATTTACCGGTAGGGATCCGGATAATCCGACAGCCCCACCAAGTAATCAATGCTGGTGCCGTAAAATCTTGCCAAGGCGATCAGCGCCCCGCTCGGAATATCAAGTTCCCCGCTCTCATAGCGGGAGTACGTTGCCTGAGAGACATGAAGCAGTTCTGCCAGCACCCGCTGGGGCAGATCCCGGTCTTCTCTGATGTCCCGCAGACGTCGGTACATGTTCCCTCTCCCCTTCCTGATTTTCAAATCTTTTCCATTCTAGGATATGCGAAAATTGCATATTGATTTTTATACGAAAATCGCATAAAATGGAGAAGACTTTTATGGATTGGGAGGAATTGCCTTGAGCGAGCAGAAGAACGCAGGACACCGGGTTTGGCGCGTCTGGGTGGATACCCGGCGGAAGGTGGTTTCCTTCCATGAGGCACCAGGTTTTCAAAAGCTGGAATTTTACAGCTACGATTTATTTCAAAGGTGTATCGACAGCTACACTGCGCAGCGCTATCGTTATCAATGAACTGCAAAAAAACTCACCGCAGATAGTTGACAAACCGGTGAAACATGATATTATAGGAAAGAATTCAACATTTGGGCGTGGATGAGGACGAGTAGCCGGACAGAACCCTGCCAAGAGAGCCGCCGTTTCGGTGCGAGGCGGCCGGGGCTGGCGGTGAAAATCACCTCGGAGCCTCCTGCTGAAAGACGATGCGAGTAAGCAAGGACGTTTGATGGGCGTTATTCCATCGGCCCGTAGCTGCGGGCCATGAGAGGCCGTTTTTCGTAAGGGAGCGGCAAAAAGAGTGGTAACGCAGAGCGCGGCACGCGCCCTGTCTCTTGAGGGAGACAGGGTGCGTTTTTAAATTTCTCCTTGAAAATTTGGTACGAATAGTATTATTGTTTAAGAAAGTTACAGATTGGAGGCGGGCAAATTGGAGCAGACCGAGAATATCCGGCTGATTTTTCAAGACACCCCGGAAAAGTTTCAAGCAATGGCGGCAGAAATTGTCCCACCGCTTCTGGCCCTGCTGAAGCAGCGGAACGAACTGGAGCGGGAAATCTGCGCCCGCTCCCTGAAACTCCGGGAGGAAAAGGCGGCATCGGGAATCTCTCCTTACCAGTCGGCCCCGGCAGAGGAATCGCTTTGGGAGGACTACCGCCGCCGGTATTTGGAGCTGGTCACCCCCTGCTGCACGGAGAAACTGCTGAAATGGGGACCTGCCGGAAGCTATGGAAAGCCCGCAAAATACGACTATCTCTTCGGTTCCCCGGAGCCTGCGGTCTACTTCACCATGAAATCCGCCAAAAAGGCCGTGGTGTCCACCCGGAATCCCGTCTCCTACGACTACCGCTACCGCTTCACCCTGCGGCCATTTGAAGGAGAGTGGAGGGTGGACGGCGTGGAGTGCGCCTTTGGCGATCAGGAGGAGTGGAGTGCGGAACATACTCTGTGAGGAGGGCCTATGACGATGAACTGTCCCAAATGCGGCAATAGAATGGAGCCGGGAACCGTGTATTCTCCTCGCGGCTACCTGTTTTGGACATCCGAACAGGGAATATTAAAAAATTTCCAACGACCAAAAGACACTGTTCGTCTACGCCCTGTCGAAGACCACACCAAGTCCGCTTTTTCGTCAAAAGCCCTCTCCGCACTCCCCCAGTACTTCGGTACGATTTGCCGGAACTGTGGCACTATACTATTTTCCTTCGAAAACAAAGAATAACCATTTACTATCAAGAGGAGGAACACAAAAATGGACTACAACAAGACGATCAACCTGCCAAAGACCGAATTTCCCATGCGGGCTGGTCTTCCTAAGCGGGAGCCCGAGATGCTGAAGCGCTGGGAAAACGAGGATGTCTATCATCAGCTTCTCAAGAAGAATGAAGGCAAGCCTCTTTTTAATCTTCATGACGGCCCTCCCTTCTCCAACGGCTCTATTCATATGGGCACCGCCATGAACAAGGCCATCAAGGATATCATTACCCGTTCCTATGCCATGCGGGGTTATTATACCCCCTATATTCCCGGCTGGGATAACCACGGCATGCCCATTGAGTCAAACATTATCAAGCAGAACAAGCTCAACCATAAGGCCATGAGCATCCCCGACTTCCGCTCCGCATGTCACGACTTTGCCGCTCACTATGTGGACGTTCAGCGGGAAGCCTTCAAGCGCATCGGCGTTGTCGGTGACTGGGAACACCCTTATCTCACCATGGACCCGGGTTTTGAGGCCGAAGAGGTAAAAGTCTTCGGTGAGATGTACAAAAAGGGTTATATTTACAAGGGCTTAAAGCCTGTCTATTGGTGCCCTCACGACGAGACCGCCCTGGCCGAGGCTGAGATCGAATATCAGGATGACCCCTGTACCACTGTTTATGTGAAGTTCCCCATGCATGACGGCCAGGGTAAGCTCTCTGCCTATGACAAGAACAAGCTCTTCTTCGTAATCTGGACCACCACCATCTGGACGCTCCCCGGCAACCTGGCCATCGCCCTGCATCCCTCCGAGAGCTATGCCCTTGTGAAGGCGTCCAATGGGGAAATCTATATCATGGCGGAAGCCCTGACGGAGAAAGTCATGAGCCTCAGCGGTCTGGAGAGCTGGGAAATCGCAGAGACCCATCCCGGCAGCTTCTTTGAGAATATGCTGGCAAACCATCCCTTCCTGCCGAAGACGTCCCGCCTGCTGCTGGCGGATTATGTCACTATGGACAGCGGCACCGGCTGCGTCCACACCGCTCCCGGCTTTGGCGCGGATGACTATCAGACCTGCCGCCGCTACGGTATGGAAATGGTGGTTCCCGTGGACGACCAGGGCAGGCACACCGACTATGCCGGGAAGTATGCCGGCATGACCACCGACGAATCCAATCCCATAATTCTGAAGGACATGAAGGAAAGCGGCATGCTCTTTGCCCAAGAGGATATCGTCCACAGCTATCCTCACTGCTGGCGCTGCAAAAGTCCCATCATTTTCAGGGCCACGCCTCAGTGGTTCTGCTCTGTCGACTCTTTCAAAGACGAGGCCTGCGCCGCGGCGGACGAGGTCCGCTGGGTGCCAAAATGGGGCATTGACCGTATGAAATCCATGATTCGGGAGCGCGCAGACTGGTGCATCAGCCGCCAGCGCCGCTGGGGCCTGCCCATCCCGGTAGTCTATTGCAAGGACTGCGGCAAGCCTGTGGTGACGGATGAGACCATCGAAACGATTTCCAAGCTCTTTGCGGCAGAGGGCTCCAATGCCTGGTTTGCAAAAGAGGCGGAGGAAATTCTCCCCGCCGGCTTCGCCTGCCCCCACTGCGGCTCCAAATCCGGCTTTGAGAAGGAAACCGATACCCTGGACGGTTGGTTTGATTCCGGTTCCACCCACTATGCCGCTATGAAGAGGGATCAGGGCTTCTGGCCCGCCACCATGTATATGGAAGGTCTGGATCAATACCGCGGCTGGTTCCAGAGCTCCCTTCTTACTGCCGTGGGCGCCTTCGGCAAGGGTGCGCCTTTTAAGGAATGCGTCACTCACGGCTGGACTGTGGACGGCGAAGGCAAGGCCATGCATAAATCCGCAGGAAACGGCATGGACCCCGCGGAAGTCATTGACAAATACGGTGCGGATATTCTCCGCCTTTGGGCCGCTAACACGGACTATCACGCCGACGTTCGCTGCTCCCACGAGATTTTCAAGCAGCTGAGCCAGAACTACCTGAAATTCCGCAACACTGCCCGCTACTGTCTGGGCAATCTGGACGGCTTTGACCCCAATCATCTGGTCAAGCCGGAGCAAATGCAGGACCTGGACCGCTGGGCTGTGACAAAGCTGAACGCTCTGATCGAGAAGTGCTTTGCCGCCTATGACGAATACGAATTCCTGGCAGCCACTCACGCCGTCAACGACTTTTGCGTGGTGGACATGTCCAACTTCTACCTGGACGTTATCAAGGACCGCCTCTACTGCGATGAAAAGGGTGGGCTTCTTCGTCAAAGCGCTCAGACTGCCCTATATTTGATCTTGGATACCATGACAAGGATTATGGCGCCTATTCTGTGCTTTACCTGCGACGAAATTTGGCAGGCCATGCCCCACCGCCAGGGCGACGACGCCCGGAATGTCCTCTTCAATGACATGCACAAGCCCTTTATGGAATATGCCCTGGATGAGGAAACCATGAAGAAATGGGCCGTCATTGAGACCCTCCGTGATAAAGTGAACGCTGCCCTGGAGGCTGCCCGCGCCGCAAAGAAGATCGGCAAGAGCCTGGAGGCTGCCGTAACTCTTACCGTCCCGGAAAGCGAGGCTTGGCTTACCGGTATGACAGACCTTGCAGATTTGCTGATTGTCTCTCAGGTTACGGTGAAAACCGGCGGAGAACTCGCCGTGGAGGTAGCCACCGCCGAGGGCGGCAAATGCGAGCGCTGCTGGAAAATTCTTTCCTCTGTGGGTCAGGATGCGATTCATCCCACCCTCTGTCCCCGCTGCGCTGCCGCTGTAGCAAAGCTGCCTCAATTCTAAAAACTGCGCAGCCGCTTAAAAAGGGCTTATCCGGTTTTCCCAGATAAGCCCTTCCTTTTTTGCCGCCCTGCTCATGTGACGGTAAGTACCGCTTCTTCGCCTGCTTCTCCCGGCAGTTCCCTTTATTCCGGCGCTTTTGAAAGAATCCAAAGCGGCGCGCCATCGTGGCGGCTGGGAGACAGCTCGTCCAAAATCATAGACAATTCCCACGGAATCAAGCTCCGGTCCCGGCTGGCGGGATCTGCTACTAATATCTCGCCGCTGAGCGTCGTACCCCGCAGAAGGATGAAGTGTCCGCCTTTGGTAAAGTGCCCCTTGGTCATTAAAGCCACAGCAATATCACCAACGGAGAGCCGCAGGTACAGGTCATCTGCGTTCAAGGTATCCGTATCCAGAGATTCACAGTTCAGACCATATGTCCCGGCAATACCCTGAACAATGGAAAGATAAGAACCATGGTTTTTGCACCAATACCCTTGATTGACGCAAAGCTGTGCCATGTCCTCCGGGTCCACCGGCTCCCCTGTCAAGCTGGCCACGGCCATGGCCATGGCCGTCGGCCCGCAGCCATGCGTGCTGAGGAGGTCAGAGCCGTATTTCTGCTCCGAGCGGGCCTCGTCAGTCTGATTATAATAGACCACTTCGATACCGCCACCCGTAAGATACTCCAGTCCGTCCCTCTCCACAATATCGCTGATCAGCGGGTCCAGCAAATCGCTGGGCGGCTCAATCTCCGGCTGGGCAAGCGCGGAATCCGCCTCCGGCTCCGTCTCAACAGCAATCAATTCCTCTATCCAATTATGAATGGAATCTCCTGCGGCGGCAGCCGCCGCCTCTGTCCGCTCTGCCAAAGCAGTTCCCGTTCGGCAGACGCCGTCCCAAGCCACGGAAGCGGCTTGGGAGACCTGATAGGCCCGTTCCCGCACAGGCTCCATAATGTCTTCGTAAAGCGCCGGCTCAAACAGCCGGCAGGCCAGCAGTTCCATTCCGCCAATACAGGCCACACCCAAGAAGATAATGGCGGCATACTGAACCCATCGAAACCGCTTTTTCCCCTTCGGCGCTGACTGTGCCGGCCGCTTCAGCCGGTATAACTCCTCCAGGGTTTGCTCCTCCGTTTGGTTGTGCATGGCAAGTCTCCTATCCCGCTTTTCCCTGCTACTATACCATATTTGCAAGGGCTACTTCAAGAGCGGCGGCGGTTTTCAACCAAAAGAAAATGCTGGAAGCCAAAAAGCCAGGGCTGTCCTTAAGGACAGCCCTGGTTTCGCAATTTAACCGGTCATTATTTGCGGTAGTTCTGCATCCGCCAGACAATAGCGGAAATCTGACCGCGGGTCAGCGTATTGGAGGGGCGGAAGGTGCTGGTGCCGTTGCTGAAATAGCCTCCCACAATACCGGCGGCATTCAAGGCCTGAACATAGACGTCCGCAGTATCGCCGAAGGGCTTCACGCTGGATAGATTGTTGATATCCAGCTTCAGCGCTCCCGCAGCAAGCTGTGCAACCTGGAGACGGGTAATGGGGCCGTTCAGGTTTACATTGCTGCGGGTAACCAGCCCGTCGGCCTGAGCCTTGGAAAGATAGCCGCTGAAGGTACTGCCTTTGACGGTAGGCGCCTGCTCGGGATATCCGGCGGCCAGCATGATAAGCTTCAGAGCCGCGCCGTAGGTAACGGTATTGTCCGGCTTAAAGTTGCCGTTGGCATAGCCTCCGATGACGCTGGCATCTGCCAATTCCGTAACATACTTATAGCACCAAGTGGATGCGTTGATATCATTAAACCGTTTGTTGCTGTTCAGTACGCCCAAGGAAAACATGCCGGAGGCAATGGCGGTGCCGTTGGCGTTTACCGCCACATAGGGGATATCCACCGAACCGGTATAGTTCGTCTTCGGAACAAAGCGGAGCTGTCCCATCTGCTGGCTGCCGGTATTATAACCGTAAATTGTGGTTGTATTTGCCGGCGTGGCGGTGCCGCTGCCCACATAAATCGTGCCCACATTGGCGGCAGGGAGCTTCAGGAGCTGGATACCGCTGGGAGCGCTGCCGGTGGCGGCTGTCACAGCGGCATAAATCGAGGAGGCCGGGAAGGTAACCGCTGTGTTCTTGGGCGTGGGACCATACACTTCAGAGACGGCCTTGCCGGTAACACTGATCAGAATGGAACCGGAAACAGACTGGCCGCCCGTTCCATAAGCTGTGAAGGGAATAGTGGTGCAGTAGTTTGAGCCCGACGGCACATAGGTCAGCTCAGTCAGGGCATACTCGCTGGGTGAAGAGGGGCTCATGTAGAAGCTCCGGCTGCGGTTAACAGCGGTAATCTGCTCCCGGACGGAGGTGCCATACCGGCTGGCGCTGTAGTAATTATAGTACAGGCTTCCAACAGCGGGAACACCGTCCAGCGTGACATACTGCAGCGCTCCGGCAGGATAGATGCTTTTATAGAACTGCGCCAGGTCATAAGCATTGATCTGAATGTTGCTCCCGGTGGTGACAGCATAGCGCACACTGCCAACATAGTTGGAGGAAGAGGATGCGGTCGACGGGCTAATCACCAAGGTGCCCTCCACCTCACGGTCATTTGTGCCATAGGCAAGGAAGCGGAGCGTCACCTTGCCGCTGGTGAAGGAACTGGCGGCGGCAAATGTCAGATCGTTTAAGGCGTAGTCTCCGCGATCCGCGTCTCTCTCGTCGTAATAGAAGCGCACATCTTCCAGGGCGCTGCGGGAGAGGGAAGAGGAATAGCTGGTGTTGTAGCCGGTGTAAAGAGTGCCCCGGGTATCCGGGAACTCCGAAGCGCTGGGAACGTCGAAGACAACATAGTCGAGGCGGTAGCCGCTGTAAGTTTCACGGAAGAAATCGTCAAACTTTACCCGGTCGAAATTCACGGTGCGGCCCGGAGAGACCGTGTAGGCAATGTCGCCGGCAGAGCTGGCATCCACCACCAGCTTCAATGTCCCCTCCTCATAGTCGTTGTTGTCATAATAGGCGCGGAAGGGAATGGAGAGGGAGGCGGTGTCTCTGGCACTGCTGTTGGCCCGGAAAGACAGACTGCTGAGGGCATAAGCGCCGTAGCTCGCGCCGCTGTAATAGAACTGGGTCTGCGTATAGGTGAGCTGATTCCGGGTGAGCGGGGTGGCTCCGGTATAAATACCGCCTGCGAAATTGCTGTAATCGCTGCCGGCATCGAAGGCGACATAGCGGATTGTGCGGCTGGTGCCCGACATGCTCTGATAGGCTTTGTTAAAGTCCTCCACACTAAAGTTTACGCTGCCGCCGGGAGCCGCCTCATAGGTGATGGTGTTGGCAGTGGACGTGACTTTAATACGGAGAATACCCTCTTCATAATCGTCCATGTCCTCATAATAGGCACGGAAGGGAATGTCCAGACGCGCGCCCTCTTTGGCCTTGCGGTCCGCCTGGAACGTCACGTCATCCAGGGCGTAATCACCATAATCCTTATCGCTGTAATAGAACCAGGTCTCGTCATGTGTCAGGTCCTCCAGCCGCAGATCATCCTTCTTCACATACAGGCTGCCAGAGAAATCCTCATAGCTTTCAGGCGCCTCAAAAGACACGGCCCGGATGGTCCGGTTGTTACGCCCGGAGAGAGCCCGGTAAACGTCGTTGAAAGCGGTCTTGTCCAAACGCACCGTGCCCCCGGGAGCCACATTGCAGGCCACCGTGTCCTCGCCGCCATCCTTGTCAACAATGATCTTCAGGATACCTTCAACGTAATCATCCTTACTGTCATAAGCCCAGAAAGGAATCTCCAGTACATCTCCGTCTCTTGCGCTGCCGGTGGCTCGGAATACAATATCATTCAGGGCATAGTCATTGCCATCGCTGCGGGAATAATAAAATTTTTCCCGTGTCAGCTCTCTCAGCGTAAATCCGGAGCTGCTCCCGGCGCTGATCTTTCCGGGAAAGCTGGTGTAGTCGTCGCCGGGCTCAAATTCCACATAGTCGATGGTCCGGTTGGAATCGGCAGCCTCCTGATAGGCCCGGTTGAAGTCCGCGCGGTCAAAATCAACGGTGCCGCCGGGGGCTACCCGGTAAACCACATCCCCATTTTCATCGTCCTTGGAAATTACAATGCGCAGAGTACCCTCATAATAAAGGTCCTCGTCATAATGGACATAGAACTCCATGACCAGCTCCGCCCCCACCTTGGCGTTTTTACTCGCCCGGAAGCTGACGGTGTTCAGGTCATGGTCTCCATAACGCCGGTTGCTGGTGTAGAAGGTCTTTTCCTCCAGCTGGTTCCCCTTAATGGCCCGGCCGCCCACATACAGCGCGCCGGCGAAGCTGTCATAATCCCCATCGGGGTAGAAGGTGACATAGCGGATATCGGTGTCTCCGCCGCTGAGCTTTTTATAAGCGTCCTGGAACTTGGAGGATTTGAAATTCACCGTGCCGCCGGGCGCTACCTGATAGACAATGTCCGCGGTATCGGGAACGGAGGTGCCGGCAGTGGGGAGGGAGAGGGTGCCCGCCACTGTGCTGTAAGCGTCCTTGGCGGTATAGCGGACGGTATAGCCGCTGGTCCGCCCCGGAATGAAATACAGATTGCTGACAGGATAACTGCCGCCGGAATAAGTATACGCAATGCTGCCCAGGGCCTTCCGGTTGCGGTTTGCGTACAGGGTGCCATAGCTGCTGGCAGCGGGAGAGGAGAAGGTGACGGACGTCAGATTCCCGCCCGTCAGGCTGCTGAATTTATTGTTGATCTGCGTAAGAATGCTGCCGCCCACCACGGAGGCGCTCTTTCCGGCGTTCACGGAGACGTTCTGGCTCTTGGCCGAAACGCTGTAAACGGCATAATATGTGGTGCTGGCGTTTACGGCGGCGGTGGCGGCCGTCAGGGATTGACCGGTGTAAATAGCCTTGGCGCCGGGATTGGCGGTGGTCCAGCCCTTAAAGGTGTACGTGCAGTTGGCGGCGGGGCTGGGGTAAGAGGGCTTGCCGGGGTCAGCGGGCCTGCCGCCGGCGGCTATGTTGCTCTGCGCATTGAAGTTCGCGGAGCCGTTCTTAAAGGTAACGGTGATGCCGCTGGGGGCCGCGGCAATCTGAAGGCCGCAGCGGGTGCACTTCCCCTGGGCGTCAGGAGCAGTGTGCCCCAAAGCCTGGAGTGTGGCATTTTGTGTCTCGCCGCAAGCCTCGCAAACTTGAGCCTGAACACCGCCCATCGTGCAGGTAGCGGCAGGGTTAGGATTACCTACGTCTTTCCACTTATGTTTGCCGGTCTTCGGACTGAACTCCGAGCTTTCCACTCCGCATTGAGAGCATCTGCGCACTAAAGTGCCGTCTTCACCGCAAGTGGCATCGTTGCTAATTACGGTATAGACATGTCTCTCAGTAGGAGGGACAACCTGTGTCTGTGTATCGGGCGCACCGCAGTGCTTGCAGGTACGGACTTCCGTTCCTTCCTCGCTGCAGGTGGGCTCCTTTGATATTACCCAGTCTCCCCATTGATGCTTGCCATCATCTGCATTTGCACAATTGTCATCCGCCAGCGCTGCCGGAATCAATCCTGCAACCAAGACAAATGCCAGCACAAACGCCGGCAGCTTTCTCTTCCAAAATCCATTCATAAAAAATACCTCCATGCCTGCTGCGGTCGGATTTTACGGTAACATAATACTGCTCTCTATAACATAGCGGAAAGCGCCGCCGCAATCATGAACAAATTGTGAACATGCGGCAACATTTTGGTATCATTTGCTGATAAACCCCCTTTCAGGGGCCTGGGAACCGTCGTATTTTGTCAATTTCACGGATTGAAAATCTCCGCAAAAGGTTTCTCTTTACAAATAAATTCCCCTCCTATATAATACATAGGCTAGGAAATCTGTAAGGATGGAGAATCATATCATGGCTTTGATCGAATACGACGCCTATAAGCAGAAGCTCCGGGACCTCCGTCCCGAGCTGGACGAGCTTTCCGCCGCCCTGGACATCGACGCCGCCCGCCAGGAGGCCGCCCGGCTGGAGGATGAAACCGCCCAGGACGGCTTCTGGAATGATTTGGAACGCTCTCAAAAGGTTCAGCAGAGGCTCAAGCAGCTTCAAAATAAAATTACGCGGCAGGAAAAGCTGCTGGCCGCCTGGGAGGATTTGACCGCCCTGTGCGAAATGGGCCAGGAGGCTGACGACGCGGAAATCCTGGAGGAGCTGAAGGCCGAATTCGCCGCGCTGGAGGACCGGGCCTCCGAGACCCGCATGGCCACCCTCCTCTCCGGGGAATACGACGGGTGCAACGCCATTTTGCAGTTCCACGCCGGAGCCGGCGGCACGGAGGCTCAGGACTGGGCCCAAATGCTCTACCGCATGTATACCCGCTGGGTGGAGCGGAAGGGGTTCACTTATAAAATTCTGGACTACGAAGAAGGAGACGAGGCCGGCATTAAGTCCGCCGCCATCTCCATTGAGGGCGAGAACGCCTACGGTCTTTTGAAAAGTGAGAACGGCGTCCACCGGCTGGTTCGGGTCTCCCCCTTCGACGCCAACGCCCGGCGGCAGACCTCCTTCGCCGCCATAGAGGTCATGCCGGAGCTGGAAAACGACGAATCCATTGAAATTCGGGACGAAGATATTGAAATGCAGGTCTACCGGGCCAGCGGCGCGGGCGGCCAGCATGTCAACAAAACATCCTCCGCCGTGCGTCTCATTCACAAGCCCACAGGCATCGTGGTGGCCAGCCAGCAGGAGCGCAGTCAGTTCCAGAACAAGGATAACTGCATGAAGATGCTCCGGGCAAAGCTCCTGGAGCTGAAAGCTCAGCAGCATGCAGAGAAAATTTCCGACATCAAGGGTGTGCAGATGAAAATCGAGTGGGGCAGCCAGATTCGCTCCTATGTCTTTATGCCCTATCAGATGGTAAAGGACACCCGTACCGGTTATGAGACCGGCGGCATTGACGCGGTGATGGACGGCGATCTGGACGGGTTCCTGAACGCCTATCTGACCCAGCTGGCAACCGGAGAGCTGAAGAAATGACGCCCTTCGGCTTTGCCGCCGTCAAAGGCGGGGCCCGGCCTGTGATGCCCCCGCCGCCGAAAGCCCCGCCCGCGCATAATGCCCCAATTGCACGCCATAAAAAGGCGCGGCTATCGCAGCCGCGTCCTTTTTCCGCAAGCCCTTGTATATACAGAAAGGATTCCACAGATGAAAGATAACAAATTGCAATCTCATTCTTCCGGCGCGGCCCCCCAGGAAAACAAAATGGGCACAATGCCCATCGCTCCTCTGCTGGCAGGCATGGCCGTGCCCATGATGATCTCCATGCTGGTTCAGGCTCTTTACAACGTGGTGGACAGCATCTTCGTGGCCCGGATCAGCCAGGATGCCCTGAACGCTGTCTCCCTGGCCTTCCCCCTGCAAAACCTGATGATTGCCGTGGGCGGAGGCACCGGCGTGGGCATGAACGCCCTGCTGTCCCGCTCCCTGGGGGAGAAAAAGCAGGACCAGGCCGACCAGGCCGCAAATACCGGAATCTTTGTATTCCTTCTCAGCGCAGTTATTTTCGGCGTGTGCGGCTTTCTGCTGGCCCGGCCTTTCTTCCTGGCCCAGACGGACATCCAGCCCATCGTGGATTACGGCACCGACTACGCCCGCATCTGCCTGGGGCTCTCCATCGGTATTTTCAGCCAATTCTGCTTTGAACGCCTTCTCCAGTCTACCGGGCGGACGGTATATTCCATGATTACGCAGCTCATCGGCGCGGTCATCAACATTATTCTGGACCCCATTTTGATTTTCGGCCTCTTCGGCTTTCCGCGGATGGAGGTGGCGGGAGCCGCCGCGGCCACGGTGTTCGGGCAGATTGTAGCCGCCTTCATCGGCCTTTGGATGAACCTGAAATTTAACAAGGATATTCATATCCGCCTCCGTTCCATCCGTCCGGATCGAGCCGTGGTCCGGGAAATTTACCGGGTGGGCCTGCCCTCCATTATCATGCAGTCCATTGGTTCTGTCATGACCTTTGGCATGAACAAGATCCTGATTTCCTTCACTGACACAGCCACTGCGGTCTTCGGAGCCTACTTCAAGCTTCAAAGCTTTATTTTCATGCCGGTCTTTGGCCTGAACAACGGCATGGTTCCCATTATTTCCTATAACTATGGCGCGGCCCGGCTGGACCGGGTGCGGAAAACCTTCCAGCTCACCGCCGCCACAGCCACGGTCATTATGGTAATCGGCTGCGCCGCCTTCAACCTGATTCCAGGCGTTCTCCTGGGCTTCTTCAGTCCATCGGCAGAGATGCTGCACATCGGCACGGTGGCCCTGCGGGTCATCAGCTACTCGTTCCTGCTGGCGGGCTTCGACATCATTGCCGGCTCTGTCTGCCAGGCCATCGGCAACCCGGTTTACACGCTGATCTGCTCCATCTGCCGCCAGCTGGCGGCGCTGCTTCCCTCGGCGTGGCTGCTGGCCCAGACGGGAATTTTGGACCTGGTGTGGTTTTGCTTCCCCATTTCGGAGGTTGTGTCCCTGGTTTTAAGCATCATTTTCCTCCGCAAGACCATGCGGGCGGCAGAGGAAAAAATTGCGGCTCTTCAGGGCTGAGTCAGAATTCAAGGAGGCTTTTATGGAACCGATTATTGCCCAGCTCTCTCAAGAACTGAATCAGCCCGCCCAGTATGTGGAGAACGTGGTCCGGCTGCTGGATGAGGGTAATACCATTCCCTTTATCGCCCGCTACCGCAAGGAGCTCCACGGGGCTATGGACGACACCACTCTCCGCAGCCTGGAGGAACGGCTGAATTATCTTCGCAGTCTCCAGGAGCGGCGGGAAACCGTGAAGAACAGCATCTCCGAACAGGGCAAGCTGACCGAGGAGCTGGCCGCAGCCATTGACGGCGCGGCTACCCTGGCGGAGGTAGAGGACCTGTACCGGCCCTATAAGCAAAAACGCCGGACCCGGGCCACCATCGCCCGGGAGAAGGGGCTCCAGCCCCTGGCGGAGCTGCTGTTCGCTCAGGGACCGGATTGCCCGGACCCGCTGGCGGAGGCAGCAAAGTACATCGACCCGGAAAAGGGCGTAGAGACAGCGGAGGACGCGCTGGCCGGAGCTTCCGATATTACAGCGGAAACCCTCAGCGACGACGCGGAATTGAGAAAGGTTCTGCGGGCGCTGCTTTTCAAGAATGGAACGCTCCGCAGTGAAGCCGCTGTGGAGGAGGATACCGTCTACCGGCTTTACTATGACTTCACCCAGCCCCTCTCCCGGATGCAGGACCACCAGGTCCTTGCCATTAACCGGGGTGAGAAAGAGGAAAAGCTGAAAGTCTCCATTGAACTGGACCGGGAGCTGGCCCTGCGGACGCTGCGCCGCCGGGCAGTGGTTCCGGGAAGTCCGGCCATGGAATTTGTCAAGGCCGCGGCAGAGGACGCCTATGACCGCTTGATTTTTCCCTCTCTGGAGCGGGAGGCCCGCTCCACTCTTACAGAGGGAGCCAGCGAGGGGGCTATCGGGCAGTTTGCCCTGAACCTCAAGCCCCTGCTCATGCAGCCCCCGGTGAAGGGGAAGGTGACCATGGGCCTGGACCCGGGCTACCGCATGGGGTGCAAGGTGGCTGTGGTGGACGGAACCGGAAAGGTGCTGAACACCGCCGTGGTTTATCCCACCTATGGGGAGAGACAGAAGAAAGAAGCCATTGCCGCTCTTTCAAAGCTCATTCAAAAACACGGCGTGGAGCATATCGCCATCGGTAACGGCACCGCCAGCCGGGAGACGGAGCAGATGGCGGTAGAGCTCATTCACCAAGTGGGCAAAACCGGAGCGAATGTCAGTTATATGATCGTATCCGAGGCCGGAGCCTCGGTCTATTCCGCAAGTCCTCTGGCGGCGGAGGAATTCCCGGAGTATGACGTGAATCTGCGGAGCGCCGTCTCCATTGCCCGGCGGCTTCAGGACCCCCTGGCGGAGCTGGTAAAGATCGACCCCAAGGCCATCGGCGTCGGACAATATCAGCACGACTGCCCTTCCAAACGGCTGGATGAGGCGCTGAACGGCGTGGTGGAGGACTGTGTGAATGCCGTTGGCGTAGATGTGAACACCGCGTCTCCCTCCCTCCTCCAGCGGGTCTCAGGTCTGACGGCAGCCACGGCAAAGAATATCGTGTCTTATCGGGAGGAAAACGGCCCCTTTACCGCCCGGAAACAGATTTTGAAGGTTCCTAAGCTGGGGCCCAAGGCCTTTCAGCAATGTGCGGGCTTCCTCCGGGTGCCGGAGAGCGCGTCTGTGCTTGATAATACCGCCGTGCACCCGGAGAGCTACGCCGCAGCGGAAAAGCTCCTGGAGCTGACAGGCCACAACCTGGCAGATGTAAAAGCGGGAAGGCTTCAGGACCTCCCCGCCCAGGTGGCGGACTATGGCGAGGAGAAGGCGGCAGCCGATGCCGGAGTAGGCCTGCCCACCCTGCGGGACGTGGTATCCGAACTGATGAAGCCCGGACGGGACATCCGGGATGATCTGCCAAAGCCGGTGCTGCGGACAGATGTGCTGGAGATCAAGGACCTGAAGCCAGGCATGACACTGACGGGAACCGTTCGCAACGTTATTGATTTTGGTGTATTCGTGGACATCGGCGTTCATCAGGACGGACTGGTTCATATCTCTCAAGTAGCGGACAGATTTATTAAGCACCCGTCTGAAGTGGTGTCCGTGGGAGATGTGGTGAATGTCCTGGTCCTGGAAGTAGACGAAAAAAAGAAGCGCATCTCGCTTTCGATGAAACAGGCACAGTAAAAGCTGACGTTAGATAACGATACTTTTGAAAACACTGGAAAATCAAGGTTTTT
>CAJTJA010000012.1 GCA_910576845.1 uncultured Oscillibacter sp.
GAGGCGGGAATTCATCAGCTTGTTATAGTCGGGCTCGTCCCGCGTGGTGCGGCGCAGCTCCGGGATGCCGCTGGCCTCGGAGAAGGCAACCCAAATTTCAGGGACCAGAACGCCTTCCATATCAAGACATACGATATTCATATCATTTCTCCTTGATGTTCCTTATTGTGGAAATTACATTCCGCTTGCCTGTAGTATAACAGAGTTTTTACCGCTTGTCACCTTTTATTTCACAGCGCAGGCCCTAAAACTGATTGCACAGGCCGCAAAACTGTGTTACACTCCAGATATAACCACTTTTGAAGAAATGAGGCGAATTCAAATGGATTTTCAAGCTCTGTCCGCCGCGCGGTATTCCCTCCGCAAATTTGATCCCCGGCCTGTGGAGCAGGAGAAACTGGATATGATCCTGGAGGCCGGCCGGAATGCTCCCACCGCCCATAACTATCAGCCCCAGCGAATTTTCGTTTTCCAGAGTTCCGAGGCCCTGGAGAAAGCCAACGCCTGCGCCGGCTCCCACTTCCATCCCCCGGTCATTCTGGCGGTGGCCTATGACCCTGCCGTCTCCTGGAAGCGGGAAACCGACGGCAAGGACCATGGCGAAATCGACGCCACAATTGCCACCACGCAAATGATGCTCCAGGCTGCCGATTTGGGTCTCGGCACCACCTATGTCGGCATGTTTGAGCCGGAAAAACTTTTAGCGTCTTTCCCTGAAATGGCGGGAACCTGTCCCATCGCCCTTCTGCCTCTGGGCTATCCGGCGGAGGGGGCTCATCCCGCCCGGCTTCACACAGACCGCAAGCCCATGGAGGAACTGGTGAAGTACCTGTAACCAAAGCAACAAGGAGACTGCCTGCCGGCAGTCTCCTGTTTTCTTGTGATCTTATCGCCTCTTTTTCCCGCCTCGGTAACCCCTGCGGCTTCTTCCTCCGCCAACACTGCGGCCATAACGGTAGCGCCGCCGGCTGAACAGCACCTTCCATCCGATCAGGATCACGGCCAGCACCAGGACCACAGCCAATATGATCTTCGCGGCGGCGGTGGAGAAAAAGTTTTTCAAATCACGCCAGAATATCCGCAGCCGGGAGGCCTCCACATCGGTATAAGCCAGCAGATTTACCTCCGCCAGTTCCTCTCCGTTCAGGCTGACGGTCATGGTTCCCAGAACATCGCCTTCGGCGATGGGAGCTTCCACAGGATCAGCCGCCAGTTTGATGGTTTTTTCCAGCTCCTCCATATCCACACCCTTGGGGAGCAGCAGCTCCAGCGTCTTTGCCGGACGAAGCGTCACATAGTCTGCGGAAGAAAGGGATACCGGGGCTTCTCCGGCCACGTCATCCTCCTTCAATACGGTCTGATACGCAAAATTTCCAAAGCCCCAGTCATAGAGCTTGATCGTCTCTCCAAAGCTGTATGTCCACCACGTCCCGTCTTCCAGCTGGACCCGCTCCGCACCCAGGACTACGCTGATGAATCCAACGCTGGCCTTCTGAGCTGTGGCCACCAGGCAGTGTCCCGCCTGAGAGTGGGAGCCGGTTTTCACCCCATGGGCGTCGCCGTAAAGATAGCCCCGGGAGCGCCAGCCGGAGATCAGGTAATTGGTATTGTGAAGCTGCCGCTCCTCGGAAACATCGGTAGGGGGAACGGTGTGGGAGCTGGTGTCGCAGATGGTCATAAACATAGGATATTCCATAGCGGCCTTGGTGATGAGATACAGATCCCAGGCGGAGGTATAGTGCTGAGAATCGTGGAGGCCGTGAGGATTCATAAAGTGGGTGTTTTCACAGCCCAGCTCATGGGCCTTCGCATTCATCGCAGACACAAAGCTGTTGACCGTGCCGGACACCTTCTCCGCCAGAATGGTGCATGCCTCATTGGCCGAAACCACCATCATGCAGTAAAGCAGTTCTTCCACCGTCAGCGTCTCTCCCACTTTGATTCCGGCCGTGCTGCCATCGTCCGCCAGCCCCTCCATAGCGGTAGCAGCGGCGGTGATCTCCTGGTCCATGGCCAGCCGCCCCTCGTCCACAGCCTCCAGCACCAGAAGGCAGGTCATAATCTTTGTAAGACTGGCGGGATAAAGCTCGTCGTGTTCATTCAGGCTGTAGACCACCGCTCCGGTCTTCTGGTCCACCAGAAGGGCAGCCTTGGCCTGGATGTCCGGATCCGTCACCCGCTCCGCTCCCGCAGGAACAGTCAATTGTCCCACCAGCAGAAGGGCCAGGAAAAAAACTGATAAAAAGCGCTTTGTTTTCATGTCCATCCCCCAAAATATGTGATATACTAGTCCAAAGGAAAAAGACGGCGTGCTTTTCTGCCGCTGCTTTGTCATTTTATCTTACAGTATAACAAAAAAAACGGAGGAACGCAACCATGGAGACGCATCAGAAAATCGCTCCGGGCGAGTGGGTCCTGCTGGGTCTGACGGGGCTCTTTTTGTGCCTGCTTTTGGGCTTGTTCCTCCATGACCGGGCAGTGCTGGGCATCCCCGCCGCCGTGGAGACGGACCTGACGGTTCCCATGGAAGATGTCCGGCCGGAGCCAATGCTCATCAACCTCAACACCGCTTCTGCAGAAGAACTCACCGCTCTCCCCGGCATTGGCGAGGCGCTGGCTGAACGGATTATAGAATACCGTGAGGAAAACGGTCCCTTTGAAACAGCAGAAGCATTGAAAAATGTCTCCGGCATCGGCCAGGCAAAGCTGGCGGCGCTGGAAGGACTTGTGACAACGGAGGATACGGAATGAAAATCCTGGTGGTAGACGACGAAAAAACCCTGGTGAAAGGCATCAAATTTAATCTGGAAAACGAGGGCTATGAGGTAGAGTGCGCCTATGACGGCGCCGCCGCAGTGGAACTGGCCCGGCAGAGCAAGCCGGACCTGATGATTCTGGATTTGATGATGCCGGAGGTGGACGGATTGGATGCCTGCATGCGCATCCGGGAGTTCTCCAACGTTCCCATCATTATGCTGACCGCCAAAAGCGAGGACGCGGATAAGCTGATGGGCTTTGAGTGCGGGGCAGACGACTACCTGACCAAGCCCTTCAACATCCTGGAGCTGAAAGCCCGGGTCCGGGCGCTGCTCCGGCGGGCCGCAGGAGTCCAGCGGAATCGGGGCAGCGTGCTGACGGCAGGGGGAATCTCCCTGAACACAGAGGAGCGCAGCGCCGCCCGGAGCGGGCAGGCAGTGGAGCTCACCGCCAAGGAATATGATCTCATTGAGCTTTTGATGAGAAACCCCCGGCGGGTGTACAGCCGGGAAAATCTGATGAACGTGGTGTGGGGCTACAGCTATGCCGGAGATTACCGCACGGTGGATGTACACATCCGCCGCCTGCGGGAAAAGCTGGAGGAAAACCCCGCGGAGCCGGATCACATCATGACCAAATGGGGGGTTGGTTACTATTTCAAGGAATGAGCGTCCTTACTGGACCAGTCTCCAATTTCGTTTCGGCCTGAGCTATATTTTGGTCATTTTGGGTGTGCTGCTGCTGCTGAACACGTATCCTCTGCTGGTCTCCGAGGACCTGGTTTTCCGCTCCAAGGCCACCAATCTCCAAAGCAGCGTCTCCGTCATGGTAAATGCGCTCTCCGGTCTCTCTCCCCTGACGGAGGAAAACGTATCCGATGCCATGGCCGTCGCCGAAGAGGCGGGGCTGAGCCGCATCTTAGTCACCGACGGTGCAGGCCGGGTGCTCTACGACACCCGGGAGACCGGCTCCGCTGTTGGAAATGTCGCCCTTTACACAGAAATCGTTCAGGCACTGCTGGGCTATGACGCCTTTAGCTGCACCTACCAGCGGGGAGCCTTCCGAAGCCGGGCCTCCTCTCCGGTGATGTACCAAAGCCAGATTATCGGCGCGGTCTACGCCTATGAATACGACACGGAACAGGCCGCTCTTCTCTCCGGTCTTCAGGAGACATTACTCCGGCTCTCCGCCGTGGTAGGCGCATTGGTGCTCATTTTGAGTCTGGTGCTCTCCAAAGCCCTGACCCACAAGATCAGTCTGCTTCTCAACGCCATCCGGCAGGTGCGGGAAGGCGCCTACAGCCACCGGGCCGATATCCGGGGCCGGGACGAGATTGCCCAGATCGGCCATGAGTTCAACAGCCTGACGGACCGCCTTCAAACCACGGAGACGGCCCGCCGCCGCTTCGTCTCCGACGCCTCCCACGAACTGAAAACACCCTTGGCAGCTATCCGGCTTCTGTCAGACTCCATTCTGCAAACGGAAAGTATTGACCGGGAAACCACCAAAGAGTTTGTCACCGACATCGGCCGTGAGGCAGAACGCCTTTCCCGCATTACCGAAGACCTGCTTCGCCTGACCCGGCTGGACAGCGGCGTTCTGGACCCTCCTGTCGCAGTCGATATCCTGCCGGTTCTGGAACAAGTCATGCGGATGATGAACCTGGTGGCCCAGGAAAAGGGCGTGGACCTCACATACTCTGCCGCGGAGGACTGCGTGGTTCTGGCTACCAAGGACGAAATTCACCAGGTTATTTACAACCTCACAGACAACGCCGTAAAATACTCCGCCATCGGCGGTTCCGTCCAGGTCTCCCTGGGCCGTGAGGGCGAGCAGGTGATTCTTGCGGTATCGGATAACGGAGCCGGCATCCCCGAGGCGGACCTGCCCCGGATTTTCGAGCGTTTCTACCGGGTGGACAAGGCCCGCTCCCGGGCCGCAGGGGGGACGGGCCTTGGCCTCTCCATTGTCAGCGACACGGTAAAACGCCGGGGCGGCTCCGTAGAAGCCGCCAACCGCTCCGGCGGCGGCGCGGTATTTACTGTCCGCTGGCCCGCTTTGGAGAGGAGGGAAGAACCGTGAAAAACTGGTTCTGTTTTGTCCTGCTCCTGCTTTTCCTGACAGGCTGCCAGAGGGAGGAACCAGCCCGAACCTCCTACGAGCTCTATTTTCAGGAGGCAGATTTGACTTTCTCCGCCGGAGATGGCGCTTTCCGCACCGAATCCGTTTACTTATACGACGCTGAGACCGAAACTGCCGTTCAGCTGGCCTCGGCACTGATCAACGAGCTTTTAAAGGGCCCCTCTGATGAAACCCTGAAAAACCCCCTGCCCGCAGGGACCGCGCTTCTCTCCCTGGAGCTTTCAGGCGGGCTGGCTCAAGTGGACTTTTCCGCATCCTACGGCACTCTTTCCGGCGTAGCCCTGACACTGGCCGACAGCGCCATCGCCATGACATTATCCCAGGTGCCGGAGATTTCTTCCGTTCGGATTACTGTCCGCGGTCGGGAGTTGGCCTACCGTGAACGGCAGGTGCTGAATATCCGGGAAGTGCTGCTTACACCGGAAGAGGATGTTGTCAGCACGGTAGATGTCCGGCTCTATTTCCTGGACCAAGAGGGCCGCCTTACCTCAGAGGGGCGGACGCTGGACCTTTATGAGGGCGATACACAGGTCTCCGCCGTCGCCAAGGCTCTGGAAAGCGGACCGGAGAATCGGGACCTGCTGCCCTCTCTTCCGGAGGGCTTTCAGGTGAAATCCGTGTGGCTGGAGGAGCACACGTGTTATGTAAATCTTTCCTCCGCCCTGCTGTCGGGGCTGGAGGAAAGCACTGTGCAGGCCTCCCTTCAGGCTTTGGGACGTTCTCTCTGTTCCCTGTACGGCGTGGAAGAGGTGCGTTTTCTCATTGATGGTGAATTCAGCCGGAACCTGGAGCCTGTGGATGGCCTAGTAGCCACAGAGTAAAGTTCTTCCGCCTCCTTGACATTCTCACATCTCTCCTGTAAACTTAAAGGTAGACCTTTTTAAGGGTCTATGTGCATCATATAAACAGGAAGGAGAAACCCATCATGAGAAGCCCCTCTGACCAGCAGACGCTGTTCCAAATCCGAGGCATTCCCCCCCTGGGCTCCGCTGTCTCCCTGTCTCTTCAGCACCTTGTCGCCATGATCGTGGGCTGCGTCACGCCGCCCATCATCATCGCCGGAGCCATTGGGCTCAGCCAGACGGACCGGGTGCTTCTGATCCAAGCTTCCCTGGTCATGTCTGCCGTCTGCACGATGATTCAGCTCTATCCTGTCAGCAAATACTTCGGCTCCGGACTGCCGGTCATCATGGGCGTCAGCTTCGCTTATGTGCCCAGCATGCAGGCCATCGCCTCCTCCGGCGGCGGCGTGGGAGCCATTGCCGGGGCCATGATCGTAGGCGGCATTGTGGCCATTATTGTAGGCGTGTTTGTGAAAAAAATCCGTCTCCTCTTTCCTCCGGTTATTACTGGCACGGTGGTTTTCACCATCGGCCTCTCCCTTTACCCCACCGCCATTAATTACATGGCCGGCGGCACCGCCAACACTTATGAGCTGGTGGTAGAAACAAAGCGTCAGACCGAGGCGCTGGTCTACGGCTCCTGGCAAAACTGGCTGGTGGCCATATTGACCCTGGCCATGGTCATGCTTCTGAACAACCATGGAAAGGGCATCTGCAAGCTGGCTTCCATTCTCATCGGCATGCTCTGCGGCTATGTAATCTCCATATTCTTCGGCATGGTCTCTTTCACTGAGGTGGGCTCTGCCGCCTGGTTTTCTCTTCCTCAGGTAATGCACTTCGGCATCACCTTCGATCTGCCTTCCTGCGTGGCCATCGGGCTCCTTTTTGCCATTAACTCCATTCAGGCCATCGGTGATTTTACCGCCACCACCGTAGGCGGCATTGACCGGGACCCCACGGATCAGGAGCTCCAAGGAGGCATCATCGCCTATGGCGCCAGCAATATTCTCACAGCTTTCTTCGGCGGCCTTCCCACAGCTACATACTCCCAGAATGTGGGCATCGTCACTACCAACAAGGTGGTGAACCGCATTGTTTTTGCTATGACCGGCGGTTTTCTGCTGCTGGCCGGCCTGTCCCCGAAGTTCGCAGCCGTACTGACTACGATCCCTCAGTGCGTACTTGGCGGAGCTACCATCACGGTTTTCTCCACCATTGCTATGACCGGCATGAAGCTCATTGCCTCCCAAAACCTGACGGCTCGGAACACCACCATTGTCGGCCTGTCCGCCGCCCTGGGCGTGGGCGTATCCCAGGCCAGCGGAGCTTTGAGTCAATTTCCTGCCGGCTTTACCATGATCTTTGGCAAATCTCCCGTAGTCATCGCCACAATCATGGCCGTGCTGCTGAACCTGATTCTTCCCAAGGAGAAAAACTCTGTATGATAGAGATAGATATTTTGCAGTTTCACTGCCCCGGCCTGACCGACGGGGGGCGATTTCCTCAGGAATACACAGGCCGGGGACAGAATTTGTCTCCGGAAATCATTTTGGAAAACCTCTCCCCCAAAGCGAAAACCCTTGCCGTCACTTTGGAGGATCTGAGTCACCCCATAAAAAATTTTACCCATTGGGTAATGTGGAACTTCCCTGCCAGAACCGTTATCCCCGGCAGCCTCCCAAAACATGAGCGGTTGGAGAGCGGGGCCGTTCAAGGCATCGCTTACGGCATGCACTGCTATGCGGGGCCAAAGCCGCCGCCTTTCACCCAGCACCGCTACCGGCTGACGGTCTACGCTTTAGACTGCGTCCTAGGTCTCAGCGCAAATTCTCGAAAGCGGCGTCTTTTGGCGGCAGCGGAAGGGCATATTTTGCAAAAAGGCAGCCTGACGGCGGAATTCTGATCCGGTGAAAGCCGCCTGTAAGGCTTGCCTTACCTTTTTGCTTCACAGCTATAAATTGAACCAGGGAGATGCCATCTCCCTGGTTTTCTCTTTTCCCTCTTGCATTTTCCCGGCACCGGGATTATAATTCATTGCCATAAAGCGTTAAATCATTCCCGTTCCAATGGTAAAGGAGGAACTTTATATGAATTTTGTCTTTATCTCCCCTAATTTTCCCGAGGCCTACCGCTGGTTCTGCATCCGCCTCCGGGAAAACGGCGTCAACGTTCTGGGCGTAGGCGATACGTCCTATGACGGCCTTCATCCCGATTTAAAAAGAGCTCTTTCCGAATATTATCGGGTGGACAGTTTGGAGGACTATGACCAGGTGCTCCGGGCCCTGGGCTACTTTACCGGGCAGTACGGAAAGATTGACTGGGTAGAGAGCAACAATGAGTACTGGCTGGAGCTGGACGCCCGGCTGAGGACGGACTTTAATATTACCACCGGCCTGAAATCCAATGAGATTGAAAAGTACAAAAGCAAGATGGCTATGAAGGAGTTCTATAAAAAAGCCGGACTCCCCTGCGCCCGATACGCCCCGGTAACAGACCTGGAGGCGGGACTGGCATTCGCCCAGGAGGTGGGTTATCCCATCATTGTCAAGCCCGATAACGGCGTAGGGGCCATTGCTACCTGGAAGCTGAAAAACGCCGAAGAGATGGCAGAGTTCTTCCGGGATCCGCCGTCTGTACAGTATCTGATGGAGGAATATGTATCGGGCTTTGTCACTACCTACGATGGCATCTGTGATTCCCGGGGCGAGGTTCTCTTCGCCGCCAGCCACATTACCCGAAACTCTATTATGGATATGGTAAATGAGGGCGTCCCCACTTACTATTACGTAGATAAGGATGTCCCCGCTGATGTGGAGGCGGCGGGCCGGGCAACACTGAAGGCCTTCGGCGCCGCCAGCCGCTTTTTCCATCTGGAATTCTTCCGTCTGACAGCGGACAAGCCAGGTCTTGGCACCGTGGGAGACATTGTTGCTCTGGAAGTCAATATGCGCCCTGCGGGCGGCTACACGCCCGATATGCTGGACTTCGGCCAGAGCGTGGACGTGTACCAAATCTGGGCGGATATGGTGGCTTTTGACGAGCTGCGCCACACCTATGACGGCCCCCACAGCTACTGTGTTTACGCCGGGAGGAGGGATGAAAACCGCTATGTTCTCTCCCTGCCCCAGCTGGAAGCCCGCTGCGGCAGCCACGCCCGCCTCTTTACCCGGATGCCGGACGCACTGGCGGGCACTATGGGCAATCAGGTCGCCATCGCCTGTTTCGACACGCTGGAAGAGGTAGACGCCTTTATTCAGTCCGCTTTCCAGCTGGATACAGTTTGAAAAAACATAGGAGCCTTCCGGGCTGTATGAAAAAATTCCAGCCGGAAGATCGTTTTCCGCAAGATGCTTCGTTGGCTTTCCTTGAAGTCCGCCAGAACACCCGCGAAACACTGCCTCGCCTAGGCCCTGTTTGAAGAATGTCAAAACACCGTCTTACGGCATCTCTTTCCACCAGAACCGCGTTGATTTCCCTTGAAATCCGTCAGGATTCCTGCGGGAAACCGCCTTGCCTGGCGATTGGACAGCCGTTGACGGCTCTGCCGCCTTAAGGATGTCACATGCCCTTTGGATAAAAATACTCCCCGCCGGGCATTCCGCCATACTTTATACGACTCCAGTTTTTTCTTGATACTTGATAGAATATCTAAAAATTACGGATATTCCCCGGCAGGAATCGCGTTGAAATATCCTGCCGGGGCTTTTCTTATTCTGCAAAGCTTTTCCACTGACGCCGCCGATATTACCGCATCGAATTTCAATGCTCTCCATATATTGATTCACATCTTGACTGGTTTTTGCACCTCCGCCAGGCAGTTCCGCAGGGCAGTGCAAGACAAGCTGCGGCGGCTAGCATCAACTCAGTTTCCTCACCGGAACAAGGGAGAAGCCAGCGGCATACAGCCCCGGTATCTGAAACAGTTGGACATGCCTGCCCCGGCCGCCCAGAAAGAGCAGCCGGGAGAAGACATCCGGCTTTATAGGACGCCCCAAGGGCTAATTCTCAGGGATTTCTCCCACGCCCTTCAGAATAAATCGAGGACGGTAAGGATACTGCTCACAAGTTTTCAGAGTAGACACACCGGAGAGCACCAAAACGGTATCCAAACCGGTTTCGATACCGGCAATAATATCGGTATCCATGCGGTCGCCGATCATTACCGCATTTTCCGAGTGGACACCCAGCATCCGCAGGCCCGTCCGCATCATCAGGGGATTGGGTTTGCCCACAAAATAAGCGTTTTTCTCTGTGGCCAGCTGAATAGGGGCAATCAAGGCCCGGCAGGCCGGAACGATACCAGATTCGCTGGGGGCTGTCAGGTCATAGTTGGTGCCGATGAGTTTAGCGCCGGCGCTTACCAGACGGATAGCTTTGGTAATCTGGTCCAGGTTGTAGGCTAAGGATTCGCCCACAACCACATATTCTGGATTTACGTCATTATAGGTAATGCCCCGGTCGTAAAGAGCATTCATAAGACCATGCTCTCCCACTACATAAGCACTGCACCCCGGGGATTGGCTGTCCAGGAAGTAGGCGGTGGCCAGGGCGCTGGTATAAAAGTGGGACGCGTCCACATCCAGGCCCATGCGGGCCAGCTTCTGCTGGAGTTCCTTAGGGGTGTACTGGCTGGAGTTGGTCAGAAACAAAAAATTTTTTTCCTTCTCCGACAGCCAGCGGACAAACTCCTCCACACCAGGCAAAAGTTTGTTGCCATGATAGATCACACCGTCCATGTCGCAGATAAAGCCCTGCTTCTTTCGCAGCATATCCATACAAAATCCCTCTCACTTCTTTCGCAGCCCGTATAGGGCCAGCGTTATAATTTCAAATCCAGAGACCAAATACATAAAAATCAGCCTTCAATGGAGTATGGAATTCCGCACCCACCATCCCATATTTTCCGGCTATAAGCAAAGGCTCTCACAGACAGCGCCTCATATTCAGAAAATCTATCAAAAATGGCTCTGAGAGCTGGGCGGGGACCGGCCCTGCGGTCCTTGCTTTCTCCGGCAGCCAGGTATTTGCTCACGTCCCTGCCGGAAACATTGCCCGAAAGGCCAGGGACATCCGTAAGACGCCGCCAACGCTGTCCAACCGCCGGGTCAGGCGGTACCGTACAGAAATCCTGACGGGTTTTAAGGGAAGCGGCTAACGTCCTGCTGTTTGGATATTTTGGTGCTTTCTAAACAGCCCCCAGACTACATTCACGGAAGACCCGGTAAACTTCCGGAAAAAAATCAATTCTGTCAAAGGACGCCAAAGAAATATCCCTCAAAATATGGAGTGCTTTCCGGTTCTATTTCTCTAAAATGCCGACCGCTGTCATGTTATTTTATACCACAAAATATGGAAAATATCAACTTCTTTCCAGGAGAAAACTCGTCTTTGCTTGTAGATTTAAGAGGAATTTATATGTTTCATTTACAAGCAGCGCAATGGAAAAGAACCCAAAGAACTTTTTTCAGCGCGTCACTGCTTTATAGCGCCGCAAGCCGCATGAGCAGCCCCTTGCGCTTGACTTCATAGGAAACGCATAGCCGCTCCGCGCCCCGGCGGGCCAAAGGCCCGCCGGTTGACCATACCACTAAATCATAACGAACCAATTAGGCCGCCTCCATTGACTGCCGCTCTGTAAGTTATAACTTTAAATAATTATTTCATTGCCGTCCCTGCGCGATGGCGTCCTTATGGCTTGCTTCTCCGATTTTTATTTGTATGATAAAAAAGCGGGAACCTTTTTCTCTTCCGCTCCGTCAAACCATAAGAAGCAAGCCATACGGCATCTTTTAAAACAAGGAGATTTAACATGAAAAAGAAATTTTTTACTCTGCTTTTAGCCCTGATCCTCTCTCTTTCCCTGGCAGCCTGCGGCGGCAACAGCCCCTCTCAGGACTCCAATTCCGATACCACCACACCCGAAGTCAACACCCCTGACATCTCCGGCTCTCCCGACGTTTCTGCCCCTGAAGAAGAGCAGCCCCAGGCAGACGTCGATCTCACCGCCTTCTACAACACTCTGCGGGAAGAGCACACATGGCCCGAGCTGATGGACCTGACAAATGATGCGTCCATGACCGAGCTTCTGGACGCCTATTATCCCGGCCTCTCAGAGCTGCCTGCCAAGCAGTGCGGAGTTTATATCGCAGCCATCTCTGCCGCAGTGGGAGAAATTGCCTTGGTAGAGCTTGAAAACACCGAGGATGTCCAAAAAGCGGAGGAAATTTTTCAGGCTCGAATTGATTACCAGGTTGGCGATGATGCCAATCCCGGCGGAGCATGGTATCCTGAAACCATTGAAGGCTGGAAGAACAACTCCTATATTGCTTCCAATGGAAATTACGTCATGCTGGCGGTAGGAGATAGCGCCGCCGAAGCCGTAGCCAGTTTTGATCAGCTGTTTGAGTAACTGCGGATAAAATCCCGCTTGCCATTCCCACCTTTATGAATTATAATATTTTTATTATAAAATATGGTGAGGAGATACAACGTGGGATTACTTAATCTATTCAAAAAAAAGGCTGAGGAGGAAGCGCCCAAAGAAGCGCCCCCTGTCAATCCTTCTGAAGACATTTCCGCCTATTCTCATATGCGGGTAGAGGTAACAACCACTGACGGGCAGATGCTCTTTGTCGCCAAGCTGATGCATCCCCAGCGGACCACAGCGGAGCTGCACCAGTACTCGGAGGCAAACAATTCCTTACTGCAGAACCAATCGGAGATGGAGCCCCTCCCCGTCCATATCCGGGGCTACCATGACCGGCTGCGAAAGGCCGTTTATATGGAGGGCTTCATTACTCCACAGCCCAAGCACATCTGGTTGGTTTCCCATCTCTCCGTGGCGCGTGTAGGGAATGACCGGGCTTTCTTCCGCCTGGACACGGACATACCTGCCAGCGTCACCAAGTTCAGCGGGCGAAACGCCGGGGAACATCCCTGCAGACTGCTGAACATCAGCGTGGGCGGGGCCCGCATTTCTTCAGAGCAGCAGTATTGGGAAGAAGACAAACTTCTCCTGACCGTCAAACTGCTGGAGGATCGGGATCCCTCTATTATGTACTGTAAGGTACTGCGGGTCATTGAAAAGGAAGACGCACCCTGTGAGTACGGCTGCCAGTTCCTGGAGCTGAACGAGGCCGATCAGGACAAAATTACTGAAAATATTTTCACCGCTCAGCGGAAGAGCCGCAGCGGCGCAAAATAAACAAAACCGCTCATGCCCAAGGCATGAGCGGTTTCAGGCTGGCGAAAACATATTTTCGCCAGCCTGAGCAAGTTTTCAGAACCTGTGAGAAGTTCTGAAAAACTTCTGATTGAAAACGAAAGGAACCCTTCCTGGGTTCCTCTCGTAACTCTCTTCCTTCCCGTCCCATGCAGTCTTTTTCCTTTTTTGACAAGCTGCAAAACCGCTCATGCCCAAGGCATGAGCGGTTTTACCTCTTTTGGGGGGGATTTTGGGAGCTCAGAGCTGAAAAAGCTTTAGAATTACGCCATACAGCACAGAAGCCACCGTGCCAAAAACGATCACCGGTCCCGCCACTGTGAACATTTTCGCTGCCATCCCGGTGATAAAGCCCTCACTTTTGAAATCAATGGCAGGGGACACCACCGCGTTGGCAAAGCCAGTAATCGGCACCAGCGTTCCCGCTCCGCCAAAGCGTGCAATCTTGCTGTAAAGATTCAGCCCTGTCAGAAGGGCGGAGAGAAACACCAGCGTGCAGGAGGCAGCCGTCCCCGCTTCTTCTTTGTTCAACCCTGTCGAGGCCCAGCCGTTCTGAATTGCCTGGCCCAGCACACAGATCACTCCGCCGATGACAAAAGCCAGGACTACATCTTTTACAATAGGAGACTTTTTGGATTTTTGTTTTACATATGCCTGATATTCTTTTGGAGACATGTCCATAGAAAATTTCCTCGTTTCATTCTGGATTTCCTGGATAGTGTTGCCACCGGGCCGGGAAATATTCCTCTCCGCCGCCGGGTATTGAATCCAGAGGGCACTTGTGATACCATAAGACCAGTCCAATTTTACGGAGGCCGCGCTTATGGTACTGAAAAACCCGCTCCTTGCCGTTGCCAATATGGAACGGTCCCTGGCATTCTATGAGTCTATTCTGGGACTTCGGGTAGTCCTGGACTTCGGGGCCAACAAAACCCTCACCGGCGGGGTGTGTCTCCAAACACTGGAGACATGGCAGAACTTTCTCGAGACAGACCGGATTTCCTTCGGCGGGAACGACGCGGAGCTCTATTTTGAAGAAGACCAGTTTGACGCCTTTGCCGAAAAGCTGAAAAGTTTTCCCATCCAATATATCCATCCGGTTAAGGAACATCCCTGGGGCCAGCGGGTGATCCGGTTCTACGACCCGGACAGGCATATTATTGAGGTTGGGGAGAACATGGCGGCGGTCTGCCGCCGCTTCCTGGATAGCGGCATGACAGTGGAGGAAACCGCAGCCCGCATGGATGTCCCGGTAAATTACGTCTGGGAGTGCATACCATGAGCAAGCCCTTGGGCATCTATATTCACGTCCCTTTCTGCATGCAGAAGTGTATTTACTGCGACTTCTACTCCCTCCCCCACCGCGAGGAGGACATGGACGCCTATGTCTCCGCTCTTCAGGCCCAGCTGGCAGGGACGGACTTCGCAGGCTATGAGGCCGACACGGTCTATTT
Organism: uncultured Oscillibacter sp.; assembly: GCA_910576845.1. GTDB lineage: Bacteria > Bacillota > Clostridia > Oscillospirales > Oscillospiraceae > Oscillibacter. The sequence goes on from CAJTJA010000012.1 coordinate 14,418, forward strand.
CGGCGGCGGTACCCCCAGCTATTTAGGCTCTCACCGCCTGACCGTCCTTTTGGAGGCTGTCCGCGCCGCCTGCCCCATCTCTTCAGGCGCGGAAATCACTTTTGAGGCCAACCCCGACTCTGCCGCGGAACCCAGTGCCCTTTCCGTCCTCCGGAGAGCAGGGTTCAACCGGGTTTCTCTGGGCATGCAGTCCGCTGACGACGGTGAGTTAAAAGCTCTGGGCCGCATCCACACTATGGCCCAGGTTCGTTCCGCCGCAAATGCCGCCCGCAATGCGGGTTTTGATAATCTCTCCCTGGATTTAATCTACGGCCTGCCGGGACAGGACCTCCCCCGGTGGCAAAAAAATCTTGCCGCCGCTGTGGAGCTAAGTCCGGAGCATCTTTCCTGCTACGGTCTCAAAGCCGAGCCAGGCACGCCTCTCTACACCCGCCGGAACACCCTTCCGGGGGATGATGTCCAAGCAGACATGTACTTGGCGACCGTGGATTTCCTGGAATCCCGGGGATACCGGCAATACGAAATCTCCAATTTTGCCAAGCCGGGCCGGGAATCCCGGCACAACCTGAAATACTGGACCTTGGCGGAATACGCAGGCTTTGGCCCCGGAGCCCACTCCGACTTCCGGGGCATCCGCTCCGCCTGGGAACGGGATTTGGAGGCGTTTCTCAGAAGGAGCCCCCGCCTCTCCGAATCCCAGGCCATGACGTCAAAGAACCGGGAGGCAGAGTGGCTGATGCTGCACCTCCGGCTCGTCCAGGGCTTGAATCCATCGGACTACGAAAACCGCTTTCACCATCCCTTTTCTGTGTTTCTGCCCTTTCTGCGGCTCTGTGAAGCGGCGGGCTACGCCCGCCTTAAAGCGGGCTGCTGGCGTTTAACCCCCCAAGGCTTCCTGGTCTCCAACCAGATTATCGGGACGCTTCTCGATCACATTCAGGAGGAATGAGACAATGCACGTCTACACCACAGGCCAATGGGTCCTGCTGTTTTTCTTCTACTGCTTCTGCGGCTGGGTCTGGGAGTGCTGTTACGTCTCCCTCTGCCAGCGGCACTGGGTAAACCGGGGCTTTCTCCATGGCCCCCTCCTGCCCATTTACGGTTCCGGAGCCATCATCATTCTCCTGGCCACCATTTCCGTAGCAAATGACCTCCGTCTGGTCTGGCTCTTCGGCATGCTGGCCGCCACGGCCCTGGAGTACGTTACCGGAGACGTAATGGAACGGATTTTTAAGGTGCGCTACTGGGACTACAGCAATCAAAAGTTCAATCTAAACGGTCACATCTGCCTTACCAGCTCCATCGCCTGGGGCTTCTTCTCCATCCTGCTGGTGCGCTTCATCCATCCCCCCATCGCCCGCCTGCTGGCCCGAGTTCCTTCCTTGTGTGTAGACCCTCTCGCCTTTGCCCTGACTGCCGCCTTCACGGTGGATGCGGTCCGCTCTGTTCAGGCTGCTTTGGACCTGCGGGACATTCTCACCAAAGCAGTGGAGGAGAACGAGGAACTCCGCCGCCTGGCCAAGCGGGCAGAAGTCTGCGCCGCTTTTGCCGGAGACGATCTTCGCCGTTTCCGGGAGCGAACGGAACTGGGAAAGCTGGAATTCCGGCAGAGAGTAGAGGAAAGCCTGACAGAACACCGTCTGGCCCGGGCCGAGCGGGTGGAATCTTCCCTCCGCCGCCTCACTGGCGCCAAATTGGAGGCTCTGTCCGCCATTTCCAATGCCTTGGAAATCTACAAAAACCATTTGGAAGAATTTCCTGACATGACTCCTGATGCCCTGGAGGAACGCCGGGCAGAGCTGGAGGATGTTATCCATCGGGTTCGAATTCGGGAGGCCGCTCTGCAAAACCGCTCTGCCGCGCCGTATCACCGTTCCATCCGCCTTCTCCAAGCCCATCCCTCCGCCTCAGCCGGGGCCCTCGGCGAAGCACTGGAGACATTGAAAAAAATGGGAAAGGATTAGGGATTGTTTGAAAATGCAAAAATACCCAATTGACGGATTTTTTCACCGGAGCTTTGTTCGTTTCCTTTGAAATCGGTCAGGAACCCTGCGGAAAACTGCCTCGCCCGGCAATCGAATAGCCGCTGGCGGTTCCGCCGCTTTACAGATTCATAAAAGTCTCTCATCGCTGAGCATTTCATCATTTTTCAAACAGCCCCCAACACTTTCCCAGCTCCCGCAGGCGTTTCAACAGGTAGTTGTTGTCCGTCAGCAGATCATAAACCGCATCCTCTGAGAGACCCCCCCGTTTCAGCTCACAGGGAATCTTCCCCACGCAGTCATCGTCATAATCCTGCCTCCACACTCCCCCACTGTAATACGCTTCTAGGGCCTGTTCACATAAGACAAATGCGCAGATTTTCGAGCAAATTTTCGCCGGCTGCAAGGCAAAAATTTGCAGGCGCACTGGCGTGCGTCAAAAATTTTTAACGCCGCAGACGGCAAAATTTGCCGGAAAGATGTGTGTTTGGCCTTATGTGAACAGGCCCTAATTCCGCCAGCCGCTCCCGGACAGCGGTATAATGATCCAGAGCCCGTTCCAGGGCGCACACCGCCTCCGAGGCTTCATCCAAAATTTTCTCCATATGGGTAATACGCTCAATCTGATTCACAGAGCCCACCTCTTTTGTCAAAGTTAAAAAAGGCCGCCGGACAGTTTGTCCGGCGGCTATATTCAGCTCATCTGCTTCCGGCGGCTGAGGTTCATGGTACCATCCTGCATGCTGTTCAATGTCTCCAAGCTCTTGCCGGTGCCCAAAGCCACACAGGAGATGGCATCTTCAGCAATGATCGTGTGAATGCCGGTTCTGGCCGCTACCAGCTTGTCAAAGCCGGATACCAGGCTCCCGCCGCCAGTCATAACGATGCCGTTTGTTGAAATATCTGCCACCAGCTCCGGAGGCGTCCGTTCCAGCACAGAGTGAATCGCCTCCATAATCCGCTCCACAGGCTCTTCAAAGGCGTCCATCATCTCTGTAGAGCTGACCGCTACCACCTTGGGAAGGCCCGTCAGCAGGCAGCGTCCCTTGACATCCATGGTTTCTTCCTCGTCTTTGGGGAAAACGCAGCCGATCTGCTTTTTCATCTCCTCAGCAGTACGCTCGCCCACCAGCAGGTTATGCTTGCGGCGCATGTATTTTACCACAGCTTCATTAAGCTGGTCTCCGGCGATCTTGATCGAAGCGGACTCCACCACCCCGCCCAGAGAAATTACGGCAATATCCGCTGTGCCGCCGCCGATGTCCACCACCATGTGACCATCCGGCTTGGCAATGTCAATGCCCGCGCCGATAGCGGCGGCCACAGGCTCCTCAATAAGGTAAACCTTCCTGGCCCCGGCGGAGATGCCCGCGTCAATCACCGCGCGCTCCTCAACCTCGGTGATGCCGGAGGGAACGCAAATAATGACCCTGGGCTTAAAAATAGAGACGCCCGCCACCTTGTGGATAAACTCCCGAAGCATTCGCTCTGTCATATCATAGTCAGAGATGACCCCCTCCCGCAGGGGGCGGATCGCAATAATATTTCCGGGCGTGCGGCCCAGCATGGCCTGTGCCTCTACGCCTACCTTCAAAAGTTTGCCGGTGTTTTTATCCAGCGCCACTACAGAGGGCTCGTTCAAAACGATACCCTTGCCTCTCACAAATACCAGAACCGAAGCGGTACCAAGGTCGATACCGATATCCTTTGCCATGGGCAATTCCTCCATTTATCTTTCGTCCGCTTATTATGGGCGGTTTCCCGCCCGCAATTCTATAAAGTTACAAAGTATATTATACTTGCACTCCTGCCAGAATGCAAGCTTATTCTTTCCCTTTTTCTCCCCTGTTTTCCCTGCTGTTCCCAGGCCTGGGAAAGGCTGCCGCCGCGCAGACAACTTCCTCCGCTCCAGCCGCCCGAAGGGCGGCGGCGCAGGAAGAAAGCGTGGCGCCGGTAGTACAGACATCGTCTATGAGAAGAATACGCTTCCCCAGGACACTCCCTGTGGCCTTGTAAACCCCTTCGGTATTCTTCCGCCTGGCGGCGGCGCCATCCAAACTGGACTGAGCAGGATTATCCCGAATTTTCCGCACAAGGCGCTCAGGCCTTACTCCCCAGAGCTTGCAGGCATTTTCCGCCAAAAGGCGGGACTGATCGTATCCCCGCCTGCGCAGCCGTTTCGAGCTTACGGGGACCCAGGTAACGGCATCGAACCCGCCGGAAAAACACTCTGCGGCACACTGGGCCAAGAGACTGCCCAGAGGAACGGCAGTCCCAACGGCATTATGGAACTTAAATCTTCGAATCCCGTCCCGGACAATACCCTCATACCACAGCGGAGCGGCACACCTTAAACCGGGTTCTAATTCCCGAAGGGAATGCGCCTCCCCTGTCCATGGCAGATCCTCCCAGCAGGCAGGGCAGATACCGGAGGCATCCTGAATCTTTCCACAAAAAGGACATTTCGGAGGAAACAGCAAATCCAGCAGAGCCGTCAGAATGTTCATACTTTTCTCCCCGGTAAGTCACGCCGCTCAAGCAATTCCTCCCAGGCAATGTCCGGCGCTTTCCTGATCGCCCGCAGCCTGGGAGTTTGATGACGCCGGACTTCTCTCTCGATTTTCACCAGGGCCTCCCCGGTCATCGAAACCTCTTTTAACTTCAGGAAATCCGCCAGCTCCGTCCGCTTCATTCCTCTCTCCTCGCGAACAGCTCCGGTATTTGCTCCCACGCAGACACCCTGTCTGATTTCCTGTTTCACTACGGTTGTCTCCACTTCCGCGGATACGGAGCAGGCTCATCCGTCAGGCCCACCAGATAGTCAATGCTGACGTTATAATATTCCGCCAATTTAATAACAGCGTCTAATGGATAGCGGGTAACGCCTATTTCATATTGTGAATACGTATTCTGGCTGACATTTAAAAGCTCCGCGATCTGCCTCTGCGTCAGTCCACGGTCAACTCTCATGTCCCTGATCCGTTCGTACTTCAAAATTTCTGTTCTCATTCTCATCACCAAAGATGAGTATATGTATCCGAAAATCAGATACGTTGTTTTATCTTGTTTTTAGATAAAGCAGCCCTGCCGCAATACGGCAGGGCTGTGCGTAACATCTATAATCCCTTATGGCCAGGCATAAAAGCAACTTGTTCTTTAGCGTCTTTCACGATGATTTTCCTTTACACAGCGGTCCCTTTCCCGTTTTCGCCGGCGCCCCCTTTCGCCAGCCTCCAGCGGAGGCCGGAATAACGCTTCTGCCGGCGGTCATTTGCCGCCATGGCACGAATCGCCGCATCATCCCCAACAACAATCAAAAGTTCCCTGGCCCGGGTAAGGGCCGTGTAAAGCACACCTCTTACCATCAGCGCCTGAGGCGCCGGCATTGCCGCCAATACCACGCAGCGGTACTCGCTTCCCTGGGACTTATGTACCGTCATGGCGAACGCCAGGTCCACCTCATTCAGCTGCTCCACACCGTAGACTGCCCGGCGGCCGTCAAAGTCCAGCTCCAGCCACTCGCCGGAATCGTCAATCTTCACAATCTTTCCCACGTCCCCGTTGAACATCCCGGTTCCTGCGGTTCCGTCTTCCCTCTCCCATATCAGGTCGTAGTCGTTCCGGGTCTGCATGACCCGATCTCCCTCCCGGAAAAGCCGGTCTCCCCAAAAAAGTTCCCGTTTTTTCGGGTTTTTCGGATTCAAAGCCTCCTGAAGGCAGCGGTTCAGGTTCACCGTCCCGACCGGTCCCTTTCTTGTGGGAGTCAGCACTTGTATTTGATCTGCCGGAATTCCCATTTTCTCCGGCAGCCGGGTCCTGCACAGCTCCACCAGAGTACTCACCGCCCGTTCCGGGTCCCGGCGGCAGAGAAAGAAAAAGTCTCCCTGGTTGCTGGTCAGATCCGGCGCCTTTCCCAGGTTTACCGCATGGGCGCTGCGGATAATGGCGGACTGCTCCGCCTGGCGAAACACTTCCCGCAGGAATACCGTCTCCACCCGTTCGCTGCGGATCAAATCTGAAAATACATTTCCCGCTCCCACTGAGGGAAGCTGGTCCGCATCCCCCACCAGCACCAGCCGGGTCCCGGGCCGGATGGCCCGCAGCAGCGCCGAAAACAGTGAAATGTCCACCATGGACATCTCGTCCACAATAACAGCGTTCGCCTCTAAGGGCTCCTTCTCCGTTTTTGCAAAGGACACCTGCCGGGTGGTCTCGTTCCACGTTTGTCCCAGCAGCCGGTGAACCGTCTGGGCTTCTATGCCGGTGAGCTCGCTCATGCGCTTTGCCGCCCGGCCTGTGGGGGCTGCCAGAACCGTCTCCAGTCCCATCTTCTGAAACAGCGCCACAATGGCCCGGACTGTCGTAGTCTTGCCGGTGCCTGGCCCGCCGGTGAGAATCACCACGTTTTTCTGCGCAGCCAGCTCTACCGCCTTGCGCTGCTGAGGAGCGTATGTAAGCCCCTGCGTCCGCTCCAGCTCATCCACCGTCCGTCCGGCGGAAAGGCTTTTGTCCGGTGAGGCCGCCAGCAGGGCCTCCAGCCGTTTTTGAACAGAGACCTCCGCTTCCCACATCCGCCGGAGATAGCAGGCATCCACATTCGCCACCCGCTCCTGCACCACCGTCCCCCGGTCAATCAGCGCATCCAAAGCCAGCTCCGGCCGTTCCTCGCCGCACTGTAAAAGCTGAGCGGTAGCGGCAATCAGTTTTCCACGGGGGAGAAACACATGGCCATTACCCTCATTGTGGCTGAGCTCAAAATTCACCGCCGCTTGGAGCCTTTGGCTGCCGTCCTCCTCAAAGCCCATGCTCATGGCGATTCCGTCTGCGATGGCGAACTCTACGCCACACTCATCAGATGAGAGAAGGTAGGGATTCTCCCGCAGCTTTTCCAATGCCGCATCGCCATACTGTCGCCGCAGCTGCATAGCCAGCACCGGCGGCAATTCATACCGCGCCAGAAATGCCATTAGGCGCCGCAGTCCCATATGCCGGCGGAATTCCCCGGCAATTTCCTGGGCCTTCCGAGCGGTGACACCCTTGACGGCGGTCAGCCTCTCCGGGGCGGTCTCCAAAACATCCAGCGTTTCCACACCAAAGCGCTCCACAATATTTCGGGCTGTGACAGGGCCCACCCCTTTGCACACTCCAGAGGAGAGGTAGCTGAAGATTTCCTCTTCATCCTCCGGCAGACTCCGCTCCAGCTCCTCCGCCCGAAGCTGCTCTCCATGCTGTGGATGCTGTTCCCAGACGCCGGTGATTGTCAAATGCTCACCAGGAGCTACGCAGGGAATACATCCCACCACGGTGACGGCCTCCCCCTCCTCCGTGAGGAGGCGGAGGACCGTGTAGCCGTTTTCAGCGTTTTGAAAAATGACGCTATGTACCGTACCCTCCCGGCAAATCAGCTCTTCCATTTCATGTCCTCTCTTTTCGTATGTCTCGCCGCCATTTTTACGCATGCCGAGGTTCTTTCCGGCATTCTTCATTCAAACAGTCATACTTCCCCGCCAGGCAGAGGAAACAACGTTCGGTTCTATCCCTTTCAAGAGACAATATCGGCCAGCTCCCCGACAGGAATCAAAACTGCGCTTTTCTCCCGCTGAGCAAGATACCGGGCCAGTGCCTGGGCATCCGGAGTCAGGCCGCAGTCCGCCAAGACAATTTTCGCTCCGGGGAGCCCCCCCTGAACCCGGCGCAGCTCCCGGACATCCGCCTCCATCGCCAGCGCTTCTCCCCTCAGCGGCAAAACCAACAGCAACCCCGGAACAGCGGGTCTTCCTCCCACGTGAATCAGCGCTCCGGCAACAGCCCAAACGATGGCCGCCAGGCCCACTGCCGACAAAAAGGCCAGAACGCCGTCTTGCAGTAACAGCATTTTAAATCACCTCGGTCCAGCTTATGCAAAACCGCGGAATTGGGTTATCAGCACACTTGCCGCTCATCCCTCTGCCTCACCAAAAAGAACCTATGTCCGGCCTTATGAAACGGCTCTATGGCAGCCGTATTGAGCCCTCAATTGATGCCGCCCCGCAGGAGGAGCGTGAAGTGAACGTCTCCCTTTTGCGGGGCGGTTTAGAAAATACTTACCGGAAGTGCCGCGAAAACGCATGGAAATCAGCCAATCTCCACGCTATCTCTCTTTGAGACTCCGCACAGGGCAAGGGCTGACGGATTTATTCCGCACCTGACACTTACCGGGTAATTCCCAGCTCCGCCAAAATGGCCTCCTCCCGCTCCCGCATCTGCGCTTTCATTGGACCTTCGTCCATGTGATCGTAACCCAGCAGATGCAGTACGGAATGTGTCACTAAGTAGCCCAGCTCCCGCCGGTTGGAGTGTCCATACTCCTTAGCCTGGGCCGCAACATGTTCCATAGAGATCATCATATCCCCCAGAGGCACCCGCCCTGTGCCGGGGTCCGCGTCTTCCGGCCCCGGCAGCTCTCCCGGCCTCAGTTCAAAGGCAGGAAAACTCAGCACATCCGTGGGCCTGTCCACCTGCCGGGCATCCCTATTCAGCGCATGAATTTCCTGGTCATTCGTAACAAGTACATCTACTTCACAGGGGAAATCTATCCCTTGGGCCGCCAGCGCCGTGCGAATCACCTTCCGGATAAAGGCCTTTTGACCGTCGTTTATGCCTGGGACATCCGCAGTAACAGAGATAGCGTGGCGTCTCATTTCTTCTTCCCCTTTTCTCTGTTCTTCCGGTTCTCATAGTCCTCATAAGCCTGTACGATTCTCTGCACCATGACATGACGGACCACATCGGCATTGGTCAGCTCGCAAATACCGATCCCCTCCACATTTTTCAGCACCCGCATGGCCTCTTTCAAGCCAGATGTCTTTCCATCGGGCAGGTCAACCTGCGTTGCGTCGCCGGTGATAACAATCTTGGACCCAAAGCCCAGCCGGGTCAAAAACATTTTCATCTGCTCCCGGCTGGTGTTCTGGGCCTCGTCCAAAATAATGAAACTGTCATCCAAAGTCCGGCCGCGCATATAGGCCAGAGGGGCCACCTCAATACTGCCCCGCTCCAAATATTTTTGATACGTCTCCGCCCCCAGCATGTCGAACAGCGCGTCATACAAGGGCCGGAGATAGGGGTCGACTTTGGACTGAAGATCGCCGGGGAGAAAGCCCAAACGCTCCCCGGCCTCCACAGCGGGACGGGTGAGGATGATGCGGTTCACCTGCTTATCCCGAAACGCCTGAACGGCAGCGGCTACAGCCAAATATGTCTTGCCCGTGCCTGCCGGCCCCACGCCGATGGTGACCGTGTTTTTCAGCACGGAGGCAATATAATCCTTTTGCCCGATGGTCTTGGGCTTAATGGGACGGCCCTTGGCGGAAATGCAGAGAACGTCGCCGGTAAGCTCAGCGATTTTTTCTTCCTTTCCCGCCCGGACCATGCTGATGGCATAACGGACGTTCTGCTCCCCGATTGCCTCCCCCCGGCTGGAAAGAATCAGCAGCGCCTGAATCGTTTTACAGGCCAGCATTACACTCTCTGCCTCACCTTCTACCCGGAGCTCACTGTCCCGGTTTACCACAGTGACGGAGAACTCCTGCTCCAAGAGCCGGATATTCTCATCAAACGACCCGAAAATGTTGATGGCCTGTTCCAGCCGTTCAATGCTTATCCTCTGTTCCAAACTTTTCACTCCTCTGCCCTTCTCCCACAAGAAACGGATTAAAAGAACATTCTCTCACTCGTTCATTCTGATGCTCCATGTCCGCCGCAAAGCGGCACAGGGCAATCCTCACGGGTGAGCTTCTAGTCCGTTTCTTCTTCCGTATAAATAGGCACTAATTTCCCGATCTCCTCCCGGCACTCTGCCGACAATGTTACAGCCAGCGCATCTCCTTTCTGCCGGGAGGAGCAGAGCGTAGATTTCACTTCGCCGTATGGCTCCACCATTTCCTGAAGCTGGGCGGTCAAAACAGCTTCGGCGGCTTTCTCCAACTCGGCGGCGGTCCGGGAAACGGACACAGTTTCATAGAAGCGCCAGCGGTCCACCACCAATGTGACAGGCAGAGGTACGCCCAAAAGGGACCATGGATATCTGTTGGTTATTTTATCATATTTCGCCCCTTCAATGCTACTGTTTGAAAAGAATTTTATGCGGCGGTTTCCAAATACCAAAGAAAGCCCTATTTTTTCCCGGCCTGTGTAGCGTTTTTCCGTTGCCGTCAAGGGCATGGAAACCGTCATATCATACCAGGTCCTGGCTTCTACCTTTCCCATTCCCGCCAGAACCCTCGCCCCCACCGTGTCCGTATCCTCCACACCGGAAATTAAAATCTGTCCCTCTGTCACAGCGCTGCCCGGAACCACACAGGCAACCCCCCCAATAGTCTGCACCTTCAGCACAAGCCCCGCCCGCCTGGCCACCAGATTAGAGGGCTCCCTCCGGTCAATACATACTGGCGGCAGCGTCCGCTCCCGGACCTGAACGCTGGCCCTGCACCCAGACACATTGACGGCAATCCAGCTCAGTTCCGGCACATCCAGGAGCACGTGATTTCGAATATTCTCTCCGTTCAGGGACAGGCCGAACGTTCCGAGGCCTACACCGTTTTTCTCCAGCGCCCGCAAAATCCGCTCCTCAGGAACCGTCTTATTTCCCTCTACCTGAAAATCCCAGATGAAGAAGGACCCCAGAAATAATGCCAGGACGCAGCCTACCAACCCCGTCATCAGAGCCTGCCGGTGACGGAATCGAAGCAGAAAATAGGGAGCGCCCTCCAGTCCCACCACAGAAAAAGTACAGTCCAGATTCTTTCCCACCTGCCGGAGAATTTTCCAGTCCCGCCGGGAAAGACGGCATGTAAAGGCCGTGGGAGACTCCCATTTTAAATCCCAGAAGGACAGCTCCTGCGCCCCGCAGAGATTCAGCACCCGCTCTGGAAATGTACACTCAGCCCGGATGCGGACCTGCCCGCGGAGACGGTTAACAAAGCCTGTCAGCATGGCCCCACCCACTCCACGGAAGCAATCCTGCCGCCGATGCGCAGCTCCCCCGCCGTCATAGCCAGCAGCGTCAGCTGTTCTCCTTTGATGCGGAGGACCCCGGCAGAGGTATTGGCGTCGATCCGGTCTTCCGTATAGGCCAAGAGTCCCGTGTGGTGCTCCAAATACAGTTGGCGGCTTCCCACCATCTCCAGCCTGGGCAGCCCCGCAATTATATCCGCCGGCAGGTCAAACAGCTCTGCCACCGCGCCTAAGACGCCGCCGTCACGGTCCCGTCGATTACGTTCCATTTGCTCTCACCTCGAAAAACTTATATGCGGCAGGGAGAAAAATCCTGCCTGTCCCATCCGTGTTTTTAAACAAGCCCTGACATGCCCGTCTTTTTCTCTGCATAGAGTTTTTATGAGGTGAGTCCTATGCAATCAAACCGCCGGGCCAACGTTTCCTTGAAAATGAGTTCCAATGCCTGCCTGATTCTCTGCGGACTTTTAATCTGGTTTCTGGCAGACGCGGAGCGGGTTCGGGCTTCTGCGGCCGCGGGGCTGGCCCTCTGCGGCCGCTCGGTAATTCCCGCTTTGTTTCCTTTCATGGCAGTATCCACCATGCTGGTATCCATGGGTTTTGGAGAGTGGGCTTCTCCCCGTCTGGCAGGGTTGATGAACCTCTACCGCCTTCCGGGCCCTGCCGGGTCCGCCCTGCTTCTGGGACTGGTTGGAGGCTATCCCATCGGGGCCCGAACGGCAGCGGAGCTTCATAGGAAGTGTCTCCTTACGGCAGACGAGGCCGAGCGGCTCCTGGGCTTTTGCAACAACTCCAACCCGGTCTTTCTCATCAGTGTCCTGGGCTGCGGCATCTTTGGCAGCCCCCGTACAGGAGTATATTTATGGCTGGTTCATGTGCTGTCAGCCCTGCTGGCAGGTTTTTTCTTCCGAGGCAGTAAACCCATTGGGCAGCAGCATCTGCCAAGGCCTTTTACTTGTCGTAAAATTTCTCTTTCCGCCGCTTTTGTAGAGGGGGTGAAAAGCGCCTGCGGAAACATGATCTCCGTCTGCGGCTTTGTCATTTTCTTTTATGTGCTGGCAGCCCCCTTGACATCTTTGGAGAGAGCCTTGGGAGCCGGGCTGGTAGGCTTTTTGGAGCTGTTTTCTCTGACGCCCCTGCTGTCAGCAGATCGATGCAGTTTTATTTTAGCCTCAGCTTGTGCAGGCTGGGGGGGAATCTCTATTCTCTGTCAAACAGCGGCCGTGCTGGAAGGCAGCGGGCTGCGCCTCCGAAACTGCTTTTTGGGAAAAGCGGCGCAGGGTTTTCTGGCCGGATGTCTGGCAGCGGCAGTGAGCTTCTACATATTTTAATGTCCGTTTACATAAGCCTTCACATACCGCGCAGCGTAATCCGTTCCATTTCGTACTCTTTCAACAATATACTACAATTTGTACACGCCGCATTTACCTGCCTCGCAGAATTTGCCCTGCCTTCCATGGCAGCCCCCGAAATTACAGCAGTGGAGCGCCCCTTGGGCAGTCCATCTTCCTCCTCATCCTGCTATCAGCGAGCGGTCAAAATACAGGCGGCCTGCTCATATAGTCAACGTAATTGAAACAGGGCAGATGCATCTTGACCGGCGGACGGCCGCCGGGGCGCAGAGCACCACTTAAACACAAAAAGCCGTTCATGCGGCTTGCGGCGTTGCAGAACAACGCCGCAAGAAAAAGAATTCTTTGGATTCTTTTCCACTGCGCCGGCTATAGAGCGGCGTTTCCAGATCGGATGGGCCGCCGGGTTCGCCCGGCACAGTGTACTATACCCGGCATCTCTGTAAATCGAACATGAAAGCAGCCCCCGGCAGTGCCAGGGGCTGCTCCATTTCGTATTTTTTCGACAAACCAATACAATTTGTAACTATCTCTGTCCCTTATCGTAAGGAATGCCTTCTGCCTTGGGAGCACGGGACTTTTGGGACGTAAAGGCCAGAACTACCAGGGAGATGATGTAGGGCAGCATGTTATACATGGCCGCAGGGAGATTCAGCGCCTTCAGGAAGTCAAACCCGGAGTACACGTTGCCCAAAGCGCGGAAGAAGCCGAACAGCAGCGCCGCCAAAGCAATGCGGGTGGGCTTCCACTGACCGAAGATCATCACCGCCAGGGCCAGGAAGCCGAAGCCCGCCACGCCATTTTCAAACTTCCACTCGCTGACGCCAGCCGTAATGTACACGATGCCGCCCAAGCCTCCCAAAACGCCGGAAATCAATACGCCGGCATAACGCATTTTATAAACGTTAATGCCTACGCTGTCTGCCGCCTGGGGATGCTCACCGCAGGCCATGAGACGAAGGCCAAACCGGGTCTTATACAAGGAGACATAGGAGCCGGTCAGCGCCAGCAGGGCCAGCAGCATAAACCAGTTGAATTCAAAACCGCCGATATTCACCAGGAAGGCCTTCTTGGCGTTAATATACTGGATGGTGGAGGATACGTTATCCACGCTCTCAGCAGTGTTCATAGCTTTGACAAACACCGTCGCCGCCGCGGTACCCAGCAGGTTCATGGCAGTGCCCACCAGCGTTTGATCTGCCTTAAAGTTAATGGCGGCTACTGCCAGCAGCAGGGAGTACACCATGCCCAGCAGGATTGAGGCCAGGACTACCAGCAGAATCATGCCAAAAGCGGGCGTACCGTCCGGCAGAAACTTCATCATCAGAGCACCGCCCAGGGCGCCCATGACCATGATGCCCTCCAGGCCGATATTAATGACGCCGGAGTGTTCGGAGAAGCAGCCGCCCAACGCCACCAGCAGCAGTACAGACGCAAAAATCAGCGTATATTGCAGCAACAGAATCATTTCCCGCCGCCTCCTTTCTCAGCAGACTTTTTCTTCTCTTCCCGGCGGTCCAGCCAGCTGTTCAGAGCTGTCTTGAAAAAGAGGACGAAGCCGCAGAGGTAAATAATCAGCGCAGAAATAAAATCTGAAATTTGAGAGGAATACATGGTCTTATCCACGTATGCGCCGCCGTTGGTAATATGCTGAATGAAGTAGGAGGAGAAAATGGCCCCAATAGGATTCAGCCCCCCCAGGAAAGCGGCGGCAATGCCGTTGAAGCCCATAGCAGGGACCGCGGACTGTGTGCACTGCCACTGCTCAAAGCCGGTGAGGAACAGCATGGCTGCGCCCATGCCGGCAAGGCCTCCGGAGATCGCCATGGTGAGAATCAAATTCTTTCTCTCCCGCATACCGCAGTATTTGGCGGCAAACTTATTGCAGCCGGTAGCTTTCAGCTCATAGCCAAGCCGGGTCTTCTCCAGAAGGACCCAAACCAGAACGGCCGTCAGGACAGCCAGCGGAATGGCCAAGCCCACATACTGATTCTTACTGAACAATGCCCCTAGACCCAGGGAGGGGAGAATCGCCCCCTCATTGGTGCTGGCAAGCGTATAGGTGTAAGGACTGGTTTCCTCCTTCACCTGAGTCAGCAGCATATTCACGCAGTAGAGGCTGATCCAGTTCAGCATAATGCAGGAAATAACCTCGTTGACATTGCAGTAGGCCTTCAGCACACCCGAGACGGCGCCCAGGGCGGCCCCGGCCAGAACTGCGGCAATCAGGCACAGGAACCATGGCAGCTTGAGTCCCAGGGCGCAGTACAGCGCCGCGCCGGTGCCGACAACGTATTGGCCCGCCGCACCGATGTTGAATAAGCCCACCTTATAAGCAAAAAGTACCGAGAGACTGCACATCAGCAGAGGCGCAGTTTTTACCAGGGTGCTGCCAAAATACCGGAGCTGGGCTGTGGACTTGGAATATGTCATGAAGTTTTCCACAATCGCCAGAATCGCCCCGTTCGCCCCGGCAGGATTGATAATCATCAGGGCAATGTAGCCCACTACCAGTCCCAGCAGGATGCACAGCAGAGAGGCCAGAAGGGATTGGACCGCACCGTTGCGCAGCAGGGATGTCTTTTCTCTTTTCACGCCTTACGCCCCCTTCTTTTTCGCACCGGCCATGTAGAGGCCCAGCTCTTCCACTGTGACGGCCTTGGGATCAAACTCGCCTACAATCTCCCCCTCGTACATAACGAGGATGCGGTCAGAGACATTCATTACCTCATCCAGCTCCAGGCTCACCAGCAGCACGCCCTTTCCGGCGTCCCGCTGGGCCACTATCTGCTTATGTATGTACTCAATGGCGCCCACGTCCAGTCCCCGGGTAGGCTGCACGGCAATGAGAAGCTCCGGGTCCTTGTCAATCTCACGGGCAATGATGGCTTTTTGCTGGTTGCCGCCGGACATGCTCCGGGCCGCCGTGACAGGGCCCTGGCCGGAACGGACGTCATACTGCTCAATGAGTCCCGCGGCATACTCACGGATGGCCTTTCTCTTTAGGAAACCCGCAGGAGTGACAAAATGGCTCTCGAAATAGCGTTGAAGCACCATATTATCCTCCAGCGTGTAATCCAGCACCAGGCCGTGCTTATGCCGGTCTTCAGGAATGTGGCTCATGCCGGAGGTATTCCGCTTGCGGATAGGGGCCTTGGTAATATCCTGACCATTCAGTACCAGACTTCCCTCTTTCAAAGGCTCCAGGCCGGAAATACCATAGACCAGCTCTGTCTGACCGTTGCCGTCAATACCGGCGATGCAGACAATTTCACCCTGGCGGACCTGGAAGGAGACATTTTTCACCGCATTGTTTCCGTGGCGCTTTGAGGCAACCGTAATGCCCTTTACGTCCAGAACGACCTCGCCGGGCTTGGCGGGGACCTTCTCGACGGCAAAGCTGACATCCCGGCCCACCATCATGCGGCTCAGCTCTTCCTGACTGGTCTCCGAAATGTTGACGGTGCCGATGTACTTGCCTTTCCGCAGCACAGAGCAGCGGTTGGCCACAGACATGATTTCATTGAGCTTGTGGGAGATGAAAAGAATGCTCTTCCCCTCGGCGGAGAGGTTCCGCATAATCTGCATCAGCTCGTCAATCTCCTGGGGGGTCAGTACAGCGGTGGGCTCGTCAAAAATCAGAATCTCGTTCTCCCGGTACAGCATCTTCAGAATTTCTGTGCGCTGCTGCATGCCCACGGTAATATCCTCCACCAAGGCATCCGGATCCACATGGAGGCCATACTTCTCTGAAAGGGCCACCACTTTTTTCCGCGCCTCCGCTTTCTGAAGAAATCCGTGACTGCAGGGCTCCACGCCCATAATAATGTTATCCAGCACAGTAAAGCACTCCACCAGCTTGAAGTGCTGGTGAACCATGCCAATGCCGAGGTCGTTGGCATCGTTGGGGTCCTTGATGGACACCACTTGGCCATCCTTTTTGATCACGCCCTCCTCCGGCTGGTACAGGCCAAACAGCACGCTCATCAGCGTGGACTTTCCGGCTCCGTTTTCGCCAAGCAGGGCGTGAATCTCACCCTTTTCCAACTGCAGGGTGATATTGTCGTTGGCCACGATGCCGGGGAAGCGCTTCGTAATGTTCAGCATCTCAATGGCGTAACTCTGTTCCAATTTCACAACCTCCTCCTTCTCTGTTTCCCCTACCACTTACCGTCAAGCAACTTCCAAAGAGCGTCCCTTTGGAAGCCTGCGGTTACAATCACCGCAGAAGGCCGGAAATGCGGCCTTGACTTGCACTTAATAAACAACAACACGCTTTTCCAGTTTTGTTTACTATATAAGAAAGTAGTTCCTGTTTATTATACCATATCATTCCGGAAAATTCAAAGCATTTTTTGCAAATTTTCACAAAGGCCCGCTTCCTTTTCAAACCGGGGTTCGGGGTTCCAGTTCTTAAAGAAAAAACGAGGACGGGATCTCTCCCGTCCTCGTTTTATTTAAGAGTTCTTTATTTGATGTTGCCCAGATCGTTGACCTTAATATTGGAGACGGCGGGCATGGCGGAGATATCATCAGAAACGGTAATCTTGCCATCGAACATATCCTTCACCAGAGCCTTATAATCGTCCTGGGTGAAACCGTCGCCCCATTGTGTAGTTTCCATGGGGAGCAGCACGTAGTTCGCGCTGGGATCGTCGCCGGAGACCAGGCCCAGGGCCTCGGCCTTGCCGCCGTAGTTGGCGAAGTTGCCTGCGGCCACCTCGTCCAGCATGTGCTTGACTGTGGCAGCCAGGCCCTTCATGGCGGAGGTCAGAGTCACGCCCTCACCGTAGGCGGCATCCAGAGTAAAGCTCTGGTCCACGTCCACGCCGATGACCTTGGTGCCGGGCACCTTGGCAGCCGCCTCACCAGCGGAGGTGCAGATGCCGCCGCCGCAGGCGAAGACCGCCTGAACGCCAAGGTTCTGATACCAGTTATCCGCATAGGCAGTGATATCGGGATCGCCGAAGAACTGGTTGCCGTAAACATACTCGACAGTGGCGTCTACGCCCAGCTCGCCGGCGGCGGCGTCCACGCCCTGGATAAAGCCGTAGCCAAAGCGCTGCACAGCGGGAACAGCCATGCCGCCGAGATAGCCCAGATGGGTATAACCCAGCTTCACAGCAGCGACGCCGGCCATGTAGCCGCAGAGCTCTTCCTTATAAACGGCGCAGTACACATTGCTGGGCACACTGCCGCCCACGTCGCCCTCGCTGACATCCAGGGCGATAAAGCTGATATCGGGATAAACGTCAGCTACCTGGGTAATGGTCTCGCCGAAAGCGAAGCCGGGCATGACGATGACGTTGTAGTCCTCGTCGGCGGCCTTCTCCACCATGGCCACACGCTCTGCGGTGGAGTCGCCGGCGGGCTTGTAATAGGTAAACTCCACGCCGTTGGCCTCGCACCAGGCCTTGCTGGCTTCATAAGTAGTCTGGTTAAAGGATTGGTCGGTAATGTCGCCGTAGTCGGTAATCATAGCGACGCGGATGTCGCTGCCGCCCTCATCGCCGCCTCCGTCGGCGGGAGTGGTGGCAGGCTCCTGCTGTCCGCCGGAATTCCCGGAATCGCCGGTGCTTCCAGAGTCCTTACCGCCGCAGGCGGCCAGGGAGAAAACCATCGCCAAAGTCAGCAGGATTGCAAAAAACTTCTTCATGGGTATCAACCTTCCTTCCATATATTCCTCTGAAATACAGAGGTCGGCCTTAGTGGGCCAAGCTTATTATAACAATCCCTTCCCAGAATTTCAACTGGATTTTCAAAATGTTTTCTTTTTTGCCATACTTCCGGCCTAAGCTCCATCATTTCACACAAAAACAAAGCGTTTCCTTTTACATTTTTTACCGTTCTGCCATATGGACGGCAGTCTCCAGGGCAATTTCAATCATTTGGAAGAGGGAGCTCTGGCGGTCCTCCGGCGGCAGAGCCTCCCCGGTAACAAGGTTATCCGTGACGGTGCAGATAGTCAAAGCCCGCTTCCCGGCTTCCGCAGCATTCAGATACAGGCCTGCCGTCTCCATGTCGATGGCCAGCACGCCCATGTCAGCCCATTCCAAACCGCCGCCTTTTTTGAAGTAGAAAACGTCGGAGCTGAGAATATTTCCAACAGGCGGCTCCACGCCCTGCTCACGGGCCACAGCCACAGCGGTCTCCAACAGCGTGAAATCCGCGATGGGGGCAAAGACGCCAGGAAGCCCCAGGTGATGGGCGAAGTTAGAGTCGGTACAGGCTCCTTGGGCAAACACGACGTCCCGCAGCTTCAGCTTTTCACTGAGGGCCCCGGTAGTACCCACACGAATAATATTTTCCACGCCGTAAAAGTGGAAGAGCTCATGGGAATAAATGCCGATGCTGGGAATGCCCATGCCGGAAGCCATGACGGATACGGAAACACCCTTATACGTCCCCGTCCAGCCTTGGATGCCCCGGACATTGTTCACCAGCCTGGGATTTTCAAAGAAGGTTTCGGCGACAAACTTCGCCCGGAGGGGATCGCCCGGCATAAGAACGGTCTTGGCAAACGCACCGTTCACAGCCTCATTATGAGGAGTGCCCATGTCAGTTTTCCATAGCCTTCACGGCCTTGACAATCCGGCTGGTGCCCAGGCGGGAGGCCCCCAAGTTGATAAAGTCCTCCGCGTCCTTCAAATCGGCGATGCCGCCGGCAGCCTTAATTTTCACATCAGGACCCACGTGTTTTGCGAACAGCGCCACATCCTCCCGGGTGGCCCCTCCGCCGCCAAAGCCGGTAGATGTCTTAATATAGTCCGCGCCGGAGGCGGTAACGATTTCGCACATTTTGACCTTTTCCTCATCCGTGAGGAGGCAGCACTCAATAATCACCTTCAGCAGCCTGCCCTTGCACGCGGTCTTGACAGCCTTAATCTCCTCCAGAAGGGCGTCCCATTTCCGGTCCTTCACCCAGCCGATGTTGATTACCATGTCCACTTCTTCCGCCCCGCTGTCCACAGCGTCGGAAGCCATGAAGCACTTGGCGGCGGTGGTATCATAGCCGTTGGGGAAGCCGATGACAGTGCAGATGGGCAGCTTGCCCGCCACATACTCCGCCGCCTGTTTTACATAGCTTGCAGGAATGCAGACGCTGGCACATTCGTACTTCATCCCGTCGTCGCAGATGAGCTTGATCTCCTCCCAGGTGGCTCCCTGGGCCAAAAGGGTATGATCGCACTTTCCCAGAATTTCCTTCAGTTCCATTTCAGCAGTCTCCTTTATAATTTCTATTTGCAGCCATATCCGCCTGCTGCGGAAATGTTTTCTAATTTGAATTATAGCAGACTTTCCCACATCTGTCCAGCGGTCCATTCTTGCAAAGGCAGTCTTATCGTGCTAGAATAATTTTTATTCGGGAAACACGAAAACACCGTATTCAGCCATTATTCTCTATGGAGGCTTGTTATGAAAAAGCAGCTTTTCTCCCTTCTATGCGCTTTTGCCCTGCTTCTATGTGCGGCCCCTTCCGCGTCTGCTTTGGAGGGGGAATCTCTGGCGGCAGCTAAAACCCTGGCAGATCTCCATTTGATTGACGCCCTGCCTTCTGCCAAGGACCTGGAGAATCCCGCCTCCCGGCTTCAGGCTGCGGAACTGCTGATGCGGCTTGACGACAGCCTCCAGCCCTCACAGAATATTAGTCCGCAGGACTATGCCTCCTCCAGAGAGTGGGATATTCTTTTTGGAGGCTTGAAAGAGGCCGTTTCTGCCGGAGAACTCTGCGGCGCGCTTCTCCATCTGCTGGGCTATGAAGGAGTTGATTATGAGAGTGCTCCCCTGTTTGCCCGGCGCGTGGGGCTGATCACTCACAATTATGGCCCGCTCCTCTCTCTGGGCAGCCTGTTTCAGCTGATTCGAGACGCGCTTATTTTTCCCGACAAGGGCGGCTCTGCCCTTGCCCAGCGGCTGGTCAAAAAGGGTCTTTGCACGCAGGAGGATATTCAGCCCCTTTTTCCGGAAGAGCTGAACGCCCGGCAGATTGCCGACCGGCACATGGCCGCCGTATTCCGCCTCGACTCTTATCAAAGCGAGGAGAATTACAAAACAGGCCGGGTCGATGACCTGGCCAGCGGGTTCTTCGTCTCCCCGGACGGATTGGCCCTCACCAATTATCACTCCATTCATGGGGCCGTTCAAAGCACCGCCACTCTGCTGACAGGCGAATGCTTCGCAGTGGAAAAGGTTGTTTTTTGTGACCCCGGAGCAGACCTGGCCCTTCTCCAAATTTCCAAAACCTCCACAGACGGTTTGACCGCTCCCTTCTTCTCCTTCCTGGAGCTGGCGGAAACGCCTGATCTCCGCACCGGAGATCAAGTCTATACCATAGGCGCCCCCCTTGGCATCACCCTGGCCGTCAGCAGCGGCATTATCAGCAACACAGCCCTCAGAACCAGCATCTCCGCTTACTCCTGCATCCTCAACACCGCTGACATTTCCAGGGGCAGCAGCGGCGGCGCACTGCTGAACTCTTATGGCCATGTGATAGGCGTCACTTCAGGAGCTTATGAGGCCGGCAATAACCTGTATATTTCCATTCCCGCCGCTCCTGTACTGAAAGCGGATTGGAATGCCGAAGGCAATACCCTTGCGGAAATTGCGGAGAACATGGCAAATCTCCAGAAGATTGAGTGACCAGTTTTTCAGACTGTCGTTTTTATCTGCATTTCCGGCGGATTTTTCCGAACAGCACTTGAAAATGCAGAAAACTTGTGGTAATATAAAAAGCTGTTAAATAAGATTCACGTTCGCGTGATTCAATTTGGAGGTTGAATACTTTGAAAATTGCTATCACCATTTTACAGCTCCTCTGCGGCCTGGGCATCATTTTGATTGTGCTGTTCCAGTCCGGCAAGAGTGCCGGCCTTTCCGGCGCTATCGGCGGCGTTGCCGATTCCTTCCTGGCTAAGAATAAGGCCAAAACGATGGACGCCAAGCTGGCCCGGGCTACCAAATGGATTGGCGCACTCTTCCTTATTTTAACCCTGGTGCTGCTAATTCTCGGCTAAAAGGATAAAAACTGCCTCTCAGATTTCTCTGAGAGGCAGTTTTTATCAAAAAATTCAGAACAAATGTTTGCTTTTTCTCTTTTTCTGTGTTATACTGAAAAAAAGTACATTTTTATTACTTGCGCCGTCCTGTATCCTGGAGGGTGCTCAGGAGGTCTGTTATGGCGAAATTAACCCATATGCAGCAAAAGGTCTATGACTACATTGTCTCCTGCATTCAAACACAGGGCTATCCCCCCTCTGTACGGGAGATCGGCGATGCAGTCGGTCTGAAATCGCCCTCGACCGTTCATTTCCACCTCAAGCATCTGGAGGAAGCGGGCGTTATCGCCAAGGGGGCCGGAAAAGGCCGTGCCATTGCCTTGGCAGACCTTCCGGCCTCAAAAACAAATCAAGTGCCTATTCTGGGCCATGTAGCAGCCGGAAGTCCCATTCTGGCGGAAGAATGCGTCGAAGATTATCTCCCTTTCGACGCCGGCGGCCGGGAAGAGGAATATTTTGCCCTGCGGGTTCGGGGTGAGTCCATGTTGAACGCCGGCATTCTTCCCGGTGACCTGGTCGTGGTTCACAGCCAGCCTTCCGCCCGCCACGGAGAAATCGTGGTTGCCCTGCTGGAAGATGAGGCTACGGTGAAGCGCCTTTCCCTTCAGGGTGGTCAGACTTGGCTGCTTCCAGAGAACGACCGTTATTCCCCAATTGATGGAACCTATGCAAAAATTTTGGGGAAAGTTGCCGCCGTGGTACGGCATTATTGATTCTTCCCCGGACTTATCTGACGGCTTTCTTTTCTGCCGGCGTTTTCTGCAACTGCTCTTCAGCAACTTTAGGCCGGGGCCTGACGGCTCCGGCCTTGTTCTACACTGGATATACCTCTGAACCCGAAAAGAGCGAAACGGCGGCAAGACGCGTTCACGTCATACCGCCGCCTTTTTTATGCATAGGTGTCAATATACTCGCCCATGCTGGGAGTGGGCGGAAGCATTTCCAGCTCTGCCATCGCCTGCTGTTCCATATCTGACATCGTCCGCTTTTGCAGGGACATGGCATATTGAGTCGCTATCCGTGCAGAACTCATCTCCATGGAAGCAATCGCAACATCATTCATCATGATTTCTCTCTCCTTTCCGCTTGTTCTTATCCGAAGGGCGGGGCATTCCGCCCAGCAGTCCCAACAACTCCGCAGGAGCCGCCTCCTCCACAGCAGAATCCCGGTTTGCCAGCTCGGCATCCAAGAGCTCACTGCGAAGGATAGAAACCTCCGGCGGGGCGGAAACAGCCAAACGGACTCTCCCCCCCTCAATGGATACAACAGATATGGTGATATTCTCTCCAATCACCACGGACTCACCGGGTCTGCGCTGCAAAATCAGCAAGGTGCGTCCTCCTCCCCGCGGCTAAACTCGGCCAGGGGATGCCGCATTTCATACCGCTCCATAATGATCTGACGGGCCTGGCGGGTCTCAGGATGAATGACCAGCGGGCACTTCAGGTTCACCGTGCTGGCAGAAACCGGATTTTTCACTGCACAGAGTACATAGAAACCCAAATCCCCGGCCTCTTTTACACCAAACTGCCGCAGCTCCGCTTCCTCTAAAACCGGCGCATAATCCGACTTCAGAGTAAACGGATCCAGCACTACAAAGGCCAGGGCGGGGGTCTTGATGCTCTGGAGGCAGAGCATGCTGCCTCCGCTGCCATCAAAGGGCATCAGGAGAAAGTCCTGCTCCTCCTCAAAGCCGAAAAGGCCTGTGGAAAAGTGGATTACATCCTTTGCCTCATATTCAATCTCCCCAAAATACTTGGTCTCGAGTTTCAGAATCTCTGTCATGCCTTCACATCCACCGGTTCATAATCAGGATCAGCGGAAGGGGGAACATAGAGCGGGCCGCCAATATATTTGATGATAACCTCTGCTTTCTGTTTCACAGAAATTTCAATGTCGCCAGGGACAAACTCAAATTCTGTCTGGTTAATTCTCCAGTCAAAATTCAACTTATCCATCTCATAGCGGATATTCATCTCGCCGGGGTTCCAATCAATCTCCGGACCCTCGGTGGGGATAAACGTCATGCCAGGCTGGCTGAACATCTCCTTGCTGATAGCGGTCTTGGAGAGTTGGGCTTGCACATCCTCGCCAAACTGTGCTTTCAAGTAGAGTTCTCCTTCCTGCGCGCGGGCGGCGGTGGCGCTGTAGGCGGCCTGCCGGCCCTTTTGGGCGCTCTGCTCAATGCTGCGCGGTGCGGAGGGAACAATGGACTGACGCATCTCAAAGGTATCCATATTCAGCTGGATGGACCTGCTCTTGATACTCAATCCTCCCTTATCACGGGAAACCTCCAGTTCCGCTGTGCCCCGGGTATACTGCAGCTGCGCCCGGGACGTCCGCATCTCAATCTCAATGGGCACACTGGTGATTTCAAGCAGCTGTCTCATAGGTCATGGCGCACTCCTTCCTCTAAAAAATAGATTTTCTCTTAGAAGTTTATATAATCCATCAGACTCTGGGACAAGACACTGTTGCCTACCTTCAGCGCCGCATCGTAACAGTACCGGGCAAACATTAAGTCGGAAATGGCGGCTGCCGGGTCTACATCCTCCAACTCCATGTATTGCTGCTGTAAAGAATACGATGTGTCGGTAAGCAGCTCGCTGTTGTCCCGGAGAAAACCGGTCTGGGTATCCATCTCTGTCCAACGCTCCCGGAAAGCGGCGCAGCCGTCCTCGTACTCGTCTACCAAGGCCTTAAACCGGAACTGATCCTCCTTGCTGGCCCAGGCGCCGCTATCCTTATCGCAGCGCTGGAGAATCTGCCCCATCTCGTAGACCACGGAGATTACATTTTTGGGAATATTATCTACCGTCATTTTTTCCGTGCGGCCAGTCTCAGGGTCTTCGATTTCCACTTCGACGCCATTCTTGGTTCCGTAGCCGCCTGTGTAATAGGTGCCCTGAAGAGCACTGTCAAACACTGTGGAGGAAACGGCTTCGCCCTTATCCTCCTTGTGACCCAGGCCCACGTCGATATACTTCGACTCGCCGTTCAGGAAATACTCCATTTTCTCCACGTCGGCAGGGGCGTTGGAATCCACAGGTACACCCCGGTAACAGAGGCCCACCTTCGCTTCGTTTTTATCGTTGGTCCCCGTGCCGTCTGCTTTCAAATACTTGAAGGCCGCATTCTTCTCCTGATCATAGTCAGGATTCTCCACCGGAACCTGAAGGGCGTCGGCCGGGAGCGTTACCGGATTTCCGTTCTTATCCAGGAAATATTCATTCCCCGCCTCATTCGGTTTCGTCCAGTCAGCCTTGTCATTCACCTTAGGCGTGGTGGCTGCTTCAGCCGGGTTGTTCGTCAGCGTATTGGCGGCAGTCATATACTGAAACGCACCGCTGTACTTCTTCCGCTCATCAGCTGACAGGTTTGGATCCGCCAGCTTTTCCTGGGCTATTTCCGGATCAATGTAATCCGGGTTCTTCAAGCGCTCCCAGGTAAAGGGTGCATTCAGAGTATCCGCTCCGGCAAAAACGTAATTCTCGCCATACCGGGAGTTCATAATCTGGGCCAAATCCTTTGCCTTGGCCTCCAGGGACTGCCCCAGGGCCGTACGGCCCGGACCCGTGGGTTGGTTCAGGGACCGAAGCACATTGCCATAGGCCGTATCATCCGCTAGGGCATACAAATCCGTGGACATGCTGCTCGTGGCTTCCCAGGCCACATCATACTTGTGGCGCAGGGATTCATTTACATTCAGCTGGCTGTTCGCCCGCCAATAGGAATGGCGAATCTGGAAGCAGCGGGTAGCCAAGGCGGGGTCCTCGCCATAAGAGTTGAAGAGCCGCCGGGTCAGAACCGTATTCATCGACTTGGTCATGGTATTGTTAGACCGGTTCAGGCTATAACGGTAGTTCTTCAGTGTGCCGACAGTGGTCATTCTTGGAATCATAAAAGCTGCCTCCTCCTTATCATGTTGTCAGGCCGGTATTGTTGATGAGCTTATCAAGCACACTGTCGATGGTAGTCATCAGCCGGCAGGCGGCGTTATAGGATTTCGCATACATCATCAGATTCATGGCTTCATCGTTGAAGTCCACGGAGGAGACGGAATCCCGGTCTGTGTCAATGGACAGCGCGCGTTCATAGTAAGTTTGCAGATCTGTAGATGTCTGGGTCTGGTCCTCGCCCAGGTCTGTTCCAATGCCGTTCCACATCTGGAAAAAAGTTCCTTCAAACATCGGCTCGCCGCTGGCATTTTCATATCCCTTCAGCGTCGTGGGAACAAATTCAAATTCCTGGTGTTCCAGCAGATATCTCATATGGGTAATGCTCTCGCTGGCGCCGGAGGCAGGCTTTGTGGTATTCTCAACACAGGTGAAGCTGGCAACCAGGAGGTTGTTGGTTTTCTCCCAAAGATTGGAAATCGAGATGTTGGCGGCGGTGATATCGGAGGGGTCGTTATTGCCGGGGTTGTTGCTGAACAGGACGCCGCCGGTAAAAATACCTCTGGCCTTTTGTCCCCAGCCCGGCACAGGATTTCCAGCCGCGTCTGTGGTGTCCTCCCGATTCTCGGGGATGAATTTTTTCTCTGTGGTATCGTATTCCTGGCCCTTGAGATAGGCGTTCAGAATGTCCTTCCCGGTAATCCCCGCGTCTTTCAGGTCCTGATCTGTCAGCGGTGCTCCCAGTCCCGTCTTATTTTTGAGCTCCTCCTGAACGGCTGCGCTCATGCTGTCCCAGTCCTTGTTGACTTTCTCCTCCACGCCGTTGACAGTAATCGTAACAGGAACACCGATTTCCTCCCCTGCGTCGTTCTTGCCCGCAGTAACATAGTTGCCGCTGGGGTCCGTCAGGAAACCCTGGTTGGCCTCATTGAGAACATTGGCAAACTGGTTGGCCAGCAGGTCCAAGGCTCTCTGATAATAGGGAATACCCCGTTTGCCGCCGGCGCCCTCGTCCATGCCTGCGATTACATCCAAATCCGTAAACTCGCCCGCCTCAGTGATCAGTTCCCGGTTTCCCTGGAGCTCACCATTGATATCATTGTCATCCAACGCCACCGGTTTGGTGACAATCCGTTCATAGACCTGCTTGGTGTAGGTATAGTCGTCGTCCTTTGTCGGCTTAATGGGATTGCCATTGGCATCCAGCTTCGGCTGCCGCCGGTAAATGGTGATGGTGGTGTCTCCGGGAGCGGGTACATCCTTTTCCTCCACTGTGGCGGTATTCGTCTTCAAGTTCCAATTGATTCCAGCCGGGAGGTCCTTTGCCAGAAGCGACTCCGCCGCATAGGAACTTCCGCCGATATGGAGATCGCCTCTCTTGTTCGTCAATTCGGAGATCATCAGCTTGTAAAGAGGATTCTCTCCGTCCGTCAGAATCGTGGCGTCCCGGATATCGCTGGCAAGGCTGGTTGTACCATCCTCATTCTTTTTCAAATATTGGCTCGTAAGCTTTTCATACTGGGCGTCATACTCTGCCTGCGTAATGTTGCCGTTATCAAGCTCCTGCTTCAGCGCATCCACCTTTTCGGGATCATAGTCCGGGTTCAGCATCGGCGTTCCAAAGGAGAGCTGAGCGCTGAAGACACCGTCAATCAGCAGCGCCTCATCGGTGTGGACCGTCTTGTCAGGGTTGGCGTTGTCCAAGGTGACCGTCAGCTTCTCCACAAACATTCCGCCGGCGATTTCTTCTTCGCTATATGTCACATTAATGTCAATCAGCTGCGAGAGCGCATCCAGCTGGCGGTTCCGCTCATCCCGGAGTTCCAGGGCAGGGTCCCCGTGAATTTCGCTCTTGCGGATTTCCTCGTTCAGGGTGCGGATGGAAGTCAAATAGTTATTGATGTCCCGGACGTTGGACTTCATCTCTGCAATGGTGTTCTTCTTCACCTCTTCCAGCTTGTTGGCATAGGTGTTAAACCTTGCAATCAGATTGCTGGCGATCTGCCGGAATGTTTTATCATACTCCTGGTGGCCGGTCTGGTCTTCCATGTCTCTAAGTGCGGCGGCCAGCTTGCCGAAGTCCAGGCCCAGAATACCGAAGCCGCCCTCGCCCTTGCTCTCGTCGCCCTTGCCCACCTCGTCCAGAATGTCGGCGATCTGGTCCAGTCCGCTCAGTCTCGCATCCGTATAACCGACATCGGCGCTCACCGTCCGGTAACGGATATCCAGATAGGGGCTGCGAATTTGAGAGAGACTCTTCACCAGCGCACCCTGTCCAACGCGGATGTCGCCCTCCGCATAATAGCGGTCACTGCCATTGACGTAGAGACTTACCTGATCCAGCCTCTGGCGGGTGTAGCCGGGAGTGTTGATGTTGGATATATTATTGCCCGTCACACTCAGGCCAGTCTGAGCAGCGTAAATCGCCAAACGGGCCTGCGTGAAAGAGCCAAAAGTACCAATGCCCATAATAAAAACTCCTTTTATTCAAAAACAGCGGCATTACGCCCGGAAATCTGTTTTCATAGAGGGAGGGGGAGTACTCTCCACTCCCTTGCCATAACCGGGACCGGCCTGCTCGGCGGCAGGGCCGCCCAGTTCCGTAATAATTGTCTCTACTTCGTGAAGATTCTGCTCCAGGAGCTTCCGGGTCTTCCCGGCGGTCTGCCGGTACGTCACATAGCGATCCCGAAGTTCCTCTACGGCTTGCCGGGCCTCCGCCTGCATAGCCGGCGGAAAATGATCGGGGACCTTCAGCAGGGGCACCCCCGCCAAACCAATCTGAGGCAGCAGCTTGTCTCGGGTCTGCTCCAAGCCCCGAAAAGCCAGGGCTTGCGCCTGTTCCTGATTCAAAAGCTCATTCAGTGCCATCAGGTCATCCTTCTGGGCGGCGGCCAGCTTCTTTTCATTCAGGGCTGTGAGGTTCTCCAGTCCCTGGCTCATAGAGCGCAAAAAACCCAGGTAAGAGCGGCAGAGTTCTTCCATGCCCTACTCCTCCACCAGAAACAGCATCCGTCCTGCAATAGCCATCGGATCCGGTGTATATTCGCCGGTGGACACTTTCTGGCGCAGCTCTTGAATATCCCCGGTGGTGTTAGCAGTCCGTACCTCACGGGAAAGGCGGCTGACCATCTCCATCTGGAAGCTCTTCCGGCCTGCCGGACCGGAAAAATCAGCAGAGTCGTAATTGTGCCCGGAAACGGGCTGGGCCGATATCCCCCGTTTCTGAAGGGGGTAATAGGCTTTTGTCCGGCCAACCGAAGAGATGGCGCCGGAACCGGTAGAAGTCAGCATCATATCTCACATCCTTTGCAAATGACAGCAATACGTTTCAACTATTCAATATTCATATCGACAAATCAGGCGAAAAGTTAAGAACACCCGGGAGAATTTTCTTGATTGGCATGGGAAAAGCCGTGCAGGAGCGCTTTCCGCATGAAACAAAAAAGCGGGTTCCGCCCCGGCAGAGCGAAACCCATTTTAACATTTTCTCTAAATTTTTTCAGTGCAGGCTTTTTAAATGCCGGAGCAGTACTGTGGCAACATTTTCACAAGAAGCTTGAATACAAACAGCCCCAATATCGTTGGCCACCATGGGCATGCCATATACCACACTGGACTCCTTATCCTGGCCAATGGTGTAGGCGCCCTTTTTCCGCATGGCCAGCAAGCCCGCCGCCCCATCGGAACCCATTCCGGTCATAATAATGCCCACCATTTTGCAGCGGACTACCTCCGCCATAGACTGAAACATCGCGTCCACCGACGGGCGGTGGCCGCTGACCCTCTCTCCTGCCGTGCAGGAAACCGTGTACTTTTCACCAATGCGAACCACTCTGCACTGCAAATCGGCGGGGGCCACCAAGGCCAGCCCGCGATGAAGCTCATCGCCGTTTTTAGCTTCCCGGACTTCCATCTTGCAAATGCGGTTCAAGCGGTCAGCATACATCTGAGTGAATCCTTTTGGCATGTGCTGTACAATTACCATAGGCGGGATATCCGCCGGAAGCCGGCGCATCACCTCAAGTGTAGCCTCCGTTCCTCCGGTGGAAGCACCTAACCCCACGATCACCCGGTCCAGCAGCGGATCACCGCCCAAATTCGGAGTGACTACCGCAGTGGAAGGACTCCGCAGCGGGGCGGAGCGCACCTTGGCCATAGAGGCAACCAGCACCTTTTGCGCAAGACCGGAAATAAAAGCATCCCTGCTGTCCTGAACATCAGGTTTACGGACAAAATCCACCGCCCCTGCGTTCAGCGCGTCAAAGACCTTCAGGTTCAGCGAAGAAACCAAAATCACAGGAACCGGGTTGCTCGGCAGATATTCCTTCAAAAAATCGATGCCGCTCTGTCCTGGCATTTCCACATCCATGGTGACAACATCCGGTTTCAAACGCGGTATCTTCTGTTTCGCATCCAGCGTATTGATGGCGTATCCGACTATCTCAATCCTCGGGTGAACCGACAAGCCCTTGATAATCAGATTCCGAGCCACAGCGGAGTCATCTACCACCATTACGCGAATTTTTTTCCCCAGTTCCATTGTGAAGGAACCTCCTCCTTATTATTTTTGGAAGGTCGCCGTAGCCAAACGGCGATAGGGCGCGTTCTGGCTCAGGTTCTCCGATGCACTGATCAGCAGATAGCCGCCGGGAACAGTAGCTTCATAAAAACGTCGGACCAAGGCATCCTTGGTAGGCTGATCAAAGTAAATCATTACATTCCGGCAAAAAATCACATCAAATTTCCGGCGAAAACGAATGGGGTCCATTAGATTGAATGTCTGAAAAATTACATTGTCCTTCACGGCGGGAGCCACTGTGTGAGTGCCGTCCCGATTTGGGGTAAAGTATTTCCGCTTCCAATCCGCCGGGATAGTGTCCGGCAGGTTATACGTTCCTTTTCGGGCACTGGCCAGCGCCTGTGCCGAGATATCCGTAGCCAGAATGCGCGTATCCCACTCTTTGGCCCGCGGGCCTAGATAGTCATAGAGGAACATTGTGATGTTATAGGGCTCCTCCCCGCTGGAACAGCCCGCACTCCAGATGGCCAATGTCTTATCACGTTCGTGGCGGCGGACAATTTCAGGGATAATGTTATTGCAGAAATAGTCCAGGTGCTCCTTCTCCCGCATGAAGAAGGTGTAGTTGGTCGTCAGCTTATTCAGGACCAACGTAACTTCATCATTCTCCTTCTTGTCCAGAAGATGATTGACAAACTCCGAGAATGTCCCATAGCCCAGCTTTTTCAAAGCCGGGGAAAGGCGGCTGGTGATAAGCTGCTTCTTCTGGCTCAGATCAATGCCGTAGCTGGACTGGATGAAATTCACCATCCGCTTAAAGTCCGCATCGGAGATCGTCATGGGGCCGAAAGCGCCGCCTGCTTTAATTTCCGTATCCATCTTTTCTCACCGTTTCCAGAGGATTAATCGCCATAGCCGTGAGCAATCAATTGCTCACAGTCCAGCACCAGCATCGTGCCGGAACCATCCGGCAGGCTGCACATGCCGGAAACCAGCTTCTGGGCGCTCTGAGAGGGAATAGGAACAATGCTCTTCATCGGGATATCCAGCATCAGATCCACAGAGTCCACCCGAATGCCCAACTGGTTATTATTATAATCAATCACAATCAGGATACCCTCTTCCACAGGAGTCTTTCCCAGGCGGAGGCGGATATCCATAATGGGAATAATCTGTCCCCGCATATTGAAGATGCCCAGGATATAGTCCGGCATCATGGGAAGATACGTTGCCGTATAGCCATTGAGAAGCTCCACAACCTGCTCGGCATCAATGCCGATCTTCAGGTCATCCACCGTGAAAATAAGATATTTCCGGCTGTCGGCGCCTTCATCTTCCTGAATGCTGCTCTCCAGCTCTTCGTCCTCCACCTGGAACAGGACGTTTTCCTTACTCATTGCGTTTCCCTCCTTCGGCATTCATGTGTTCCGGGCCGCCGCGTAGAGGCCGCCCGCGTCAAGGATAATACTGATGTTGCCGTCTCCCAAAATACTGCATCCCGTAATGCCATAATTCTTGATATCAAAATTGTTGACATAAGCCGGGAGAGGTTTGACAACAATCTGCTGTTCTCCCAAAAGCTCGTCGACAAACAGGCAATAGGAAGTGTCCCCGGACTCCAGCCACATCAGGATGCCGTCCTCAATCTTCTCCGCACCGCCGGGGAGATTGTAAAAATTCTTGGCCCGAATGACAGGATAATAACCGTCCAGCATTTTTACCATTTCACCGTTAACAGAGTCATGGAGAATGGCGGCTTCGGTCGTCTTGGCGCTGGAGCGAATGTTGTTGATGGGAATGGTGAAAATAGAGTCTCCCACAGAGACTTCCATGCCATCCATAATCGCCATGGTCAGCGGAATTCGCATAATGGTGGTCATGCCTTTACCCTGTTCGCTGGTAATGCTGACGCTGCCGCCCAGGCTCTCCACGCCGCTTTTTACCACGTCCATGCCAACACCCCGGCCGGAGAACTCTGTCACCTGCTGATTGGTAGAGAAGCCGGGGGCCATAAGGAAGTTCAAAATCTCCTTATGGGAGTATTCCACATCCGGAGAGGCAATGCCGTTGCGGATAGCCTTGGCCAAAACCGCCTCGTCATTGACGCCGGCACCGTCGTCAGATATCTGGATAATCACCTCGCTGCCAGTATCCTGCGCCGAGAGGAGAATTTCTCCCACAGGATCTTTTCCGGCAGCAATCCGGTCCTCTACATTTTCCTCAATTCCATGGTCCATGGAGTTGCGGACCATGTGCATAATGGGATCGCCGATGGAATCCACGATGGTCTTGTCCACCTCGGTATTCTCCCCCACCAGCGTCAGTTTTACCTGTTTATTAAGTTTTTTGCACATATCCCGGACAATGCGGTTCATTTTCTGGAAGGTATTGGACACGGGAATCATGCGCAGGGACATGGAAACATCCTGCAGCTCATCCGTCAGCTTGCGCAGCTGCCGGGCGGACTTGGAAAAGGCATCCAAATGCAGCCCCTTCAAATCCGGCGAGGAAGTCACCATAGCCTCGGTAATCACGATCTCGCCCACAATGGCGGAAAGCTGGTCCAGCTTACTAAGATTTACGCTGATCAGGCTCTCCTTCTGGCCGCCCTGGCCGCCATGCTGGGCGGCCGCCGGAGCAGCCGGGGCTTTCTGAGCGGGAGCCGCCTCATGCGACGGGGCGGGCTCTGCCGCCGGAGGGGGGGCCGGCACATAATTTCTCTCCTCATAGGAGTGAACGGAGCCTGCCGCCTTTACTACAGGCACAGCCCTGGCCCGATCCGCATCGCTGCGGAACTGGAGAAGGAAACCACGCTCGATCACCACCTCCGCCAAGGCAGAATCGCTGTCCACCCCGGCGGGCTGATAGGTAAAATCCCCATCGGCGCAGAATCCTTGGACAGAGGTGACAAGCATAAATGCCCGCAGGTTCTCCATGCCGCAGCCCTCGTCAAAGAAAACACGCAGCTCATAGGGGAAATCGGCATTCCCCTCCGTAACCTGAGCAGGGCTGGGAACTCCAGGAGCCTCTGCGGCAGGGGCTGCCGCCGGTTCCGGGGGCGCCGGCTTGGGCGCGGCCTCCGCTGGAATATCTTCCCCCTTAATTTTGGCGATCAGACTATTAATATTTTCAAGGAAACTGTCGACATCCATATTAAGGGGCTGCTCTGCCTCCACCTTCTCCATTTCCTCCCGGAAATAGTCCACAGAGCGGAGCATTACGTCGAACAGCGCAGGACGGTCCTCCTCCTTGACTACAGACATCGTGCCCTCCCGGATCAGGAAAAACATATCCTCAATGCGATGGGAAACCCGGGCCAGAGTATCGAACTCCATCATGGCGGAGGAGCCCTTGATGGTATGCATGATGCGGAAAATCTCATTGACGTTGTCCTGAGAGA
>CAJTJA010000013.1 GCA_910576845.1 uncultured Oscillibacter sp.
CGTCCTCGCCGGCCTTCAGGGTGACGATGGTCTCGGAACCGGCGGGCTGGCTGGCATACACGGTGACGGGGAGGGCACCTTCCACGGGCTCCCGGGAGATGAGGATCTGCTCGGGACGTACAGCCAGCACGCAGTCGAACTCGCCGCTGGTGGGTCTCTTCTCAGTGGTGAGATGCTCAGCGGAGAATGTATGGCCGCCCAGCTCACTCTTAACCACCAGATCCCCGCCCTTCATCTCGGCCTTGCCGGGAACCAGGTTGATCCGGGGGTTGCCGATGAAGTCAGCGGCCTCCAAATCAATGGGGTTGTTGTACAGCTCCATGGGAGTGGCCACCTGGTTCAGCTCGCCAGACTTAAAGAGGGCGATCTTGGTGGACATGGTCAGAGCTTCCACCTGGTCGTGGGTGACGTAGATAATGGTGGTGCCCAGTTCCTTATGGAGGCGCTGGAGCTCGGAACGCATGTCAATGCGGAGCTTAGCATCCAGGTTGGAGAGGGGCTCGTCGAGCAGGAGGAGCTTAGGGCTGGAAGCCACGGCACGGGCGATGGCCACACGCTGCTGCTGGCCGCCGGAAAGCTCGGTGGGATAGCGGTCCTTGTACATGTCAATCCGCATCATCCGCAGAGAGTCCATGACCCGGCGGTCAATCTCATCGTGGCTCATTTTCTGAATCTTCAGGCCAAAGGAGATATTATTGTACACAGTCATGTGGGGCCACAGAGCGTAGGACTGGAACACCAGGTTCAGCCCGCGCTTGCTGGGCTCGGCGTAATATGCGTCGTCAGCGTTGATCATCTCCACGCCGTCAATGGTCATGATGCCATTCTGGGGCTTTTCCAAACCGGAGACCACGCGGAGGGTGGTGGTCTTGCCGCAGCCAGAAGGACCCAGCAGAGTCATGAAGTCTCCGTCTTCAATGGTGAGGTTGATATTGCGGAGGACGTGGTTGTTGCCGTAAAATTTGTCAATATTTTTCAGTTCAATGCGGCTCATATGGCACGTTTCCTTTCTGATATTGTCTAAAACTCCCCATACCGTCCCAACTCCCGTCCCTCGTCCCCCCGCAGGGGGTGGGGGATGCTCAAGGGGGAGCCTGCTCCCCCTTGAAGGGAGGTGGAGCAAGGGAGCGTGCGCAGTTCTCGCCAGAGGCCACAGGCCGGCGGCGGGAACGGAGCTAAGCGGACTTTGCGACGCCTCTTACCAGCTCTTGCCGATATCCGCGCCGGCGACCTTGTTGGCGAAGATATAGCAGAACAGGATGAACAGCAGCACGCACACGGAGATAGCGTCGGACATCTGGGCATAGCCCTCCTGAGAATAGGTGAACGCCAGATAGGACATGGTCCGGGTGGTGGGAGTCATCATGATAATGATGAGGTCCAGCTCCTTGGCGATGGAGATGAACACCAGCATCAAGCCGGAGATGAAGCCGTTCTTCGCCAGGGGGACGATGATGGTGGCCATCCGCTTCCAGAAGCTGGCGCCGGCGATGTCCGCGGCCTCCTCCAGCTCCACGCTGATGGAGAGCATGTTGGCGGTGCCGGAGCGGCTGGCAAAGGGGAAGTGCTTGACCACGGAGGTGAGAACGATCAGGGTAAAGGTGCCGTAGAGGGAGGGAATCAGTCCGCCCAGGTGGGGGATGCTGAACATGGAGAAGTACATGGTGGAGAACGCCACGCCGCTCATCAGATAGGGGACGAACACCAGCTGCTCGGTGAGGTTGCCGTACCACTTGCCCCGGCCCCGGGAGCTGATGTAGCCCAGGAACTGGCCGCAGAAAGCGGTGATGAGGGAGGTGATGATGGTCAGGCGCACGGTGTTGTAGAGGGCGTTGAAGAACTCCTTGTTGCGGAAGATGCCTTCATAGTTCGTGTACTTTTCCGCATCGCCGGCCTGACCGATCCAGTTGTAAAGGGTCAGGTTCTCGGGACCATAGCCCGC
This sequence comes from uncultured Oscillibacter sp., assembly GCA_910576845.1. Taxonomy (GTDB): domain Bacteria; phylum Bacillota; class Clostridia; order Oscillospirales; family Oscillospiraceae; genus Oscillibacter. Next base: position 1,943 of record CAJTJA010000013.1, read on the forward strand.
GCCGGTGGTGATCTGGAAGGTTTCCATAATCAGCACGAAGAAAGGCATAACCATAGCCAGGAACAGGAAGATGCCCAGGAAGCCCATCATAGGCTTCTTCGCCGAGCCCAGAGGCATCAGGGTGCTCCGGCCGCCCTTGCCGCCGACGGTAGCGTAAGACTTGCGCACGCCGATGGCCTTCTGGTTGCTCATCAGAATCATGGCAGCCAGGCCTACCAGGACGATGCTCATAGCGTAACCAACGCCCCGGGGACCCTGGTCAATGTACACGCGCATACGGGTAGCCAGGGTGTAGTAGCCGATGCGGTTGCCCAGGTTGGCCGCCACGCCGTAAGTACCGATGGACTTGGAGACGGTCATGACCAGGGCGGAGAGCACGGAGGGAAGAATCAGCGGCAGGGTGATGTAGCGGAGAATCTGGGCCTTGTTGGCGCCTTGAATCTCGCCCATCTCCTCCAGCTCCGAGTTGATGGAGCGGAGTGCGCCGGAAACCTGGATGTAAGAGAACGCGTAGTAGTGCATGGACATGCACAGCACGATGGCCGTGGGGCCGTAGGCCAGCCAGTCAGGAATCGGTATGCCCATACCGGTGAGGAATCCGTTTGCGCCGCTGGTGGGCGTGCGGAACACCGCAAGCCACGCGATAGCCTTGGTCCAGGAGGGGATCATGTAGGGCACTGTGATCAGGATGCCCAGAATCTTCTTGCCGGGGAGGTCGGTGCGGATCATCAGCCAAGCCAGCACCGAGCCCAGAGGCACGGAGATCAGCGTGGTGAAGAAGCCGCAGACGAAGGAGTGCATCAGGGGCTCCCACAGCACAGCCTTGGACATATTGCTGGCAATCATATACTTCCAATAATAAAGGGTAAAATCGCCCACCTGGCCATCTACCCGGCGCAGTTCACCCTGAGCCAGGGTGAAGGTGGACTTAATCATGGTCAGCAGGGGAATGACAATCAGACAGAACAACACGATCAGGCTGACCAGCACGACCATGTTAAAGGGGTTTTTGAGCACGTTCAGAATCAGATTCTTCAACCGGCGTGCCGTCAGTTTCTTTCTGGGGGGTCTTTCCTTAGTCACGGTTACTGCATTTGACACGATAACACCTCTTTCTGATAACTGCCGGGAACTCCCTGGGCGATCGAGTCCTCCCATCCGGTCACGCCCAAGGCCGTTCACACGGGGCGGAAATGCGTCCGCTCTGCGCAAACGTTTGCGACTTTCTGAATTCATTATAAAGAATCCAAAGTGGTTTTGTCAATTGTCAGCCTCCCGATTTTGAAGGAGCTTTTTTGTTTGTTTTCACGGTTTGTTCACAATCTAGACAAATAGCTTCACATCGTTTTTGCTATTTTGCCAATTGCATTTTTACAAAATTTCTGAAACTGTGGATACGTTTTCACCAAATTTGCTCACGCTATGCTTGAAACTGCGCGGCATAAAGCTGAGCGTAAACGCCTCCGGCGGCCAGCAGCTCCTCATGGGTTCCCTGCTCCGCCGCTCCGCCCTGGTCCAAAACCAGGATGCAGTCTGCCCTGCGGATCGTAGCCAGCCGGTGCGCGATCACAAAGCAGGTCCGCCCCTGGCGCAGCCGCTCCATAGCCAGGCTGATCTCTCCTTCCGTTTCCGTGTCCACGTTGCTGGTAGCCTCATCCAAAATAACAATATCCGCATCTGTCAGAAGACAGCGGGCCACTGCCAGCAGCTGCCGCTGCCCCTTGGAAATGCCCTCATCCGTGAGGATTGTATCGTACCCCTGAGGAAGAGAAGAGATAAAACGGTGGATGCGGGCAGCCTTGGCAGCTTCCACAATCTGTTCCCGGCCTGCTCCCGGCGCACCGTAGGCAATATTTTCCGCAACGGTGCCCCCAAAGAGCCAGGTATCCTGAAGAACAAGGGCCAGCCGCCGGCGGAGCCCGTCCCGGCTATAAGAGTTCAGAGAAAGCCCATCCAATGTAATAGAGCCGCTTTGAGGACGGTAAAACCGGAGGAGCAAAGAAACCAGGGTGGTTTTGCCCGCGCCGGTGGGACCCACCACGGCGGCAAAGCTCCCGGCCGGAATATGAGCGGTAAAGTCCCGGAGAACCGGGCGGCGGTGGTCATATCCGAAGGTCACATGGTCGAAACGGATATCGCCTCTCAGATGCTCCACGGGCAGGGCCTCCGGCGGGTCCGCGGACTCCTCTTCTTCGTCCAGCAGATCCAGCACCCGTTCCGCCGCCGCCGCACTGGCCTGGAGCTCACTGAGGAGGTTCGCCGCCTCCCGGATCGGGCCGGAAAACTTCCGTGAGTAGAGGACAAAGGAAGAAAGGCTTCCCAGGGACAGTCCGCCTCCCAGATACAGCAGCGCCCCAAATACGCTGACCGCCGTCAAGGACAGATTATTGACAAAGTTCACCGAAGGGCCCAGAGAAGCGCTGGCCCGGTCCGCATCGTAGTAAGCCCGGGAGGCTGCGTCGTTCCGGCTGTCGAAAAGACCCATGTCCGCCTCCTCCACACCATATGTCTGAATGGAACGGCGGCAGCCCATCCGCTCCTCGGCAAACCCGTTCAGGGCTCCCAATTCCTTGGAACGGAGACGGAACAAAGGGTGAATATGCTTCATCTGCAAACGGGTCAGCGCCGCCGACAGAGGAACCGTGACAAAAAACACCAGCGTCAGCCGCGGGGAAATCAGCAGCAGCATCAAGAAGGAGCCCGCCACTGTGAAAAGGCTGGTTCCCAGCTGGAGCAGGTCTGTGGAAATAGTGGCGTTGACGGTATCCACATCGTAGCACACCCGGCTGATGAGATCTCCCGCCGGATGGGTGTCAAAGTAGTCCACCGGCAGCTCGCTCATGCGGTCGAAAGCAGCTTTCCGCAGGTCATGAGAAACCGACTGCGCCACCCGGATCAGGCGGGAGGAAACGGCATAATTAAATAAGGAAGCCAGTGCGTAGCAGCCCAGCATCCCGGTACAGTTCCAAAACACCGCCGGAAAATCCACTCCCCCTGCCCGGACACCCACAGCGTCCACGGCTCTTCCAGAGAGAAGAGGCGCTGCCAGGGACAGCAGGTTCCCCCCCAGCAGCAAAATCAGCAGTATCAGGAATGAGATACCATAGGGCCGGAGAAAACGGCTCAGGCGAACAAGTACATTCTTTTTCATTCCAGCCCTCCCATCTGCAGTTCCGCCATGCGCTGGTAACGCCTGCAGGTTTTCAAAAGCTGGCTGTGAGAACCCTGCGCCGTAATCACGCCGTCTTCCAGCACCAAGATGCGGTCCGACTCCCGGAGAGACGCCACCCGCTCAGAGATCACTGCCAGAGTAACATGGGGACAGTCCCGCCGGATAGCCGTGTGAAGCGCGGCGGCAGTGCGGTAGTCCAGCGCACTGTCAGCGCTGTCCAAAATTAAAATACCCGGATGCGCCGCCAGAGCCCTGGCTATCAGCAAACGCTGGCGCTGTCCGCCGGAGAGGTTGGCTCCCCGGATGTCCAGCCGGGTATCCAGCCCTTCAGGCAAAGCCTCAATAAAATCCCAGGCCTGCGCTGTCTTTGCCGCGGAAATTACATCTTCTCTCGGAATATTCCGCAGAAATGAAATGTTTTCGTAAACGCTGTCGTTCAGCAGCGCTTCATTCTGAAACACCGCGCCGAAGCGGCCCCGAAGCATCTCCCGGCTGAGGGTAGAAACATTCTGTCCGCTCACCCAGACCACACCGGCTTCCGCATCGTAGAGCCGGAGCAGCAGGGAGACCAGCGTGGTCTTTCCAGCGCCGGTGGGGCCGAGGATACCCAGCATCTCACCCTTATTTAAAGAAAAACCGGCCCCGTCCAGGTCCTTTTCCACCCCGAGATAAGAAAACGACACATTCTCCATCCCCAGTTCCGGGCCGCCCGCATCCTCCGGCCGCGAAAGCTGGGCAAGCTGATCTTCCGGAATTAAAAGCACCTCTTCAATCCGCCGGGCAGAGGCCACGCCCTTGCTGAATTTGACAAACAGTTTCGCAAGGCCAAGAGTAGCAGTCTGGATAAGCGTGAAGTAAGAGAGGAACGCCACGATCTGGCCGGAAGCCATCCGCCCCCGGTCCACCAGCAGGGCCCCCGCCAGCACCACCAGCACCAGGCCCAAATTCAGCAGAAAATCCGACAGCGGATTTGCGGCAGCCATAATCTGCCCCGCCGCCTCCTCCGCCTGCCGGGCAGATTGGCTGGCGGCGGCAAAGCGGTCCCGCTCCCTGCCCTGACAGGTCAGCGCTTTTACAACTCGAACGCCGGAGGCATTTTCCCGAATCACCCGGACAATCGTATCCACCGCCTCCTGAGCTCCGGTGTATCGGGGAATTCCCTGCCGTGTCACCATCCAAATGGTGAAAAAAGTAGCGGAACAAACAGCCAGCTGCACCAAAGCCAGGGGCGGAGCCCGAAAAAATGTCAGCACCAGTCCGCCCAACACCAGCATGGGGGCACGGATTCCCCCCCGCTGAATTTTGTCAAACATCTGGTGAACATGATAGGTGTCGTTGGTCAGCCGGGACACCAGGGAAGACGCAGAAAACCGGTCTATCTGGGCCTGTGAGAGAAACAGCGTCCGCCGGTAGAGGTCCCGGCGAAGCTGCCGGGTCATATCCATGGAAACCCACGCCGCCATACGGTTGGCGGTGATATTGCAGAAGGCCGCGCCGAAGGCCATCAGCAGCATCAGCCCGCCGGCCCGCCGGATGGCGGAAATATCCCGGAGAGGGACACAGTCGTCAATGATATGCGCCAGCAAAAGGGGAAGCAGCAGCTCCAGAACAGCGGCGGTAAATTTTACCGTCACTCCCACCGCCACCCGCGGAGCATGGGGGCGAAGATAGCCAAGAACCGTCTTCATGCCGGCCCCTCCTCTCTGAAAGCCAAGTCCGCTCAAACGTTTGCAAATTGTTATTCTATGATACTACTCCGCTTGTCGGGAAGTCAATCCGCATTTTGACGGAAAGCACCAGGCCCTGTCTGTGGTTTCGTCTAAGAAGATATTGTTTATCTCCTCCTTTCCGGAACCCCCATTTCTCTCCCCTTCGCGGTGCCGCCAAGCCCGCATAAGCTTGACATCCAATCCCTCACCTTCTATAATCCAACTAATCCGCCTTTCCGTTATCGGAGAGCTGCCGGCGGCAAAGCTTGCCCCGGCAAATACCCCGGCCTCTCTTCCGGCGGTTCCTTCTCCACGGCAGCCGCGCCTCAGGCTCTGATAAAAGGCGGGACTCATCCTGATTATAGAACGCGGGCGGCACACTTTATATATTTTATATTATCAGGCAGGCGGTGAAACGATATGACCCATCCCTGGTGGCAGAATAAAGCCGCATATCAAATCTACCCAAAAAGCTTCTGCGACAGCAACGGCGACGGAATCGGAGACATCCCCGGCATTCTCTCTAAGCTGGATTATCTTCAGGATCTGGGTGTGGACATTCTGTGGCTCTCTCCGGTTTACCCCTCCCCCATGGTGGACCAGGGCTACGATATCTCCGATTATTACGGCATTGATCCCTGCTTCGGCACCATGGAAGATATGGATACGCTGATCCGGGAGGCAAAGCGGCGGAACATGCATTTGGTGATGGACCTGGTGGTCAACCACTGCTCCGACCAGCACCCCTGGTTTCAGGCCGCCGTTCAGAATCGGGAGGGAAAATACGGCCATTATTTTTATCTGAAGGAAGGCCGGAACGGCGGGCCGCCCAACAACTGGCGCGCCGAATTCGGCGGGAGCTGCTGGACCCCCCTGCCCGGCTCAAACCTGTACTATTTTCATACGTTTGCCAAGGAACAGCCGGATTTGAACTGGGAGAATCCGGAGGTGCGGCGGGAAATCTGCGGCATGGTGAATTGGTGGCTGGACAAGGGTATCTCCGGCTTCCGCCTGGACGCTATCATCAATCTGAAAAAAGACCTGAGCTGGCGGGATGGCCCGGCCGACAGCCCGGACGGTACCTGTGCCGTGTCGAAAATGCTGCCGCAGACCACGAAAATCGGCGCGTTTTTGAACCAGCTCAAGCGGGAGTGCTTCTTTCCCCACGACGCTTTTACAGTGGGAGAGGTATTCAGCATTGCCCAGGACCGCATTTTTGAATTCGGCGGACCGTCCGGCTATTTCTCCACGCTCTTTGACTTTGGCCACTGCACGGTGGGCCGCGCGGGCCCTTACTGGCATCAATACAAATCTTTCGATTTCCAGGCCTGGCGGGACGCTGTCTTCCAGTCCCAGCAGAATGCGGGAGACCATGTGTTCCTCTCAAATATCCTGGAAAACCACGACCAGCCCCGGTGCCCCAGCTTCTTCCTGCCGGAGGGAGACGACAGCTACGAGGGCATCACCGCCCTGGCTACGCTTTTCCTGCTGCTGCGGGGCATTCCTTTTATCTACCAGGGCCAGGAAATTGGAATGCGAAACGGAGCCTTCCCCACGGCAGACGATTTTGAGGACCTGAGCACCCGGGAGCAGTACCACGCCGCCCTGCGGGCTGGCCTGACGCCCCAAGCCGCCATGGCGGTCTGCCGCCGCCACAGCCGGGACAACGCCAGGACGCCCATGCAGTGGACCGGAGGCAAACACGCCGGCTTTACCAGCGGGGTCCCCTGGTTCCCGGTAAATCCCAATTATCAGGAAATCAATGTGGAGGCCGATGCGGCCCGCAGCCGCTCTGTGCGGGAATATTATAAGCGTCTGCTGTCTCTGCGGAAAGACCCCGCCTGGGAAAACATTCTGGTCTATGGCGGCTTTCAGCCCGCCTTTTGTGAAGAGGAAAATATCTTCGCTTATTACCGGACCGGGGAAAGCTCGGGAAAGCGGGTCCTGGTACTCTGCCACTATGGCAGAGGCATGGCGGACATTCCTCTCACGGACCCCTTCCTGGTGCTGGCGGACAACTGCGGCGGCTTGGACATCCAGGCAGGGCGCCTGCGGCTGAAGGCCTATCAAGCCGTTGTTCTGGCGCTCTAGGGCCTGTTCACATAGGCCCCAGGAGGCCCCCCTCTCCAGCTTGACAACAATTTTTGTCAGGCTGGTCCTTTTTCCAATGCGTTCCCGGCTTGCTTTTTGCAGCCGCCCTGTGCTAAAATGGAAAAAACAGGGCAGGGAGGGATTTGAGATGCGGCGGCTTTTCCTCCTTTGCCTCCTTTTGTTTCTTTTAACTGGCTGTGCAGGTGAAACCGACACATTCAGTTCTTATGCACCGCCGGAAGAAGATCGTTTGGTTATCTATACCTCTCACAAGGAAGAGGTCTATGGTCCTATTATTAAGGAGTTCGAGGAGCAAACCGGCATCTGGGTTCAAATGGAGTCCGGCGGTACCACGGCACTGCTCGCCCGTGTCGCCGAGGAGGCGGAGGCCCCCTGCTGCGACCTGTTTTTTGGCGGCGGGGTGGACAGCCTTCAGTCCTGTTCCTTCCTGTTTGAACCCTATGTCAGCCCGCTTCAAGAGGATATTCAGCCCGCCTTTCGCTGTACGGACGGCACCTGGACGGCGTTCTCTTTTCTTCCGGTAGTGCTGATCTACAATCCAATTCTAATCCGCTCCAACCCGCCCGACAGCTGGCAGAGCCTTCTGGACCCCGCCTGGCGGGGAAAGATTGCCTTCGCCTCTCCCTTGATTTCCGGCTCCAGCTACACCGCTCTGGCCTCTCTGCTCCAAGTCCTGCCCGGAGATGACGAGGCGCTTCTCGCCGCTTTTATCCAAAACCTGGACGGGCAGATTTTGGAGAGTTCCAGCTATGTCACCAGCGCGGTGGCAGACGGCACCTGCTACATCGGCGCCATTCCCGAGGACATCGCTCTCCAAGCCATTCAAAAAGGCCAGGATATCACCCTGCTCTGTCCCAAGGAGGGAACCACCGCCGTACCTGACGGCATGGCGGTAGTTTCCGGCTGCGCCCACAGGGACAACGCCCGGCGCTTCATTGACTTCGCTCTGGGGAAGGACGTCCAGCACTACCTTGCGGAACACTGTTTCCGCCGTTCCGTTCGGTCGGACACTGGCGAGGGGGAGGCGCTTCCGGCCCTCGATTACGACATCGCCTGGGCTAGTGAACAGAGAGAAACGCTGCTGGCCCGCTGGCAGCTGCTGAGCGGAGGCGGGGCAACATGAAAAAATGGATACAGCGCTCTTTCCGAAACCGGATCTTTATCACGATGCTCCTCACCGCCCTGATTCCTCTTTTGCTGGGCGGCGCACTGATGCTCAGGCTCCAGGTGGAGCGGATCGAGAGCAGCCTCGCCCAGCAGGCAGAACTTCAGGCAGGCGTCCTGCTGGGCACTTTGGAGCATGTTTTTTCCAACTGTGAACAGATGACAAAAACGCTGTCGGGCAGCACGGTGGTCCGCAGCGCTCTTCATCGGGGGGACAGCGGTTCCCGGACTCTCTATCAGGTTCTCTACCGGACCACGGAACCCCTCCGGGATTATGTCCGCTTTGACGTCTATGATACCGAGGGTCTCTGCCGTTACACCACCAGCACCTTGGTGCTCCCGGAGGCGCTTGATATCCAGTGGGGGCTTTTGCCTGCCGCAGGGCGGGCAAACGGGCTGGTATTCCGCTCCGGCAGCCGGGGCGGCCTCACTGCCGCAAGAGCCGTCCGGGGCCACGGCGGAGAACTTCTGGGCTACCTGACGGCAACCATAGACCAGGCCGGTTTTGTCCGTCTTTTCGACGGGCACTACAGCGCCGCTTGTGAAGTGCTCCTGCTGGACCGGCAATGGAGGACCGTTTATTATTCCCGTCCCGCCCAGGCCGGGGAAACCGTGGAAACTCTTCGTTCCCGGCTTCTCTCCGGCCAGCCTCTTTCCGGCACGGACGGAGCCTACCGCTTCTATGCCGCACAGCATGAGAAAACCGGCTTTACCCTTCTGCTCCAGCAGCCCAGGACGTTCAACGCTCAGGTCATGAACACCATCTATCTGATCAGCTGCTTTGTGGGAACACTGTGCATCCTCCTGAGCCTGTTCTGCACCTGGCAGCTCAGCCGGTATCTCTCCAAACCCGTCCACCAGCTGGATCAGGCCATGGGCGAGGTAGAGCGGGGCCGCTTTGACATCCGTCTGGAAACCGGCCGGTCCGATGAGCTGGGCCGCCTGGCCGGCAGCTTTAACCGAATGACCGGAGAATACCGCTCCAATCTGGACCGCTCTGTCCGGCGCCAGCAGGAGCTGAACGAAACCAGGCTCCGCATGATGCAGGCCCAATTGAATCCACATTTTCTATATAACACTCTAGACACCGTAAAGTGGCTTGGCGTAGCTCACCGCGTGCCTCAGGTGGCCGAACTGGCAACCAACCTGGCCGCCATTCTGCGGGCCGCCATCTCCGGGGATGAAATCGTCATTTTAGATCAGGAGCTGGACCTGGTGGAGCGGTATGTGGACATTCAGTCCATCCGCTTCGCAGACCGGTTCACCTGCGAAATCGATGTTCAGGAGCGCTACCGGAACTGTCTTGTGCCCAAGCTGGCCCTCCAGCCCCTGGTGGAAAACGCCATTCTCCACGGCGTCGCCGGGCTGGAAGAGGGATATATCAAGCTCTGGGCGGAAGAAGAGAACGGTGATCTTCTCCTGACCGTCTCCGACAACGGCCCCGGTATTCCCCCTGAAATCCTGGAGAGGCTGAACAGTCCCGGCAGGCGGATTGAAGGCAGGCATTTGGGGCTTTTTAACGTAGACAGCATCATCCGCCTGCATTACGGGCAGCGCTATGGTCTCTCGGCCCGTTCCAAGCCAGGAGAGGGCAGCCGCGTCCGGCTGCGTCTGCCTATGCGGAGAGAGGAGGACGCCCATGCTGAAGGTTCTGGTGGTTGACGATGAGGCGGTGGTCCGCCGGGGAATCGTCCTGGGAATAGACTGGGCCGCCAGAGGATGCGTGCTGGCAGGAGAGGCCGCGAACGGAGAGGAGGGACTCGCCGCCGCGGAGCGATACAGCCCCAGCCTGATCATTACGGATGTGCGGATGCCCCGGATGGACGGCATCGAAATGCTGGCAAAGCTCCGGGAACAGGGAAATAAAGCTCATGTCATCCTTCTCACCGCCCACAGCGACTTTGCATATGCCCGCAGCGCTCTGAAGCTGGGAGCCGACGATTACCTTCTGAAGCCCTTTCGGAACGAGGAGCTGATTGCCGCCATTGACAGCGTCCGCCAAAAAGAGCGGGAGCTCACGGGTCAAGTGTTCGGAGGCGGCCTGCCCCTGGTCAAAGGGGATAAGAGCAAGTATGTGCTACAAGCCCTTCAATACATTTCCCAGCACTATGCCGACGAGGATATCAGCATTACCGCTATTGCTCAGCACCTCCAGGTCAGCGAGGGACATTTAAGCCATGTATTTAAAAAAGAGACCGGCTACACTGTCATCAACTACCTGACTCAATACCGGGTTCACCGGGCTATGGAGCTTCTGCGCGACTGCCGCCGGAAAATCTATGAGGTGGCGGCGGAGGTGGGCTATCGGGACGTGACCTACTTTGGAAGCACCTTCAAAAAGCTGGTGGGCGTATCTCCTTCGGAATATCAGGACCGCTGCCGGTAGACCGGCATTTCGCACAAAAACAGCCGCCGGCGTTTGGCGGCTGTTGTTTTTTTGACAGGATTCGCAGAAGAATCGCAGTTCTGCCCGGTTTTTTTATAGCCGGAACTCCTGTATACTATGACTATGGAAGCATTGGATTTCCAATGGATTTTTAGACAAGGAGACGATGAAATGAAAAAGATTCTTGCGACCCTGCTGGCTCTGGTCATGGTCCTATCCCTGGCTGCCTGCGGCGGCGATAAGGGCGGCAGCACCCAGCAGCCCGCCGGCAGCCAGCCCGGCGGCAGCGATCCCTCTTCTGCCGGCAGCGACGGAGAGGAGAAGGATTACTCCGGCTACACCATCCGCATTTATTCCAACTCCAACTCCACCGAACGCACCACCTGGCTGATTAACGAAGCCAGAGACGCCGGCTTCACCATCAGCATCGACGACAACAGCGTTATCTCCGGCGACACCGCCGCCATCCAGGCCGCCAACGAGAACAAGGACGGCGACATCCTCTTTGGCCTCAACGAAACCCGCTGGAGCCAGGTTATCAACGGCCAATATGAAAATCTGAGTCTGGTGGACTGGACGCCCTCCTGGTCCGGCGATGTGGGCGAGTATGTCTATCCCGGTCAGGCTTACGGTCTGGTCATCCAAAACGTTCTGATGCTTTACCGCAACGATGAGCTTGGCACCAATGGCAAGGAGCTCAAGTTTGACCACTGGGCCGATATCGTGGACTGCGGCTACACCTGGTACCGCCAGAACAAAGTGGGCGGCACTACCAACGCCAACATCAACTCCGCCATGCTGTACGCTTTCGTTGATCCCTCCTCTCCCGCCGGCGGCATCACTGTGGACGGCTGGAAAACCCTGTGGAGATACTGCGCCGAGGGCAAGAGCGGCGGCGACGACTATAAGTACGGCTTTGATCCTCTGAACAAGGGCGACGTTCAGGTGTCCACTTTCTACTCCTCTTCCCTCTACGGCAAAATCGACGCTGCGGGCGAGAGCTCCGACAAGCCTCTGACCGGCACCATGGAACCTGAAAACTGGGCGCTGGTGGACATTGCCGACGGCACCTATTACATTGCCGAATACATCGGCGTACTGGATAAAGCCGGCCGCTCCGAGGAGGAGACAGAAGCCGTCATGGCATTTGCCGAGTGGTTCGGCTCCGCCGACGTGCAGGCCGCCTGGGGCGAAGAGTTCGACTCCTATCCCTGCAATACCGAGGCTGCCGACATCCTCTATCCTGGCGGCGTGCCCGGCATCTACACACTGAAGAACTTTGCCCTCACTCAGGTGGAAGGCGCCAACATGACCTATGCCGAGTATGTGGCCGCTCACTCCAGCGAATGGACCAACATCATGACCAACCTGGGCTTCTACTGGGCCGACGCCGGCAAGCCCGCTCCCACTCCCGACTGGGATAACCTGGACTGGGCTACCCTCACTCAGGAGGCCGCGGGCTGAGCTCCGCAGAATCTCACTGATCAACTGCTTCTCACCTATGGCGGGCCGGATACCGGCTCGCCATAGATTTAGGGGGTCATTTGGAAAATGTTAAAACGGCCAATCCACGGATTTTTCCGCTGACGCTCGGTTGATTCCTTTAAAATCCGTCAGGATTCCCGAGGAATACTGCCCCGCTCAGAGATTGGATAACCCTTGGCGGCCCTGTAACCCTTGGCGGCCCTGCCGCCTTACGGATATCGCATGCCCTTCGGGCAAAAAATCCCTTTCCGCTGGACATTCCGTCTTTTTCAAGCAGCCCCAGGCTCCGCTCATACGGAAATTTCAGACACTTCCTTTGAAGCACACATACCGCAAATCATGAAAAGAGGAGATTCGCGCCATGATCCGGCTCAATGACATCGTCGTCAAATTCGGCGACTTCACTGCCCTTCACGACATCAACATTCATGTGAAGGAGGGGGAGTTTTTCACCTTCCTCGGCCCTTCCGGCTGCGGAAAAACCACCACCCTGCGGACAATCACCGGGTTCATTGAGCCGGTCTCCGGCAGCGTGGAGGTCAAGGGAAAAGACATCACCCACGTACCCATTGAAAACCGCAACATCGGCATCGTTTTCCAGAGCTATGCCCTGTTCCCCACCATGACGGTTTATGACAACATTGCGTTCGGTCTGAAAATCAAGAAGGACAAAAAAGCAGAGATTGACCGGAAAGTCCGGGATATAGCCAGAAAAGTGGACCTCAGTGACGAACAGCTGGCCAAAGCCGTCTCCCAGCTCTCCGGCGGCCAGCAGCAGCGGGTAGCCATTGCCCGCGCCCTGGTCACAGGCCCTTCTATTATCTGCATGGATGAGCCGCTGAGCAATCTGGACGCCAAGCTCCGGGTACAGCTCCGCAATGAGCTGAAGAAAATGCAGAAGGATTTCGGCATCACTACCATCTACGTCACCCACGATCAGGAGGAAGCCCTGACCCTCTCCGACCGCATCGCGGTCTTCAACAAAGGCGTGGTGGAACAAATCGGCACGCCCAACGAGGTCTACAACCATTCCGCCACGGAATTTGTCTGTAACTTCATCGGCGATATCAACCCCCTTTCCTCCGAGGTGGTGGCGGAGCTGAACCGGGCCGGAGGCAGCGCGGACCCCGCTGCCCACAATTATATCCGGCTGGAGCGCATCCATGTGAACGCAGACCCCAAGCCCGGCTGCGCGGTGCTGAACGGAACGGTGGACAGCCGGGAGTACTACGGTCTGTACATTAAATATTACATCACTGTAGACGGCCAGACCATCAAAGTGATCGAGAAGAACGACGGCGTCAACATCTATGAGGCGGGCCAAAAGGTGAACGTTATCATGGACCCCAGGGACGTGATGGCCTATCCCGCCGGCAGGGACTAAGGGGGTGGGCTCATGAATGCGAAAGCCCGTTCCGGCGGCCTCAATCCATCCTTCCTGGTCAAGGTTTTCGGTATCGCCTTCTTCGCTTATCTGTTTTTCGGCTTCATGCTTCTGCCCTGCCTGAATACCCTGGCCAGCATCTTCAGCACCACCAATGCTGCCGGAGAGCGGGACCCTCTGGCGGTCATCCGGTTTTTCTTTGCCGGCAACATGCGGTCCTTTGTCTGGAACTCTCTAAAGCTGGCCATCGGCCTGGTTGTCACCGTCAATGTGGTGGGCGTATCCATTGTGCTGCTGACAGAGTACTTTGACATCAAGGGAGCAAAAATCCTGCGCCTTGGCTACATGACCACCCTAATCTACAGCGGTGTAGCTCTGGTCACAGGCTATCTCTTTCTCTATGACAGCGACGGCATCATCACTACGATGCTGGCCAACGCTTTCCCCGGCATGAACGCCGACTGGTTCTCGGGATTCAACGCGGTGTGGTTCACCATGACATTCGCCTGCACCAGCAACCACGCTCTTTTCCTCCGCAACGCCATCCGGGGAATCGACTACAATACAGTCGAAGCTGCCCGGAATATGGGTGCCAAGCCTTTCAAGGTGCTGTGGAAGGTGGTTTTTCCCACGCTGGTCCCCACCATGTTCTCCCTGACGGTGATGACCTTTATCACCGGCCTCTGCGCCATGTCCGCGCCAACTCTGCTGGGCTACGATTCCATTAATCCGGAAATCGTCCGCCTGGCGGGCTCCTCTGTCGCCGACGAGGCCTTCCCCCAGGCCCGGGCTGCACTGCTGTCCATGATTCTGGCCATGTTTACCATTGTGCTTCTGACCGTTCTCTCCTCCTATGAGCGGAAGGGGCATTACCTCTCGGTTTCCAAGACCAAGGCCAAGCTTCAAAAGCAGAAGATTGACAACCCCGCGGCCAATGTCCTGGCTCATATTTACGCCTACGTTCTCTTCATCATTTACATGATTCCCGTGGTGATGATTATCATTTTTTCCTTCCAGACCTATGGAGCCATTCGGATGAAGAAGCTGGACGTTACTAACTGGACCCTGGTGAACTTCTTCGGTTCAGAGGACTATCAGTATCTTACCAACCGGGGAACCTACAAGACCCGGAAAGGGTCCATCTCCGGCCTCTTTGCCAACGAGGCAACGCTGGGCGGCATCCGGCTCAGTTTTATTCTCTCCGCCATTGCCGCGGCCCTGGCCTGCGTCATTGTGGTGGCGGCGTGCAGCTATATCTTCAAAAACCGGAACAAAAAATCCGGTGTGGTTCTGGAATACGCTCTGCTCTTCCCCTGGCTGCTGCCTACCATTTTGATCTGTTACTCCTACCGGACATACTTTAACAGCGACAGCGTCTGGTATGTGGGTAATATGAATCTCTATTACGCGGAAAATGTCCGCATGCTCATCATCATCGCCTACACAGTGGTAAAACTGCCCTTCTCCCTGCGGATGATTAAAGCGGCTTTCTACGCCATCGATGAGGAGCTGGAGGACGCCGCCCGAAATCTGGGGGCCAGCAACGCCGCCACCTTCTTCAAAGTGAAGCTTCCTATTATTCTGCCCTCCGTCCTGGCGGTCTTCGCCCTGAACTTCAACGCCCTCTTTACCGAATACGATATGTCCGCCACCTTTGCCAGTTCCTACGGTACATCTTACGCCATGGTCATCCAGTCCATGTGCGCAGAAGAGGGACTCTACGGCTACAACGTCAACGCCTCCGGCCGCCGCTGCGCGTCCACGGTATTCATCATGATTGTATCCGGCATCATTCTCTATTTGGTCTACGGAGTCGGCTCCCGGGACCTTGGGGAACGGCTGGAGCTGAAGGACCGGCGCCGGAAACGCCTCGCCAAACTAAAAGCCCGGTTTTCCAAGCGTTTCCATGGGAACACCTCCGCTTGACGCCTGTGATACAATGAAAAAAAGTATTTGGGAGGAGTTTATGATCCGAAATATTATTTTTGACATGGGCAATGTGCTGATTCACTGGCGTCCCGAAGCATTTACGGAGCGGCAGGGTATTCCGGAACAGGACCGCCCCCAGCTTCTGAAAGAAGTTTTCGGCTCCGTGGAGTGGATTCAGATGGACCGCGGCACCATCTCCTTCGAGGAGGGAATTGCCGCCATATGCCGCCGATTGCCGGAACGCCTTCACAATGCGGCACGGGAACTGACACTGCACTGGTGGGAGCATCACCTGCTGCCTGTGGAGGGCATGGCAGACCTGATCCGTGAGCTGAAGGGAATGGGCTGCGGCATTTATCTGCTGTCCAACGCCAAAACAGACCTGCCTCTCTACTTTGACCGCATTCCCGGCAGCGAGTGCTTTGACGGCAGGATTGTCTCCGCCGACTGGAAACTGCTCAAGCCTCAGCCCGAGATTTATCAAACGCTTTTTCGGGAATACGGCCTGAAACCGGAAGAATGCTTTTTTATCGACGATCTGAATATCAACATCGAAGGAGCCTGGTGCACAGGTATGGGCGGCGTGATTTTCGACGGAGACATTCCCCGTCTCCGCCAGGCTCTGAATGCCGCCGGCGTGCCGGTTTCGCTTTCCCGCAAAAAGCAGCATCCAAACGCTTCCTCTTGAGCCGCCCAATAATCATCCACATCAAAATGGCGGCAGAATCTTCCGGAATAAAATCCCCGTCTGGAGCGTTTTGTTCCAGACGGGGATTCTCTCTTCCCATTTCTTCTCTGGGGGCAGGGGCCGCCGCTGCCACGCCGCAGAGGATGCCGCCCACCGCGAAGGCCCGCTGCTTAAAAAAGAAATATTTCTTTTCGACTACGTTGGCCATATCAGCTTTTCCAAGCAAATGAACGGCTCCCAATTGCGCTCCCTTTAAAACTCCGCTATAATTATGGCTGAGAGATAACCTTAGGAACGGCTCCCTCTGTCCGTTTCTTTTCCAGAAATACCATTCCATCATTCAATTAAGAACAGGAGGCTCTCATATGAAACTGGCAGCAGCCGCGCAAATGCGGGAACTGGACAGGCAGGCTATTGAAGAACGGCACATTCCATCCATTGACCTGATGGAGCGGGCGGCCGCGGCAATCGCTCAGGCGGCGCTGGACCTCTTGCCGGAGAGGCCCGCAAAGTGCCGGGCAGCCGTGTTCTGCGGCTCTGGCAACAACGGCGGAGACGGCATCGGCGCCGCCCGGCTGCTGTTTTTAATGGGCGTCCGGGTTCGGGTCTTCCTGGTGGGTAACTATGACCGGCTGACTCCCGATGCCATGGAGGAGACAGGCCGTCTCAGCGAGTGCGGCGTGGAACTGGAGACTTTTGATCCCGGCGACAGTTCCCAGGCCGCCTGGGCCAGGAGCAGTCAAATCATCATCGACGCCATCTTTGGTGTGGGGCTTTCCCGGGAAATCGCCCCGGAATCCGGATTTGCCGCCGCCATAAACCTCATCAACTCCTGCAGGGGCAAGGTTATCGCCGCCGATATCGCCAGCGGCGTAGAGACAGATACGGGAAGAGTTCTCGGTCAGGCAGTCACAGCGGACCGAACCGTCACCTTTACCTGCCAAAAAATCGGACAAAATGTGGGAGACGGGGCGGTTCTCTCCGGTAGGGTGACCGTTCATGACATCGGTATCCCTGCCGCCCTGCTCCGGGAGATGCCCTGTCCCGTCCAAACGGTGGAGGCGGACTTTGCCCGGGCGGCCCTGCCGGCCCGAAAACCTGACGGTCACAAGGGAGACTTCGGCAAAGTCCTTGTCGTGGGCGGGTCCCTTGGCTATACCGGCGCGCCGTATCTCGCAGCCTCGGCGGCAGTGCGGTCCGGCTGCGGGCTGGTATACTTGGGCGTGCCGGAGTGCATCTGGCAGACGGAGGCCGCAAAATGCGCCTGCGCCATGCCCTTTCCTCTGGAGAGCTGGCAGGGCAGAACACTCAGCCGGAAAGCCCTCTCGACAGTCTTGGGAAAGCTGGATCGCTGCGGCGTCCTGGCCATTGGGCCAGGGCTCGGCCGGGATGAGGGCACCGCAAAGCTGGTTCGGGATCTTCTCCAAAAAACAGAAAAGCCTGTGGTCCTGGACGCCGGCGGCATAAACGCGCTGGAAGGACATATAGATATCTTGGACCGGCGGTGGAACCGGGTGACGATCCTGACCCCCCATGACGGGGAGTTCGCCCGGATCGGAACACTGACCGGGGACCGGGTGGAAACCGCGCGGCGCTTTGCCCGGGACCACGGCTGCATCCTGGTGCTGAAGGGGCACCGGACCATCACCGCCGGGCACTTGGGCAACGCGCTGGTAAACACCACCGGGAACTCAGGCCTCGCCAAAGGCGGCAGCGGAGACGTGCTGACAGGTCTCATCGCCTCACTGCTTGCCCAGGGCGCGGCCCCGGTCATGGCGGCTGCCGGCGGCGTCTGGCTTCATGGACGTGCGGCAGATATCGCGGCGGAAACGCTGACGGAATACTGCGTCACGCCGGAGGACGTCATTGCCGCCTTCCCGAAGGCGTTTTCCGAGCTTTTGAGGAAAAATTAAAATAGAGGAGGTTTTCCGGTGCGCCTATCCAAGTGCGTACCAATGATGACCCTGCTTCTGCTCCTGGCAGCCTGCACAGGCGGCGGGGACGGGGAGAATGAAACGGCCGGCCTGCGGGACCGCTATCACGACATGACAGGCTGTACCATGGAGGCGGCGGTTTCCTGCGATCAAGAGGGCCTGGCCTGGGAGGCCATGCTTCGCTGTGATTATGTCCCCGACGGGGAAAGCACCGTGGAAGTGCTGTCACCCGAAACCATCGCCGGAGTAAAAGCCATCCTGTCCGAGCCGGACTGGCGGCTGGAGTATGAGGGCGACAGTCTCAACGCCGGGACTCTCAGCAGTGAGGAAATCAGTCCCGCCGCCTGTCTGCCCCGTCTGATGAGCGCTCTTCGGGACGGGTGGCTGCTGGAGGAAAACGAGGAGGACTGGAACGGCGTTTCCTGCCTCCGGCTCACTGTAGACCAAACCGGCGTAAAGGATGGAAAAATTCTCTCCACCCTCTGGCTCCGGCAGGACGGCGGCACTCCGGTTCGGGGAGAAATTGCTGTAGACGGAGAAATCATTTTAACGGCGGACTTTACGAGCTTCTCTTTTTATGATACAATGATGGAAAGCGATGCTTGATGCCCTTCCCTGCACCCCTCCCCCTCCTTCCGCATAGGATGACATGGGGCGAGGACGCCGGGATTTGTCCCTCCCACAGTCCGGATGCAAGATTACGGAAAGAGGCGTATAAATTCCGAAACTGCGTGGGAGAATGAGAGTGGCCTCACCGAAGCGGAAACAGTTTCCTCTTCGATGGCGGGTACTTCTTTCGGCGGAGTGTGAACTTTGTGGATACGAGTGTCAAGCGTGGCGATATTTACTATGCCGATCTCTCCCCGGTGGTGGGCAGCGAACAAGGCGGCATCCGGCCTGTCCTGATTATTCAGAACGATACCGGAAACCGTTACAGTCCCACCGTGATCGCGGCGGCCATTACTTCCCAGACCGGGAAAACCCGGCTGCCCACACATATCGATCTCCCCGTGGATCAAAGCTGCGGCCTGAGCCGGGATTCCGTGGTCCTGCTTGAGCAGGTGCGGACCCTGGACAAAAAGAGGCTTCGCGAGCGTATGGGCCATGTGGAGGAAAATGTGATGACAAAGGTAGATACGGCAATTGCGGTCAGCTTCGGGCTGCCCCACGACCAGTTGGTTTGAGGTTCCCTCCCGGCGGAGAAATTTTCTCCGCCGGGAGGGTGTACAGAGGAGGTACATAATGAAAAAAGACAGATGGTTGCTGCGCTCCCTTCTTTTGCTTGCCCTCAGCGCCGCGCTGATGGCCACCGTCACTCTGGCGGCAGAAGCCGGGTCTGACCGTGATCCGCTGGTAACGCTAAGTTATTTGAACGACACTTTTTTCAGTCAGATTATGCAGCGTGTCGACCAAAAAATCGCCGACCGGAATGGGCAGCTAAACCAGCAGGGCGGCTCCGTCTCTTCCTCCTTCGCCGTCGTCACTCTCAGCCAGGGACAGACTCTCACCGGAGACATTGGCTGCGAGGTTCTGCTGCGGGTCGGAAGCGCTGTCTGCGTCTCCCCCTCGGACCCAGGCCTCATTGACGAGACCACCGCCGCATCCCTTTCCAACGGCGGGGCCATGGCCCAGAATCACCTATATATGATGACCATTGAAGGACGCGGCATCCAGGCCTCATCGGCCACTGTAAAAGTATTGGTCAGAGGAGCCTATACCATCGCCTAAGTTACATAATCCTTCCCGCCCGCGCATACAATTGCGCAGGCGGGGTTTATTTTTTGACGGCAGGGGGGATCACGGATATGGACAAATTTCCTTTGCTGCTGGACGGCAGGTCCGCCGGCGAGCTGTCTTCCGAGCAGACCGGCCTTTATACCTGGTTCAGCGCCCGCTGTTCTCTCCCCGAGGGGCTCTGGTGTGCCTGGGTCGTAGGAGACCAGGGAGAACTGCGGCTGGGAGTACTGGAGCCCATGGGAACACAGGGAACCATCCGCCGCCGTTTCTCCGGCCGGCTTACCGCCCCTTTGGGCCATATTCTGCGAGGAGAAGTCCGTCAGCTGGAGGGACACAAGCAAGACGGCTGGGAAGCGGCTGCCGCCCCTGAAGCGTTCTTCCGCGCTCCCTGGCTCCGCCGGCGTCTGAAGGGAACCACAGGGGCTTTGACGCGGGCAGCAGAAAATACGCGGTATCTGGCCCTTCCCTATGACCAGAGGAAGCCCTTTCCCCTGACCACTCTGTTCTGCTTTGCCCGTCTCCAAAGGATTGGAACATCATTCTACGCCGTATACCGCTTTGACGCGCAGGAGCGGCCTATCTTTGATATGGAATAAATTGGAAAAATTTTTATAAATAATTTGATAAAATTATATCAATTTTGAAAATGGCGTGATATAATACATCACAACATTTCCGGAACGCCTGCAAAAGCTTCGCTCAGCTTCCGGAAAGCACAGAAAGGTGCCCGTGCGTACGGATGAGGGCCGCCGGAAAACCGGCGGAGGATCAGGAGGTCCTTTATGAAATGTCCTTATTGCGGCTTCAAAGAGAGCAAGGTCATCGATTCCCGCCCCGCCGATGAAAATAACAGCATCCGCCGCCGGAGAGAGTGTCTTTCCTGCGGGCGGCGTTTTACTACCTATGAAACGGTAGAAAGCCTTCCTGTGGTAGTAGTCAAAAAAGACGGCAGCCGCCAGAGCTTTGACCGGGAAAAAGTGCTTAGCGGCATGATCCGGGCCTGTGAGAAACGGCCGGTCCCTGTTGCTAAGCTGGAAAAGGTCTCTGCCGATATTGAGCAGGAGCTTCAAAACTCTATGGAGCGGGAGATCAGCACGGAGATCATCGGCGAGCGGGTTATGGAACATCTGCGGGCCATTGACCAGGTGGCTTATGTCCGCTTCGCCTCCGTATACCGTCAATTCAAGGATATTGACAGCTTCATGGAGGAGCTTTCAAAGCTGCTGGCAGAGCAGAACCAACGCTGAAAACTAAGTCCGGCCCTCCGAAACAGATACCGCTTGGCCGGGCATGCCGCCAGCGGTGCGCTTCCGCCGCTCAGCGCAGATATTGCAAACGTTTATGACCGAGAGCGACAGGAACCCTTTTCAGGTTCCTGTCGCAGCCGTCTCCCTTCCCGCTGGCAGATATTCTGCCTCTTTTTATGCCTCTCCGGCTATCCTGCCCCTTGCAAAGACGCCTATCTCTGTTATAACTATTATGCTCTCGGAAATGGAGGCTTATATGCTGTATCGCATTCTCGCCATTGGCGATGTGGTGGGGGAACCCGGACTCCGCCACCTGGAAAAAGTTCTCCGGCCCTTTCAAAAACTGAAAGGAGCGGCCTTTACCGTAGTCAACGGGGAAAACGCCTCGGGCACAGGGCTGACCCGAGAACAGGCGGAACGTATTCGGGATGCCGGGGCCGATGCAGTAACCTTGGGCAACCACAGCTTTGGAAAACCCCAAATCAGCAGCTTTCTGGACGATGTTCCCTGGCTTCTCCGCCCCGCCAACTACTCCGGCAGGGCTCCCGGCCATGGCTGTGAAAATTTTGATCTGGGCGGCGTCCGAATCCGGGTCATCAATCTGATCGGCCGCTGCGATCTGGCCTGGGGCGCGGATAATCCTTTTATTTCAGCGGACAAGCTCCTGGAACACGGGGAAGCAGAGTTTACGCTGGTGGACTTTCACGCCGAAGCCACCAGCGAGAAACTGGCTATGGCCTATTATCTGGACGGGCGGGTCTCTGCCCTCTGGGGAACTCACACCCACGTTCCCACTGCCGACGAGCGGGTCTATCCCAACGGAACCGGCTATATTACCGACCTGGGGATGACCGGGCCGGTTGAATCTGTCCTGGGCATTGAACCCGGACAATCGGTGGAGAGCTTCCTCGGCGGTCTTCCCGGGCGTTACAGGCAGCCGGACGGCCCCTGCAAAATGCAGGGAGCCCTCTTCACCCTGGACAGCGGCAGAGGGCTGTGCACAGCGGTGGAGCGGGTGGACATCCGGTGAGGCGGATACCGCTCCGGGCCGCCGGAACAGCGCTGCTGGCGGGGACAATGATCCTGCGGGCCAGCCGGGTGCTGGAAAACCTGGAGAGTGTCCGGCGGTTTTACAGCGGTTCGGGAGGACCTGCCTGGACACCGGTGGAACTGGCTCTGTTCCTCGGGCCCTACCTTACTGCCATTTCCGCCATTGCGGCCCTGTGGCTCCCCCGGGAGCGGGCCGGAAAGCTGGGAACCGTCAATGCCTGCTCCGCCGCGTTCTTCGTCTTTGAAGAAGGGCTCACAGTCTTTGCCCGGGCCATGGATGGAAGCAGCAGCTATGTGGGCGCGGAACCCCTGTGCAGCCTTCTGGCCCTGTGGGTTTCCATCCTCACGGTGTTTCGTGCCCTTCAGGCAGGGCAGAAATAAGCGGGATTCACTTATAGCCTGTACATAGCCGTTTTGCAGCTCCGGTCACGTGTTGCGCCGCCGGCCTGAGATAATTCAATCATTTCTCTTCAAGTGTGTTAGGGCCTGTTCACATAAGGCCAAACACACATCTTTCCGGCAAATTTTGCCGTCTGCGGCGTTAAAAATTTTTGACGCACGCCAGTGCGCCTGCAAATTTTTGCCTTGCAGCCGGCGAAAATTTGCTCGAAAATCTGCGCATTTGTCTTATGTGAACAGGCCCTAATTATAAACATAGAACAGAAAGGGATGCTTCCATTATGTCGATCGAAAAAGTAAGAGCGTATTTCAAAAAGTTTGGTGTAGAAGACCGAATCCGGGAGTTTGACGTTTCCTCTGCCACAGTGGAGCTGGCAGCGGTAGCCGTAGGCGTGGAGGGCGCAAGAATTGCCAAGAGCCTGAGCTTTAAGGTAGAGGACAAGCCTATTATCATCGTAGTGGCGGGAGACGCCAAAATTGACAACAGCAAATATAAGACTCAGTTTCACACCAAGGCCAAAATGCTGACCCATGAAGAGGCCCACAGCCTCATCGGCCACGACGTGGGAGGCGTATGCTCCTTCGCCCTTCCGGAAGATGTAAAGGTATATCTTGACGTATCGCTGAAGCGGTTTAAAACCGTCTTTCCCGCCGCTGGCAGCGATAACAGTGCCATTGAGCTGACCTGCGGCGAACTGGAGCAGTACTCCTCCAACTTTCAGCAGTGGGTTGACGTCTGCAAAGCCTGGCAGGCAGAGGGCTGAATGCTTCGGGAGGTGTCGTGATGCTGAAATTCATCCACGCAGCGGATTTTCATCTGGACAGTCCCTTTGCCGCCCTGCCTGCCGGAAGGGCAGCGGAACGTCGTCGGGAAAGCCGGGAGCTGATTTTCCGCCTGGCAGACTATGTAAACAGCCGCGGCATCCATCTGGTGCTGCTGGCCGGGGATCTGTTTGACAGCGCCGCTCTCTATCAGGAAACCGGGGAGGCTCTGGCGGAAGCATTCCGGCGGATAAACGCCCACATCTTTGCCGTGCCGGGAAATCATGACTGGTATGGTCCCGGCAGTCCGTGGGCTGTGGTGAAATGGCCCGAAAACGTTTATATTTTCCGCGAAAATACTATGACTGCCGCAGCTCTTCCAGACCTGGGCGCCGTGATTCACGGCGCTGCCTTCACCGGGCCGGAGCAGACGGAAAGCCTTTTGCGGAACTTTTCCGTCCCCGAAGACGGGAACATTCACATCGGCCTGCTCCACGGTGAAATCGATCCCGCCGGAGCACGATATAACCCTCTCCGGCGGGAAGAAATTGCCTCCAGCGGTTTGGACTATCTGGCCTTAGGTCACATTCACAAACGGGAAAACCCGGAATCCTATGGCAGAACGCTCTGCGCCTGGCCCGGCTGTATAGAGGGGCGCGGTTTCGATGAGCTGGGTGAAAAGGGCTTTTATGAGGGAGTCATTGAAGGCGGAAGTGTTTCTCTTTCTTTCATTCCCTTTGCTCTGCACCGCTATGAGCGGCTTGATGTGGACGTGACAGGGCAATCCCTCAGGGAGGCCGTGGAAGCGGCGCTGCCCGAAGAAACCGGAAATGACCTGTACCGCATCTGCCTTACCGGTGAAACCGGAGAGGGCGGAGCAAATCCGAAGGCTCTGGAAACCGCGTTGTCCGGGCGCTTCTACAGCCTGGAGATTCAGGACCACACTCGTGTGGCGGCGGACGTCTGGGCCAGAGCCGGGGAGGACTCTCTCAGAGGCCTGTTCCTCCGAGAGCTCCGTGCCAGATGGGAGGCCGCCGAAGACGACGCCGGACGGGAATCCATCACCCGGGCAGTACGCTTTGGCCTGGCCGCTCTGGATCACCGGGATATGGGATGACCGCTCTTCTGACAAATTTCACTGGAAATTCCGAAGAAAATCCTTGCAATCCGTGGAAGAGTGTGGTATTCTATTCAGGCTACAAAGGGCGGTCCTCTGCCGCACGTGGAAAGCCGCACGGAAAATGCGGACAAGAACGCCTATCATAACAGGAGGAAAATCCATGGATCTCATCAAGGAACTGAACAAAGAGGCACTGGGCAAAGAGACGCCCAAGGTGCAGATCGGCGACACTGTTCGTGTCCATGTAAAGGTCAAGGAAGGCTCCCGGGAGCGTATCCAGGTCTTTGAGGGCACCGTTATCGCAAAGAAACACGGCGGCATTGAGGAAACCATCACCGTCCGCCGCATCTCCTACGGCATAGGCGTGGAGAAGGTCTTCCCTGTTCATTCCCCCTCTATCGATACCATCCAGGTTGTCCGCAACGGTTCTGTCCGCCGGGCCAAGCTGTATTATCTGCGCGGCCGCGTGGGTAAGAGCGCCAAGATTAAAGAGAAGCTGTAAGCAGAACAAAAGAGAGGCGTACGCCTCTCTTTTTTCGTTTATCTCCCGTTTCAGAAAACCGGGTAATACCGCGTTTCCGGGGATAGAGAACCGCCCTCAGAGGCGGAAATAATCCGCGCTTGTGTCATGCAGCAATGCCGATTTGTGGAGAGCCTCTGTTGGAATATCAACATCTCCCCGTTTATGATTGCTATGAACCTACTGACCGCAGCAGGGTATTCCTGCCGCCTCAGTGGGTCATGTCTTTATTCTCTCGGAGGGTCCGGATACGAGATACGTCCACCTCTGCCATCATCCCAGGGCCTGTTTACATATGCCCTGGCCGCCCTCCAAAGCGGAAAGAACATCCCAGCGGTCCAAATCCTGCTCCGCGCACCGGCGGCCGGAACGGCTGTACGCCTGGAGGCAGACATTCTGCCGGAGTGGACAGCGAAATAAAATCCGGCAATTTCCCTCTTGCATTTCCGGTTCCGCTGTGCTATAAGTAATAATAATATTGCAGCATGTTATCTGTATCAGCGATGAACGGGAAAATAACGTCTACGTTTTGCCAAGAGAGGACGGGCCGCCGGCTGAAAGCCTGTCCGCAAAGCGCCGTTTGGTTCGCCCGGGAGCCGCCGTGGAGACACGGCCGGTCCGCCCTCCGTTACCAGGGCCTCGAGCGCGCGCCGGACGGCGCGAATTTGGGTGGTAACGCGGAAGAATTTGCCTTTCGTCCCATATCCGGGGCGGAAGGCTTTTTTGCCGTCAGGCAGGCCGCCATCTCCGGGAAACCCCGCCGGACCGCATTACAGGCAACGCCTCCCATGTCCCTGCGGCCTGTGACAAAATCTAAAGCAGAACAAAATCACCGCGAAGAGGTGCCTTATGAATCGAAAAAGATGTATCTCCCTCCTTTTGGCTATGCTCCTGCTGAGCGCGATTGCCTGTGCCGCTTTTTTTACGATACTTCAGGCCGGAACAGGCGGAGCAAAGCACCCTCTGCCTATTTTGATGTATCACCATGTCGTTGCCGACGGGGAAGAGTACAACAGCATGTGCGTAACGGAAAGCCGTCTGAGAGCCGATCTTCAGTGGCTGGTGGAAGAAGGCTATCAGACGGTTCTCCCCCGGGAGCTGGCGGCCGGTGAGCTTCCCAAAAAGCCCGTCCTGATTACCTTTGACGACGGCTACCGCAGCAGTTACGAGCGGGTCTACCCCCTGCTTCAGGAATATGGAGCCAAAGCGGCTCTTTCCATCATGGTGTATATGCAGGACAGCTCCGCCAATGAATTCGTCTCCTGGGATATGTGCCGGGAGATGGAGGCCTCCGGCCTGGTGGAGATTGGTTCTCACGCATACCGGCTTCACAATCTGGACGGACGGGGCGGAGCCCTCACACCCGGCGGCACCAATGGTGTTCAGAGAAAGCCGGAGGAAACGGATGAGGAATTCCGGCTCCGTGTGCTGGATGATCTCCAGATCAGCTATGACCTGATAGAGGAAAACCTCGGCCATGCCCCAACCCTTTTCGCTTATCCTTACGGCATCACAGAACCGGACGCAGAGGAATTCATTCAGGAGCTGTTCCCTGTCACTCTCATTACCAAGCCCACCGATACTGTGTTCCGCACCGCAGACCTGTCCCTGGGGCTTCACAACCTGCCCCGTTTCAATATCACCATGGACAGTCCTCCCGGCGTTCAGCTGGCCCCTCCCTTGTCCACCCGTTTCAAAACCGGCGTCAAGGTGCTGCTGGGCATGGTCTCCTGACCCATTAGGCCGGAAAGACACAACTTCTCAAATACAGCACATTATATTCCGAAAAAGGAGCTGCATACTATGAAAGAACAATTGGAATCCATCCGCAGGGGCGCCCTGGAGGCCATCGGCGGCGCTCAGGAGCCCTCCGGATTGGAGGCTCTCCGGGTCAAGTACCTGGGCAAGAAGGGCGAGCTCACCGCTGTTCTAAAGCAGATGGGCGGCCTTTCCTCTGAGCTTCGGCCCGTTATGGGCCAGCTTGCCAACGACGTCCGGGCCAGTGTGGAAAAGGCTATTGAGACGCAGTCCGCCATTCTCTCTCAAAAGGCTCTGGAAGCGAAGCTGGCAGCTGAAACCATAGACGTTACAATTCCTGGCAGAGCACCCATGCAGGGTCATAAGCATCCCATGTACTCTGTGCTGGACGAGATGAAGGAAATTTTCCTGAACATGGGGTTTGAGATTATGGACGGTCCTGAGATCGAGCAGGCAGACTACAACTTCACCAAGCTCAATGCCCCGGAAAACCACCCCTCCCGGGACTGGACCGACACCTTTTATTTAAAGGAAGACTCCTCCGTCCTCCTTCGCTCCCAGACCTCCCCTATGCAGATTCGGGCCATGGAGGGCTATGGTGTGCCCATCCGCATGATCTCTGCCGGGCGGGTATACCGCAAGGACGAAGTGGACGCCACCCACTCCCCTATGTTTCATCAGATTGAGGGCCTGGTGGTGGACAAGGGCATTACCATGGCGGACCTCAAGGGAACGCTGAACGCCGTCATCCGGGAAATCTACGGACGGGAGACCGTCACCCGGTTCCGGCCCCATCACTTCCCCTTCACGGAACCCAGCTGCGAGGTGGATATCCAGTGCTATAAATGCGGCGGCAAGGGCTGCCCCACCTGCAAGGGCGAGGGCTGGATTGAAATCCTGGGCGCAGGCATGGTTCACCCCAAGGTATTGCGGAACTGCGGCGTCGACCCGGAGGAATACTCCGGCTTCGCCTTTGGCATGGGCCTGGAGCGCCTGGCCCTGGGCCGGTATAAAATTTCCGACATGCGGCTGATCTTCGAAAACGACACACGGTTTTTGGAACAGTTCTAAAGGGCTCGATAGAGGCTTGTCTCCCCCTTTCCCCGAGGGGGATGCCCGCGTCCCCAACGCGCGGCTGTGCAGTGGGGTCCCTTCCCATGACGCCTGCTGCCCAAGCCGCCGCCCAAAACGGCTGGTTAAGAATTTTATGGCGCCGCAGCGCGAGGAGAGGCACTGTCGTGCCCCTGCAAACACGATTTTATTTCTCCTCCCGCCCAAAGCAGCCAAGGGTAAAACCCCCGCTTGTTTGCACGGCTCTCCCAAAACCGGCGGGCGCGCCGGAGGAAAGGACGGTACCTGAAATATGGCAGATTATATAACCATCTTTACCTATAGAAATAAAGTGAGCCTTCTGCTCCAGGCGAGCGATGAAAAAATCATGACCCTGGGAGAGAAGCTGGAGGCCCTCTGCCCGAACGCCTATATGAACGGCTATAACTGGGAAGCGCTCCTTCAATACTATTTGGAGAAAAATGATCCGGATATACTAACTGGAATGGATTCAGACCCGGAAGCCGACATGTACGAAGGCCACTGGCCCCTGACCCCGGAGAACGAGGCCCGGGCCAACCGCTTCGCGGACATCATCCGCTCCCTGGTGGAGCAGGAGGAGGAGCTCTGCCGCTTCGTTAAGGAATACTGCGAAGAAATCGAGTGGGACTGACCACCCGGGAGCGAACAAATGGAAAAAGGGCGGACCGCCAGGGGCGGCCAACGCTTCGTTCTCCACTCCCGTTGCCGTCGCTGCGCCGGATTGCGGCGGGGGACTCTTAGACTCTTTCTTCCAAGAGGAGAGGAAGCCGCGCCCACGGACGCATGTCAAAGGTCAAATGCCGCAAAGCGGCGGCTTTTAGGCCAGGGACAAACAGGGACACAAAGAATCAGCCGTTTTTATGGCTGAAATCCCTTTTTAAGGAGTAAAGTACTATGAAACTATCCCGTAAATGGTTACAAGAATTCGTAGACGTGGGCCCGGTGAACGACCGGGATTTTGCCGAGGCCATGACCATCTCCGGCTCCAAGGTGGAGCTCACGGAGGACCTGGGGGCGGAGATCAAAAACGTGGTGGTGGGCCGCATTGAGAAGATGGAGCGCCACCCGGACAGCGACCACATGTGGATCTGCCATGTTAACGCGGGCCGGGAGGCGCCGGTCCAGATTGTCACCGGGGCCTGGAATATCCACGAGGGGGACCTGGTTCCCGCGGCCCTGCATGGAGCCGCCCTCCCCGGCGGGAAGACCATCGAGCGGGGCAAGCTCCGGGGCGTGGAATCCAATGGCATGCTCTGCTCCTTGAAGGAGCTGGGCCTGGACGAACGGGACTTTCCCTATGCCGTTATTGAGGCCGCCGCAATTCTGAACGACTATAAACCCATCGACCCCGCTAAGCCGTCCATTTCCGCAAACATCCAGCCGGGCGATAAGATTTTCGGGTCCGTGGTCTGCGCCGAAGTGGTGGAATGTGCACCCCGGCCCGACGGGAGCTTCCATACCTGCCTGATGCTGAAGGACGCCACCGTCTGCCCGGATACCCGCCTCCAGAATCTCCATGTGGGCGACATGGTAGCCTATGACACCAAAACGGATACTATCTGCACTCTGGCGAACCTCCGCGCGGAGCAGCGGGAGTTCCCCCACTGCATTCCCGACGGCATCTTTGTTCTCCATGAGGAGGGGATACAGCCCGGAGACGACATCCGCCCTGTCATCGGCGCAGATGACCACGTGGTGGAATTTGAAATCACCCCCAACCGGCCCGACTGCCTCAGCGTAATCGGACTGGCCCGGGAGGTCTCTGCTACCTTCGACAAGCCCTGCCGCTTCCACACACCGGAAGTGAAGGGCGGGGCGGAAGGCGAGCTGCCGGAGCTCCTGGACGTGGAAACCCCGGACGCGGACCTCTGCCCCCGGTACACCGCCCGGATGGTGCGGAACGTAAAGATTACCCCTTCCCCCAAGTGGATGCGGGAGCGGCTCCGGGCTAACGGCGTCCGGCCCATCAACAACATCGTGGACATTACAAATTATGTCATGCTGGAATACGGCCAGCCCATGCACGCCTTTGACTACCGCTATGTGAAAGGCGGGAAAATCGTAGTACGCCGGGCCCAGGAAGGTGAGGAGCTCACCACCCTGGACGGAAATGTCCGGAAACTGGATCCCGGCATGCTGGTCATTGCCGACGACACCCGGGCCGTGGGCCTGGCCGGCATTATGGGCGGACTGAACAGCGAGATTGTGGAGGACACTGCGGACGTTGTGTTCGAGTCCGCCAACTTCGAGGGAAGCTGCATTCGCAAGACCGCCCTGGCCTTAGGGATGCGGACGGAGGCCTCTGCCAAGTTCGAAAAGGGCCTGGACATTCTGAACACCCTTCCCGCCGTGAACCGGGCCTGCGAGCTGGTGGAGCTCCTGGGAGCCGGCGACGTGGTGGACGGCGTGATCGACATTCTGAACTACGTCCCCCAGCCCACCGTTTTGAAGGTAGAGCCGGAGAAAATTAACGCCCTGCTGGGCACCGCCGTGGCGGAGAACGTGATGTATACCACTTTGCAGAAACTGGGCTTTGAGACCACCACGGAGCGTGGCATGATCAAGGTTCCCTCCTGGCGGGGCGATGTGGAGGGCATGGCAGACCTGGCCGAAGAGGTGGCCCGGTTCTACGGCTACAACAACATTCCCAACACCCTCTCCTCCGGACTGAACGAGCGCCGGGGATGGAACTCTGTCCAGCAGGCGGAAAATACCGCCGGGGCCCTCTGCCGGGCGGCCGGGTACAGTGAGATCATCACCTACTCCTTCATCAGCCCCGCCTACTATGACAAGATCAACCTCCCGGCGGACTCCCCTCTTCGAAATTCTATGAAGATTCTGAACCCCCTGGGGGAGGACACCTCTATCATGCGAACCACCACCCTGCCCTCCATGCTGGAAATCCTGGCCCGAAACTGCCACTACCGGAACAAGGCCGTCCGGCTCTACGAGCTGGGCCGGACCTATTTCGCCAAGGACGACGGCTCCGGCATGGCAGATGAGCCCAAAGTGCTGTCCATGGGCGGTTACGGCGATATGGACTTCTTTGACATGAAGGGGGCCGCGGAGGCGGTGTTGAAGGGTTTGCGCATCGGAGACCTCCGTTTTGAGGCAGAGAGCGGAAATCCCTCCTACCACCCGGGACGCTGTGCCAAAGTCTACAGCGGCAGCCGTCTTCTGGGCGTGCTTGGACAGATTCATCCTGCCGTGGTGGAGAACTATGACGCGGACTGCGAGCTGTATGCTGTGGAATTGAGCTTTAACGCCCTCTTTGAGAGCATGGGCGGCGCCCCGGTCTATCAGCCTCTGCCCCGCTTCCCCGCCGTCACTAGAGATATCGCTTTGGTCTGCGACAAAAATCTCCCTGTCGCCAGGTTGGAGGACTGCATCCGCCGGGGAGCCAAAGGTCTTTTGAAAGCCGTGAACCTCTTCGACGTATACGCCGGCAAAGGCATTCCCGAGGGGAAGAAAAGCGTGGCTTTCAGCCTGGAGCTCCGCGCCGGCGACCGGAGCCTCACCGCCCAGGAAGCCGACGAAGATGTAAACGGTATCCTGGAACTGCTCAGCAGCGAACTGAACGCCGTGCTGCGATAAGCTCCGCCCTCACCGTCTTCTTTTCGAAAAAGAACCGCTTTTCTTCTAATCGTAAAGGGCACCGCCTATCCGCAGTCTCCTGCGGCGATATCTGCCGCAAACTTCAAATGAATTCAATAAATTCTTTGAAGCATTCTGGCTTTAGGCCCTTGTTTGAAAATTGGCGGAATGCTCAACGGCAAGAAATTTTAACGCAGCGTGGCAGGAAAATATCCGTCGTTTGGGCGTTTTGTCATTTTTCAAACGAGGCCTAGCAGCCTCCCAGTAAAAATCTTTCGTAAAATTCCAGGCGAAACCCTTTACAGTTCCAAAAAAATCGAGTATACTAGAAGCGATATAGAAAGGAAGGTGGTGTACCTATGGACGATTTCACCAGAAAGTTCAATCTCGCCTTGGAAAAGGATGCGGAAATTTATCAAATTCTCTCTTCTGTTTACAAATCCCTGGAAGAGAAAGGCTATAACCCCATTAATCAGATTGTTGGCTATATTTTGTCCGAGGACCCCACCTATATCACCAACCACAACAACGCCCGGACTTTAATCCGTAAAATTGACCGGGATGAACTGCTTCAGGTGCTGGTGCGAAAGTATCTGGGGCAGTAACAAAAGAGTTACAATTTGTCATCTCCTTCGGTGTGTATTCCGTGAAATGCGGTTTGTCCTTCTTAGATGCGGCAGCCGTATTTCACGGGATTTTTGCGTTTTTTGTCAGTATTGCCACAAGCCGCCTCTGTTTTTTCGTCAAAACGCCCGTGGCAGAATGTTGACAAAACGGGAAAAAGATGTTACAATTTGGTTACAAAATTTTCAGGGAGGTTTTTATGGCGGCAAATAAGAACATTAAAACCGAAGGTCTTGTCTATAAGGGCCATCCGCTGCGCCGTGCGGGCAATCTGATTTATTACGGCACAATGGCCGAAAAATATATTATCATGATGCAGGTGCTGGACACCAAAAAGGAACAGGATCTGGAGCTGGCCTCCAAAGTCTCCATTCAGCTTCAGCTTACGGACCCGAACCTGAAATCCCGGGACCGGGTGATTAAGAAAAGCGAAAAGGACAGTCTTTATGCGGCAATGGATATTGCCACAGTCTGGCTGGACCGGGCGCTGGCCGGCAAGGAAAAGTAAAAGCTCCCGGCCCTGACGCAGCGTTCGTCCCCCTCTTTACAAAAGATACGAAAGGAAGCGTAATTCCCATGAATCGACTTGCAGGAAAAGCCGTCAAGGTCCTGGTTCTCTCCGCCATTACGATGATGTTTCTGGCTGTTTCCGTCTTCGCTGAAGACGGCTTGGTAATCGGTATCGGCACCACTACCGGTTCCTCTCTGCGGCTCCGGTCTGAGCCCTCTCTGGACGCTCCCATCATCACCACGCTTGATAAAGATTGGACCATCGCCGTTCTGGGCGAGGCCGACGGCTGGTACCATGTCGCTCACAATGGTAAGGACGGCTATGTCTCCTCCGAATTCTTTACCATGGAGGAAGAGACTGAATTCGAGTATTATGGGCGTGTGAATGCCCGCGGCGTCAACGTGCGGGCGGAAGCCTCCACCGACGGTGAAATTCTGAATAACCTGGGCCTTGGCAGCGGAATTGTCGTCACCGGCCTGGAAGACGGCTGGTACAGCATCAGCGGCACTTATGGCGACGGCTACATCCGCAGCGATTATGTCAGCCTTACCAATGAAACTCCCGGCACTCCCGGCGCCGGTATCGGCGACAGCAGCGTCGTGGATTTCGCCCGTCAATATCTTGGCACCCGCTATGTCTATGGCGGTGCGTCTCCCAGCGGCTTTGACTGCTCCGGTTTTACAATGTATGTCTATAAGCAGTTCGGCGTCTCCCTGCCTCACACCGCCTCCGGCCAATGGCAGAGCGGTTTGGGCACCCGGGTATACAGCATCGGCGAACTGCAGCCCGGCGATCTAGTATATTTCAATGATCCCAAGCGCAATGCCGGCAAGGCCTGTTCTCACACCGGCATTTATGTGGGCGGCGGCCAGATCATTCACTCCTCGTCTTCCCGGAGCGGCGGCGTGATTTACAGTGACCTGACCGACGGTTACTACAATACATATTTTGTGGGCGGTATTCACGTCTGATTTTGGAATAAACTAAGCGAGGCGCGGCAGATTGCCGTGCCTCGCTTTTGCTTTTTCTATGCCTTCCCTCACCGGCAAACTCGAAAAGCCTCTAGGCGTTATACCGGAAGGGCCGCGGAAAGCGGTCCATATTCCTGTTTTCATCCTTCGGTGAATGTATATGCGGCACACCGGCAGGCTATAAAATTACACAAACCAGCCTCAAAGAAAAATACCCTGGGAATGCTGAGCGCAAATTCACTCCGTCAGCTCCTGCCCAAACCAAGAAAATTTCCGCATTTCAGACAGAACCATTTTGAAGAAGGCGGACAGGTAAGCATAATCTGCCGGATTGCGCACAATCTAATTCCGCGAGGTGATGGAATGGATTCCATATGGACAAAAACCGCACAGATGCCCCATTTTTCCCCCTTGCAGGAGGACTTGAACACCAATGTGCTGGTCATTGGCGGCGGCATGGCCGGCATTTTGTGCGCCTATCTGCTCTCTCAGGCCGGAGTGGATTATGCCCTTGTAGAGGCGGACCGAATTGGAGGCGGCATTACAAAAAACACTACCGCAAAGATCACATCTCAACATGGCCTGATTTACAGCAGGCTTATCCGGGAATTCGGCCAAGAACGGGCACGGCTCTATCTGGACATCAATCAGACAGCCCTAAAGCGTTACCGGACATTATGCCGGAATATTGATTGCGATTTCGAGGAAAAAGATGCCTATGTGTTTTCCACCAGTGACCGCCGGAAGCTGGAACAGGAGCTGGAAGCCTTATCCCGCCTGGGTTTCCCCGCAGAGTTGGCAGAAAGCACACCTCTGCCCTTCCCAACAGTGGGAGCTGTGCGCTTCCCACGTCAAGCCCAGTTCCACCCCTTGAAATTTATTGCCGCGATATCCAAAGAGCTGCGTATTTTTGAACACACAAAAGTTTTGGAAGTAAGGCCCGGAAAAGCCGTCACCAACGGCGGAGCTGTCTCTGCGGAAAAAATTATTGTTGCAACTCACTTTCCATTTCTCAACAAGCACGGCTGCTATTTCTTAAAGCTTTATCAACACCGCTCCTATGTATTGGCTTTGGAAAACACACCCGATATGGACGGCATGTATGTGGACGAGGATAAAAAGGGCGTTTCCTTTCGCAATTATAATCATCTTCTGCTTCTTGGCGGAGGCAGTCATCGGACAGGAAAGCAGGGCGGAGGCTGGCAGGAACTTGAGGGCCTTGCCAAAAAATACTATCCCAAAGCCCATGAGGCCGCCCGATGGGCTACACAGGACTGTATGACTCTGGACGGCGCGCCTTATATTGGGCAGTATTCCAAGCATACACCGTCCCTCTATGTGGCATCCGGCTTCAATAAGTGGGGAATGACTTCTTCCATGACAGCGGCTATCATTTTGACGGACCTGATTCTCGGGCGGGAAAATCCCTGCGTAGATGTATTTTCTCCCTCTCGCACAATTCTCCGCCCTCAACTGGCGGTAAACGGGATGGCATCTGTTTTGGGACTTTTTACCCCCACGGCTCCCCGCTGTCCCCATATGGGCTGCGCCCTGAAATATAATTCCCAGGAGCACAGCTGGGACTGCCCATGTCACGGTTCCCGCTTCGAAGAAGACGGAACACTCATCGACAATCCCGCAACAGGAAATAAAGAGATATAATTCCACTCCCAGTCATCCTATGACTGAACCGGTCCCCTTCCCTAAGTGTGAGCCCTTAACGCAGTATCTCAGCGGTGGGAAGAGGCATCCTTTTCCCTGGCAGGAAATTTCCGCTCAAACATGGGAAAAATAACCCTCCACAATCTTCACAGCCGGAAAATCTCATGGGCATCTTTTCAATTCAACACCGCAGGCCGCATACATGGTTTTCAGCGCCTGCATCTATAAAAACACACGCGCGCTTCGCACGCCGGCAAGCCGCATGCTTGCGGCAGCAATATATTACTTCTGAACGGAAATGTCAGAAGTAATATGTGCCATGTTTTGTGGCTGCCGCCGTTTATGGCGGCGGGCAAAACGGCTGAAATCCAATGGTATTATTTCCGAATTTTAAATTTGGAAATAATATCTGCCTGCGGCACAATGGACAGCCGCAGACCAATAAAGGAAAAGGATAATATGTATGAATATCAATCCTAGAAAAGCAGCCATCGTGGGCTGCGGTCAAGTGGGAGCATCTATTGCCTTCCGCTTTTTGCAGCAGGGACTGTTCTCGCAATTGGTACTCCTGGACGTAAACCGGAATAAGGCGGAGGGGGAGGCCATGGACCTCCGGGACGGCCTTCCCTATGGCGCAGCAATGGAAATCAACGCAGGAACCTATGATGACATTACCGACTGCTCACTGATCGTCATTACCGCTGGAGCCAACCAAAAGCCCGGAGAGACGCGCCTGGACTTAATCGGCAGGAACACGGAAATCCTGCGCTCCGTACTAAAAGAAATTACTGCCCGGAATTTCGGAGGAATTCTTCTGATCGTATCTAACCCTGTAGATGTGCTGACCTATACTGCCTGGAAATTGTCAGGTTATCCAAGAGAACGCGTCATCGGCTCCGGAACAGTACTGGACACGGGCCGGCTTAAGCAGCTTCTTGGAGCGGAATTGCAGGTGGATAGCCGGAATATCCACGCTTTCATCATCGGTGAACACGGTGACAGCGAGCTTGCCGTCTGGAGTGAGGCCAATGTCTCCGGCCTGGATCTGGAGGACTTCTGTCGCATCCGGGGGCAGAGCCTCAGTCAGGAGGACCGTGAGCGGCTCTACCGGGAAGTCCGGGACAGCGCCTACCAGATTATCCAGCGGAAAGGAGCCACCTACTATGGCATCGCTATGGCAGTCGGCCGCATTGCGGCATCCATTGTAAAAGATGAGCATGCGGTGCTGCCGGTATCCGTGGTTCTGGAGGGACAATATGGCCTCCGCGGCCTGGCGCTGAGCCTTCCCTCCATTGTCAGCCGGAACGGTTTGCAGGAAATTTTAGAGATACCTCTGAACCATGAAGAGCAAAAAGCACTGGAAGCCTCAGCCGGGCAGATGCGAGAAGCCCTTGCGTCCCTGGCCCTGGAAGCATAATAACCCCCTTCTCCGTTTGCTCAGGTAATGCTGCCTGCCGCCGTTCCATTTTAGAGGTATTAATAATACCGTAGGCGCAATTTCTCAATTGATATAGCCAACGCAGTTGAAAAAGCGCTCATACCCCTTTTAACCGACGGGCTCCATGATGTCATGTCCAGAAGGCCGCATATGCGGCCTTCTTTTTATGTCCTGAAAAGAATCCCAGGGATTCTTTTTCAGCTGTGGCGGCTGCAAATGGCGAAATGAAGAAACATGTCAGTTTCTGCTGCCGTGAGAAACGGCTTCCCACAGAAATTCTGACAGATTTCAAAAAACCACCGAAGTATCAGCCAAAAAATATCCACCGCCGGACACTCCGGCACGTTTTACCCAATCCTCAAACATGTCTGCCGGAAACAGCAGATGCCTGACTGTCCTGCAGGGCCTCCCGAAGCTTTTCCAGCGCCCGCTTTTCAATACGGGACACATAGCTTCTGGAAATTCCAAAAGAAGAAGCAATCTCCCGCTGGGTCAGGGGTACTGTACCTCCCAGGCCATAACGGAGTCTGATAATCTCCGCCTCTCTGGCAGTAAGTCGCTCCCGAACCAGCTTGTGAAGCCGCAGGGCATTGTCCCGGTCATGAATGTCCTCCAGCATCGTATCATCTACACCCACCACATCCAACAGCTGGAGGGCGTTGCCTTCTTTATCCGTATCAATGGAGTCAGAAAGGGAAACTTCACCTTGCAGCTTTTTCTGTCCCCGGAAGTACATGAGGATTTCATTTTCAATGCACCGGGCGGCATAGGTAGCCAGGCGGGCACCCTTGGCCGGATCAAAGCTGGAAATGCCCTTGATAAGGCCAATGGTGCCGATGGAAATCAGGTCCTCCTGGTCGGCGCTTTGGGTATAGTACTTTTTTATAATATGTGCCACCAGCCGCAGGTTCCGCTCAATCAGCACCTGCCTTGCCTCCATGTCCCCTTTAGCATATTTCTCCAGCCACTCCCGCTCCTCCGCGGCGGTCAGGGGCTTGGGAAACGACCCGCCTCCAGACAGGCGCAGGGAAAACAGCATGGTATTGGCAAACAACAGCAACGCGGCGGACAGCATAAGACCTCCTTGCCGAAGCCAAAGCCCCGGCTGCCGCTTTCCGGCTGGCGGCGGACCGTATTTCAAGGCTGGAAGCCTCTTCCCTATTCCTATGAACACCAGGGAAGTCCCTATTCAGCTGTTGCCCTCGACGCTTCAATATGCTATACTTTCGCTATGTATTTCCGGTTCCCGGCAAAACAGGCTCCCGCTTATTCTGCGTCACCGGATATAAAGACCGGGCCCAACATAAAAGGAGGAAGCGCTTTGGCTTGGACAGTCTACATCCTCTGCTGCAAAGACGGCACTCTCTACACCGGCGCCACCTGCGATATCTCCCGGCGGCTAAATGCCCATCAACGCGGCAAGGGCGCCAAATACACCCGCAGCCGCCTGCCGGTGGCCCTGGTCTACCAGGAGGAAGCTCCGGACAAAGCCGCTGCACTCCGGCGGGAGGCCGCCATCAAACGCTTGGGCCGGCGAAAAAAGCTGGCGCTTATTAACGGAAAGGAGATTTGTCCCAATGGAAATCCGGCCTTTACAGAAGGCTGATGACCGGCTTGCCGTGCCGGATTTATGAGGAAAGCTGGAAATCCGCCTACCGAGGCATCGTCCCGCAAGACTACTTGGACCACATCTCAGCGGGCCGCTGGGCAGAAATCCTGGACCAGGCAGACTGGGACACCCTCGTCTCAGTGGAAGAGGGACGGTTTATTGGAACCACCAGCGTCTGCCCATCCCACTGGAGAGACTGGGCGGAATCCGGGGAACTGGTTTCCCTCTATTTGCTGCCGGAATATATGGGCCAGGGCTTGGCAGGCTATTGCTGGAGGCGGCGGTAAAGCTGCTGGCGAAGCACGGCTTTCAGGATGTGCTTCTCTGGGTCCTGGAGGACAACCACAAAGCCCGGCGCTTCTACGAAACAGCCGGGTTTGCCGCCTCCGGAGACTTTATGGAGGACGAAATCGGCGGAAAGCCTCTCCGGGAGACCTTATACCGTCGTTCTGTCAAAGGATAAGACGCCCCGCGCAGTCCGCAGGGCACAGGAAGAGGCCCCGCGTTCTCCTGAACGCGGGGCCTCTTCCTATTTTCCAAAGAGATGTCCCTGTAGAGCGTAAGTCAAGAAAGCTTCCGGACATCTTGACAGCTATGACAGCCGCCGCAGGAGGTGCAGTCCCCGCCGCAATGGCTGCCCTGCCTGTGCTCCTTCCACAGGGAGCGGACCGCAAAAGACACCATGGCAGCCAAGGCGAAAAACACTGTCAGGTTCCCAAAAATCACAGACATAATATTCCTCCTCAAAACGCATTTCCTCTACTTCTTTCTTGGTCCCGCAAACTGCCAGTCCCCAAGGTGCGCTAACGTTCTCCTTTTAACGCTTTTAGAGCAAATAACTCCGAGACTCTGAACTACTCCGGCTCCACACTCGCTCATCGTCTCACGGCCCTCGAGAAAAAGAATCATATTCTCGCACCGGAGACAGACACACCCCGCTTTCGCTCTTCCCCAGGCTGCCAGCCCTTTCGGAACAGCAGGTAGAGGAACCCTGCCAGCAGAACCAGAGCCGCGATGGTGCCGGGCCCAAAAGACGCTTCTCCGGTAATCAGGCCGCCGAGTTGAAAAATAATCAAAGAGGCCGTATAGGCAAAAGCACACATATAGCCAATCGCTGCCGCCGTCCATTTAGCGTTGTTCATCTCCCGCCGGATCGCTCCCATGGCGGCGAAGCAGGGTGCGCATAGAAGATTGAAGATCATAAAGCTGTAAGCAGCCATGGCGCCAAAATCCATCCCCACAAGGGCCCAAATGGCCTCGCCGTTGTCTCCCAGCTCCTCACCCGCAAAGTTGTACAGCACTCCCATGGTGGAGACAATCTCCTCCTTCGCAATAAGGCCGGTGAAGGCAGCTACTGTGGCTTTCCAGTCCATATCGCCCACCCAGCCCAAGGGGGCAAAAATCCAGGCAATGCTTCTGCCAATGGCGGCCAGCAGAGATTGACCGTTATCCTCCACCGCCCCAAATACTCCGTCCGCAAACCCATAGCCCTGAAGGAACCACAGGACAATGGTAGAGAGGAGGATCACCGTTCCCGCTCGCTTGATAAAACTCCAGCCCCGCTCCCAAGTGGCCCGGAGAACATTGTCCATCGAGGGGGCGTGATAAGCGGGCAGCTCCATGACGAAGGGGGCAGGCTCTCCTGCGAAGGCGCGGCATTTTTTCAGCATAATGCCAGAAACCACCACGGCGGCAATACCGATGAAAAACGCTGATACGGCTACCCAGGCAGAACCGCCGAACACTGCCCCGGCAAAGAGGCCAATGATGGGCAGCTTGGCTCCGCAGGGGATAAAACCCGTGGTCATAATCGTCATCTTCCGGTCACGATCCTGTTCAATGGTTCGGGAGGCCATAATTCCCGGAACACCGCAGCCTGTGGCTACCAGCATAGGGATAAAGCTCTTCCCGGACAGGCCAAAACGGCGGAAAATCCGGTCCATGATAAAGGCCACCCTGGCCATGTACCCCACATCCTCTAAAACTGCCAGCAGCAAAAACAGCACCAGCATCTGGGGTACAAAGCCCAGGACAGCTCCCACCCCTGCCACGATGCCATCCTGAATGAGGCCATAGAGAATCGAATCCTCAGAGACATGCAGGGCAGTCAAAAGACTGCGGAACAGGCTGGGAACCCATTCTCCAAAGAGAACATCATTGGCCCAGCCGGTTCCTGCGGTGCCTATGGAAAGGGGGAACTCCAGCTCTCCAAGCGTCAGGGTAAAGCCACCCATGGCAAGAGCATAGATGCAAAACATGATACCCGCAAAGACCGGCAGGGCCAAAACGCGGTTGTAGCTTTGCAAACGGAGCACGAATTTTTTGCAAATAAAGCTCAAAAATTAAAA
>CAJTJA010000014.1 GCA_910576845.1 uncultured Oscillibacter sp.
CGGCGGAAAAAGATCCGCTGTTTGGGCGTTTTGACATTTTTTAAACAAGGCCTAAGATACATTTTCACCCAGAGCAGCGCTGCCTTACCTCATCTTATTTCTGTGTTGCCCCGCTAATTGGGCTTGATGCCTTACATTCGCATCTGCTTCCTGCCGGTTGATTAGGGAGCGGCACGGTTTTCCGCCTCATTGCGCACTTTTTCCATATCATTCATCAGGGTAGCCGCAGAGCATCTGCCTGCCGGGAGACTCTATTCCAATCCGGCACAGCGGCGTATGTCCAAAAAATTAAGCCTTGATTTAAAATTTCTAATTCAGAGACAACGGAGCGTATCATGCTGAACCGATTGAAAGCTACCTTGACAGATTTTATCCAGCAGGCTGACCTGATGCTGCTGGCTCTCTGCTGTACCGCCACGCTGTATGGCATCGTGCTGGTATTCAGCGCCACCCGGTACCTGGATCCCGACGTAGGCCGCCGGCGGATGATTATCCAATCCGCAGCTCTGGTGCTGGGCGTCTGCGTATATATTTTTTTCTCCATGCTGGACCTGGAGTCCATCACCCGGAAATGGAAATGGGTGCTGGCCTTTAATATCGTCTTCATTCTTCTGCTGCGGACGCCCTTCGGCGTCAGCGGAAACACCGGCAACCGGGCCTGGCTCAAATTCCCCGGCATTCCTTTTCAAATTGGCCCCGCCGAAGTGGTCAAAATCAGCTTTGTTCTCCTGC
This sequence comes from uncultured Oscillibacter sp., assembly GCA_910576845.1. Lineage (GTDB taxonomy): Bacteria > Bacillota > Clostridia > Oscillospirales > Oscillospiraceae > Oscillibacter. Next base: position 733 of record CAJTJA010000014.1, read on the forward strand.
TGGCCAAGCAGATCGAATGGCTCTGGGAGGAAAAGGGAGATTTGAAGTCCTTCCCCTCCGCCGTCTTTGTGGCCGCCCACACCTTTGGTCTCTGCGGACTCTACTTCCTGGTCTCCCACGACATGGGCAATGCCCTGGTCTTTTTATTCATCTTCCTTTGCATGGCCTTTGTGGCAGGTTTTGCTCTGCGGTGGTTTCTCCTGTTTTTCGCTGCTGGAGGCGGAGTCTTCGCCTTGGCCTGGAAGCTGGATTTGATTTATCCTTATATGAAAAAGCGATTTATCGTCCTCTTTGACCACAGCTTCGAACCCCTGATAACAGGCTGGCAGCAAACCAGAAGCTTGCTGGCTATCGGCTCCGGCGGACTCTTCGGCCAAGGTTATCTCAACGGAAGCCAAACACAAAGCAGCAGTACTTCCCTCCCCGCCAAGCAAACGGATTTGATTTTCGCCGTGGCGGGAGAGGAATTGGGACTGTTCGGCTGCATTGCTATCATGGCGTTGCTGGCGCTTATTATCTTCCGCATCCTGCTGGTAGCTCGAAAAGCCCGAACACCCTTTTATCGTTACGTCTGTGTAGGCATGGTGTCCATTCTGATCTTTCAAACCGTTATTAATATCGGTATGTGCCTCTTCGTTATGCCTACCATTGGCATTACCCTGCCGTTTTTCAGCTATGGAGGGTCCTCCATTGTCACATTGTATATGGCTATGGGCGTAGTATCCGGCATCAAGAAACGGTCACCGGACATGCGGCGGGTATCCCGGTCACCTCTGCGGTGATTCCCCGTATCTCCAGGCAGACGCGAAGAGACAGCAGTCCATCTGCCGGAAAACGGCGCCTTGGCACACCGCCGCATAAAATGCCTGTTTTTTTCAAACACGCTACGAAGGCAGTCCTCCTCCAGCGGGCACTTCAGGGACTGCCCCGGTCAAAAAACGTCAAAGGCGCTTTTGAAACCTATCCACTGAAAAAGCGTTCTCTTCCCCAAAGCGGAGAAATCCAAAGTAATCCCAGAAAAAGGAAGAGAGTTCCGGCTTTAAGCCGGAACTCTCTTCCTTTACATGTCTAAATCTTAAATCTCAGGAGGATCAACACCCATCAATTCCCGATATGTAATCTGCATATGCTTTTCACCGGCGGCGCGCGCCCGCCCCGGATCACGGCTTTTGATTCCTTCATATACTTCGATATGGGTCTCAAGAAATTTTAAACGTGCGCTTGATATCCCGCACCGGTAATGATCGCTCATGTACGTTTCAAACACTGTGCTGTTCATCGTCTGCCCCATTTGCTGAAACAGAATATTATTTGTCATTTTGTACACCAGCGTATGGAATCTCACTTCCATAGCGGCCAGCCGGTCGATCAGCAGACCATGGTTCGAGTTGGTTCTCATTCGGGCAGAAACCGACTCGAACTCAGAAATGATATCGCTCATCTTATCCAAATCCTCTTCGCTGGCCCGCTCCGCAGCAAGGGCACAGGCAGCAGGCTCCAAAAAGAAGCGATACTCACAGATATCCTGAACCATCATGTTCGTGTCGCACCGGGAAGCGTCGCTGATTTCCAGGAGTGAATCCGGGACCTCTATGACAAAGGTCCCTACTCCCCGCTCAATCCGCAGAATATGGGAGGATATTAACAGCTTAATCGCCTCACGGATCGTAGTTCTGCTGACATTCATCTCTTTGGCGAGAATCTGCTCATTGGGTATCTTGTCCCCGATACGCCATTCTCCGTCCGATATCCTTTTTTTGATTTTGCTCGATACCTTTTCAGACAATGTCTGTACGCTGTTATTCTCTTCCATACTTTTCCTTCCTCAGATGCAGGAGAACCAAATTCGGATGCACATCCGCCCGGCATACTGCATTTATCTTCCAATACATGTCATCTTAACATATATTTTATGGTTGCGCAAGCTGTCAGAGGAAAGAAAAATACCGGTTTACTCCTTGGCGGTCTGCCGTCTTCCCCGCATTATTTTTCAATATACCTGCAAAAAGCCGCCATCAGGCAAAAGCCGGCATACGCGCCCTGGTCCATTACTCCGGCAGAGGAAGCCTGATGCACCGCCGCCTTACCGAATCTGGGCGTCATATGGCGTGTAGCCTCTGCGCCGGCAAACGCTCCTTCCTTTGCAGCTATAGCCACGTCTGGCAGAGAAGCGCCCGGCTTATTACGCAGCAGCGTTTCCGCCCTATCCGCAGCGGCATCCATAGCATCAAGCACCGTACAATCACCGGGAGAGCATTTTCCACGCTTCACAATGCCCTCTGCAAATCCCCGCAGAAAAGCCGCGTATTCTGCCGCCCCTATTATTTCAGCCCCGGAAACCGCTTTCCCCCCAGCCATAAGTCCAGAACCCATAAGAAACCCCATGGTGGAGGGAATCACAGAGGACAGCTTCATTCCCGCTTTTGCAATCGCCGTTCCGATGTCCCCCTCGGGAAGCTCCCGAACAATGCCAGGAAGCGCTGAAAAACCCTTTTTCATCGTCAGACCCAGGTCCCCATCGCCCATCACGGCATCCATCGCGGCAAGCTCCTCGGATTTCTCCGCCATCATTTCCGCCGCGCTGGTAAACAGTTCCGGAAGCTCCGCCCTTGTAATCTTCTCCATTTCTCACCTCTGGCAATAGAAGGGCGTGCTGACCGGATAGTCCATCCACTCCTTCATTTCCTCATCCACCCGGCAGATGGAAAGAGACGCGCCAGCCATTTCCATGGAAGTGGCAAATTCACCCACAAAACTGCGGTATACGCAAATTCCCCGGTCCGCAAGAGCTTCCGCGGCATCTCCGGCCATAATATAGAGCTCCTCAATGCTGGTCGCACCCAAACCGTTTACAAGCAGGCATATCTCATCGCCCCTGGAAAGCGGCATATCCTTTAAAAGAGTATCCAGGGACTCCTCCACAATGGCCCGGGATGTCTTCAGCGGCCCATTCCAAATGCCGGGTTCCCCATGGATTCCCATACCCATGGCCATTTCATTTTCAGCAAGGGTAAAATTTGCGTGGCCAACTTCCGGAATAATACAAGGCGTCAGTGCAAACCCCACCGTGCGGGTATGGTCCTTTGCTTTCTGCGCCGCAGCCAAAACTTGCTCCAGGCTGCCCATCTGGGCGGCCTTCGCACCGGCAGCCTTGTACATAAAGAAGATGCCGGCCACTCCGCGCCGCACTTCCGGCGCCCCGGAGTTAACATCGTCGGCGCCTACAATGGACTTGGTCTCAATGCCGTCCATTCCGCACATCTCGGAGGCCATATCGAAGGTCATGATATCCCCTGTATAATTTCCATAGAGATACAGCACTCCCGCGCCGCCGTCAACCTCCTTGGAAATTTCATAAATCTGCTCCGGGGAGGGAGATTGAAACACTCCGCCGACGCCGCAGCCATCCAGCAGCCCCTCACCCACATAGCCCAGGAACAGCGGAAGATGTCCTGTACCGCCTCCGGTAACAATGGCAACCTTCCCAGCGTGCTTATGGGCGCTTACATAGCAGCGCATATCCCCGGCCGCATACGTTACGTCGTCCTTATGCGCGGAATAAATGCCTCTGAGCATATCGTCAACGTAGTCTTCCGGCCGGTTCATCAGCTTCTTCATGGCAGCCTCCTTTTTACCGCTGTGGTAATCTTCCGGTTTTCTCCGTCATAAGCGCAAGAATAGTTTCCTCCGTCTTTTCCATGCCCGGGCTCGCAATGCGGCCTATATTACGCATCGTGTCTTCAACGCTGAATCCGTTGATTCCATGCATAGGTTCTATGGATACGCTGCTCAAGGCAAGCTCTACGGATTTACAGCCAATATCAATGGCGGCCGCAGCCTTCATCACACAGGCAGGATTTCCGCCCGTGCAGATAATGCCCGTGATGCCGGAGGCCATATTTCGAATCACCGCCTCCGCCGCGGACCGGCCGCCGCCCAGCATATAGCAGAGTCCCACGGCCGAGCCCGTTCCCGCAGCCACCGCACATCCACAGAAAGCCGACAGCTTTCCCGAGTATTCCTTAATGTATTCCGTCACAAGATAGCTGAGCGCCGTAGCCCGAAGCAGCGTCTCCCAATCTGTTCCTTTGACCTTATAGCAGGCATACAGTGGGAGCGTCGCAATAATTCCGTGATTTCCGCTTCCGGTGATGCTCATAGCCGGGCAGGGAAGCCCTCTGACACGGGCTTCAATTGCGGCGGCGGTCAGTGCGTGCGCAGTCTTCAAATAATCTTGAGAGTACATGCCGCCGTTTTGCGTAATCAGTTCCTTACAGATTGTGCACTTATCACTGAACTGGCCCTTTTCCGCAAGGGCCAGGTTCAGTTTGTACGCATTCTCAATAAAGTCGATTTCTTCCCGGGGAATCTCTGCCGCATATTCCCACATCTCGGCAAAGCTGTGCCCCGTGACGCTCTCTGCCGCCGGTTCCGGCGCTTCATCAGCGGCGGCCTCCTGCCGGATCAGACTCTCCCCATCAACAATGATGGACGAAATATTGGTATGCGTGCCTGTGATCGTCACTTCAGCCGTGTGGGAACCAGCGGAAACACGGGCATTGATATACAGTGCGGAGCTGATCTCGTGGAGCTCCACATGCACTTTCCCCGCATCCAAAAGGACCTGCGCTCTGGCAAGGTCCAACTGGCTGGCCTTTCCCAGCGCCTCCAGCCCCTTGGTCCAGTCTCCGGCCACTGCGCCCAGTGCCGCCGCAAAAGGAATGCCGATCTCATCCGTGCCGGGAATTCCGCAAGTAAAGGAGTTTTTATAAATTCCCGAGTTCACAGACAGCTCAATCGATTTGATTTCCCCCTCCGTAAACGACCGCGCCCGGGAGACCGCCAGAGCAATTGCCCCCGGCTCGGTCACTCCAAAAGACGGCGTCATATCTGAGCGCAGGAGCTCTGTAAAGACATGTGTACTCATGCGGGTTCTCCCTCCAGCATTTTATCGGCAAACGCACGGAGCTGGTACTCCATTGTCACAGCTCCCGGATCCAGGTGTCCTACGCCCTTATCCGGGCGATAACAGGCCCTGCCTTTAAATGCCGGCATACCGGCAGTCGCCCGCATCCCCTGATCCGCTCCTGCCTTCAGAGCTTCCAGCAGCGCCGCGCCGTGAACTCCCTGTTTCAGCGCCTCTTCCACGGAAAGCTTCGCCTGATAAAGAGGGTCCAGCATAGTCTTGTTGCCAGGCTCCACCCTGCCCCGCTTCATAATAGCTTCCGCCTGCGTCTCAAGATAGAGCACAACGCCTCCCTCATCTATGTAGTCCCTTCCCGCAAACGCCTTGGACAGTGCGAGGTAGGCGCTGCCGTACAAAACGCCGGCGGAGCCGCCGACTCCGGACATCATCGTCATCCCGCATTCGCGGAACAGATCCGGCAGACCCATGGCCGCAAGGCTCTCTTTTTTGCTCAAGAGCTTGCTGAATCCCATATTCATGTTGGCCCAATGATCCCCGTCCCCTGTTTCCGCGTCCAGCCGCGTCACATAGTCCCTGTTCTCGCAAATCAGACGGTTCGCATCCTCCAGGTATCCAACAAATGCTGAAACATCCATTTTCATTACAAGCATGATCTCCCAACCTTCAGCGCCATGGTGTCACAGGGCGCGTCTATCAGTGCCTTCAATTCGTCGTCCAGCGCCATCAGAGATACCGACGCACCGGACATTTCCAGCGATGTCATGTATTCTCCCACAAAATAGCGGTGCACGCGAATATCCTTTTCAAGCAGCCGGGCATTCACCTCGCGGGCCAGAATATACAGCTCCATTAAAGGTGTGGCGCCCAAGCCGTTTACCATAACGGCCACTTCCTGTCCGTCGTAATCCCTGTCGGCAAAGATTTTTTCCAAAAGGGTATGCGCCAGCTCCCTGGCAGGCATCACCTCTGTGCGCTTAATCCCAGGCTCACCGTGGATTCCCATGCCGATTTCAATCTCATTTTCCCCAAGGAAAAAGCCGGGCGTCCCCACAGCGGGCAGAATGCAGGAGGACATCGCCATACCCATTGTCCGCACATTTGCGATTGCTTTCCGGGCGGTCTCCGCCACAGCGGCCAGATCGGCTCCCTGCTCGGCCTTTGCGCCGACCACCTTATGTACAAGAACTGTTCCGGCAATGCCCCGGCGGCCGGCGGAATAATCGTCGTCCTCTGTGGAAACATCGTCCTTTACGACAGCTATCTCCACGGAAATTCCGTCACACTCCGCAATGTCACGGGCCATCTCGAAATTCATCACATCCCCGGAGTAATTCATGAGCAGCAGCAGGACGCCTTTGCCGCAGTCGCTCTCCTTAATCGCTGTCACAATACGCTCAGGAGACGGAGAGGCGAACACATTTCCGGACACCGCAGCATCCAGCATGCCGGGCCCGACATATCCCGCAAAGGACGGCTCGTGCCCGCTGCCGCCGCCTGAAACAAGCCCAACCTTATCAGACTTCCGTCTGCGGCTTATCACCTCAAATCCGGGATGATAAACAACCTCCGGGTTTACGGCGGCGATGCCTTCCAGCATCTCCGAAACTACGCAGCTGGGATCGTTAATTATCTTTTTCATATTTATTTGCCGCCGCAGGCGCAGCCGTCCCCCTTTCTCATGCAGATCGTGCATTTTCCGTCTCCCTTGGCAATGGTTCCTTTCAGCTCCAGCTCCCAGCCATAAGTATCCATCGCGCCTCTGTCGATATCCATGCAGATATCGCAGAGCTTTTCCAGGAACTCCGGGTCATCCGTGCTTTTGAGCCATCCCTCCACCATAGGACAATAATTTACTTCCCAGACAAACTCGTCATCCGTGAGAGAAGCCACTCTTCCGTCATTGACCTTCACCAAATCCTCAGTGGCAAATTTCTCCGCAAACTCCCGGATGTCGCCGGTTCTTGGAAAATCATGATACCCCTTATAGCGCCCGGCCTCCCGGATGCCCTCGCGAATTTCGTCCCAGGTCATGCCCGCATCCAAAAAGGATTTTACCAGCTGATAGACCCACTTGCCGCGGTTCACAGAGGACAAACGAAGCTGCTGCGCCTCAAAATCATCGTTATAATGCTTTGCGGTATTCGTAATCATTCTTCAAATCTCCTTTTCATTCAGGCATTTTTCAAAATTCCGGCACACTCATTTATTTTGTCTTGCGAATGCAAACCTGGCAGGTATCATGGCCCTGGCAGATGGTCTTGCCCAGCTCAAACTCAAAGCAGTCGTACATATCAAAAAGGCCCCGGTCAACATCCATGGCGATATCGCAGATTTTTTCAATGAACTCCTGATCGTCACTGGTCTTAATCCACTGGCCGCACATGGGGCAATAATGGAACTCAATATGGACCTCGTCCTCCGTCTCGCTCACAATTTCCATATCAAACAGTTTCCGGTTTACGCTGTCGCCCATGAAGGAATCTACCATGGTTTTCAGATCCGTCGTGTCCGGGTGATTCTCCCGGTTGGAATGACCTACCGCCCGAATGCCCCTGCGGGCAATTTCTTCGATGTCATAGCCCTTGTCATGGGCGTTTTTCAGCAGGTAGTAAAACCACAGCCCGCGGTTTTCGTTTGCCGCATGCAGCTTCTTGATCAGCGGATCCTTAACGGCAGGAATATTCTTAATGGTACTCATTCAAATTTCTCCTTTGTTTTGTTATTTTTTCAGGAACTGCGCGGGTGCTTATTTCGCCAGCAGCCTCGGCAGCCACATGACGGAATCCGGGATATACGCTATAATCATCAGCACAGCCGTGAGCGAGAGCACCCAAGGCCAAATGGAACGAATCATGCGGTCTGTAGGCACTCCGGTGGCGGTGGACGTCGTATACAGTACGGTTCCCACAGGCGGAGTGAGCAGACCAATGGATAGGTTCAGGCACATGAGCAGGCCGAAGTGGACGGGATCAAATCCAAACTGATTGATAATCGGCATGAATACCGGCACCAGAATCATAACGGCGGGAGCGGAATCCATAATCATTCCCACGAAGAAGAGGAACGCCTGGATAATCAGCATGATGACATACTTGTTGTCGCTGATGGCGGAAATGCCTCTGGCAATCGCCTGCGGCACCTGCGCAATGGAGAGATACCAGCCCAAAACGCCACCCATGGCACTGATGATGAGGATAGCGCCGCTGGAAATAGCGGTGCGGATAAGAACCGTCATCAGGTCTTGGGGCTTGATCTTTTTATACACGAAGGCGCCAACAACGTAAACCAGCACACATACCACAGCGGCGGCTTCCGTAGGGGTAGCAATCCCCATCGCAATGGAGGCAAAGGTGACAAACGGCGCCAGCACAGAAAACGCCGCGGAGCGGAGCTTCTGGAAGAGCTCCTTCCGAGTGGTCTTATGCTCCGATACCGGCCACTGAGATTTTTTCCCTTTGAAGTAAATAATACCGGAAAGCACAATCGCGATCATAATGCCCGCCGGCGCACCTGCCATGAACAAATCCGCAATGGAGGTGTTGCTGGCAACTCCGTAAATCACGAAGAGCATGCCGGGGGGAATCATCGGCGCTATGATGGAAACCGAGGCGAGAAAGGACGCGGAGAAATCCTCCTCATATCCGTCCCGTACCATTTCAGGATAAATAATGGTACTCAGCAGCGCCGCCGCCGCATTGGCCATTCCCAGAAGGCCGCCCAGCAGAGCACCGAGAATGATGCTGACATAAGCCAGGCCGCCCCGCACACGCCCAATCGCCGCCCGGGCGAGGTCCATCAGGCGGTTTACATCACCGGACAGACCCATCAGCTCTCCGGCCATGATAAACAGCGGAATCGCAATCAGGCTGTACATGTTCGAGGTTGCAAAGAGCTTCTGAGGAATTGCAATCAGAAACGACGGGTCGGTGATAATCAAACCCGTAACCGCAGTGAGTCCCAGCGCAAATGCAATCGGCACGCCCAAAAGCAGCGTCACCAGAAAAACGATCACCATTAACATTCTACGCTGTCCTCCTTGTCAAAAAGATAATGCAGTATTCTTGTAACCGTTGCGAGGGAACAGAGGGAGAACATCACCGGAATCAAACCGTAAAAAATGGAGAGCGGAATATAAAGTCCCGGCGTCTTCTGATTGAGGGACGTGGGGAGCAGGAAGAGCTTTGTTCCATATACAACCACGAACAGCAGCATAAGCAGCGACATCATTTCCGAAACGACATAGAGCGTTGTTTTGCTGATCCCCTTGAAGCATCCGATAAACAGCTCGATCCGGGCAAGCTTCCCGTCAGACAGCGCCACATAACACCCCATGAACGCAATCAGAACAAGCAGCAAAGCGGCCATCTCATCCACCCAGGAAAGCGGAGCGTTTAAAAAATACCGCCAAATGACGCCCGCAAAGATAATCAATATCTGCGCCGCAATGCAGGCGGAGACAATCCATTTCGTAATTTTTACTGCTGTTTTATTAAAGACGTCCAGCCCTTGCAGGATTTTTCGCATATCATCACCTCGACTTTTTTATGTAGGGGTAAAATGAACTTTCTCACTTTACCCCTACACCTTCACTAATACCATCAAGCAAACTGAAATAAATTCTTCTTGGGCCCGCAGTGTTCCTTGCCGCAGCAGACCGCATATGAGGCCCAGGCTTAGGCCTTGTTTGAAAATTGGCGGAATGTCCAGCGGCGAGAGATTTTTTACCCAGAGGGCATGTGATATCCGTAAGGCGGCAGAGCCGCCAACGGCTATCCAATCGCCAATCAAGGCAAATTTTTGCAGGCGGGCTGCCGCCCGGCAAGAAAATTTAACGCTGAGCGGCGGAAAAAGATCCGCTGTTTGGGCGTTTTGACATTTTTTAAACAAGGCCTAAACTTCGCAGAGAACAAATCCTGCTTTCAGGCGCCGGCAGTCCTCTGTCCGCCGGCTGAAAAAACGAAGATTTTTGTCTTCCCGGTCCGGTTCACCATATCGGGCTTTCCAATACCTGACTTTATTTATTGTGCGCGGCGCGATATTCGTTGAAATAATCAACGATGGTCTTGATGTTCTCGTTTTGCGCGCAGAAATCGTCAATCACAGGCTGTACCTTCGCCTTGGCTTCCTCAATGTCAATATAGACTACCTTCAAACCTTGTTCTTCCATAAATTTAATGGTAAGCGGCGTCTGTTCCTGATAGGTAACCTTCGTGGCCTCCTGCGCGGCCACGCCCGCCTCCAGAATCCAGCCCTGTTCTTCCTCGCTGAGGCTGTTCCACGCCTTCTGGCTCATGATGAAAACGGGGGCCGCAGTCAGATGGCCGGAAACCGCCACACATTTGGCAACCTCATAGTTCTTCTGGGCCCGCACGGACACGCTGACATCCTCAAAGCCGTCAATAGTGCCGTTTTTCATAGCCTGATAAATTTCGCTGTAAGCCATGGGAGTGGGGTTAAAGCCCAGGGCCTTATATGTCGCCAGATGGATCGGAGACTCCATGGAGCGGAGCTTGATGCCGCTGGCGTCCGCAAGAGAATTGAATTCTTTGTTGAAATAGAAATCTCTTCCGGGGTTAATGAGATAGGAGATGCCCACCACGCCGGTCTCTGCCTCCAGCTTTTCAAACATCTGCGCACCGATGCCGGAGTTGACAATTTCCTGATAGAGATCCATATCGTTGTCGCAGAGATAAGGCATATCAAAGCCGTCCAGAACGTCTGAGAAACCGGAAATCACAGGGCTGGACATAAAGGCAGCGTCGATTGTCCCCAACTGAACGGATTCGAATACCTCCCGTTCATTGCCGAGCTGGCCGCCCGGGAAAAACTCGAAAGCCATCTTTCCGCCGGAGAGCTCCCGGAGCTTTTCATCCGCCCACAGGCCCGCTTGAGTAAGGCCGTGCTCTTCATCATAGGCGGGAGCCCAGCTGAGACGGAATGTCTTTTCCGGGGCCTGCTCTCCGTCACTGCCGCCGGGAGCAGGCTCTCCAGAGGACTGGGAAGGAGCTGGTGCGGAGGGGGTTGCCTGGGGTTGCGAGCCGCATGCGGTCATCAGAGATACCAGCATAACTGCGGCAAGCAGCAGAGATACGAGCTTCGTTCTTTTCATAGTGTTTCCTCCTAAATGTATTATTTCCAAGGCACTGAAGCCTTGTTCAAAAAATTATTTTCCGGACGGAATCCATCCCGGTTCCGGAAATCCTCCAAAGCAAAATGGAGATTCAATTATTTTATTTGCCCGTTTGCTCTCTGAAATGCTTTAATACTTTCGCTTTCCGGTAGTGCCGCAGGGCCAAAACCGGCGGTACTGTCATCCCGGCATGTCACCAAATCCCGTTATTCTTTCCCCCGCAGTTCCTCTTTTCGCTTTCACTCTCATTTTTACATACGACGAATGACGTATGACGTCTCTTGTGTTATTGACAGAATACTACCACAATCGACTTTTTATGTCAAGCTATTTTATTTAAAATATACATATTGGAAAATTGTGTATAGATAGGACAGTCGAAAAGGCAGCTTTATATCCAGCGGTTGAGATCATGGAAAGGATGTGATATGATATATTCGCTGTCACACCGGACGGACCATGAAAACGAAAGAGCATGCTTTCAGCGGTCCCTGTATCTTACCGCTGCTGACGAGGCCTTGTAAGAAAATTGGCAGAACGCTCAAGGGCGAGAGATTGTTTACCCAGAGGGCATGTGATATCCGTAAGGCGGCAGAGCCGCCAACGGCTATCCAATCGCCAATCAAGGCATATTTTCCCAGGCGGGCTGCCGCCCTAACAGAGCAGCAGAATAATATCCGTCCTTTGGGCGTCTTGTCTTTTTTCATACAAGGCCTATAGTCAGCATAGTTGAAAAAATTTTGGATTCTGTTCAGCCCTGTGCCGCGGGCCGCATATATACGGCTTTTTACGCCCGATATCATGGCCCTCACACACCGGCAGACTACATGTTCCCTGACGGAAAAGGAGCAGCTCCTTTTCAACTGCGTTGACTATAAAACCACTCAGACTGACACAGGGATTGGTGAAGGAGCAAAATTATGATAGACGCAAAGAGCCTGATGGATATGCTGGAATCCTCCTTCGACGGGATATGGATTACAGACGGACAAGGAATGGTCCTGTTTGCAAATTCAGCTAACGCAACTCTTATCGGCGTCAGCAGGGAAGAACTGGTCGGGAAATCCACACAGCTTCTTCTGGATAAGGGAGTTTTCGCCAAGTCCGCAATTCTGGACGCAATCCAGCAAAAAAAACGGGTGTCAAAGGTTGGATATAATTATTTGACCAAGCTGACGGTTTTGGCCACCGCCACCCCCATTCTGGATGAAGCCGGAATGGTCAAATATGTCTTTAATAATGTCCGGGACATTACCGCACTGAACGACCTGCAAAGCAATTTGCAGGAGAAGGACGAAATTATCCGCCAGCAGACCCGGCAGCTGGAAAGCATGAAAATCCGCTTAGGCGAGGGCACAATCATTGCGCACAGCAAAGCCTTTGGCGAGGTGGTAAAGCTATCCCAGCGGGTCGCCGCTTTTGACGGAGCCACCGTGCTGATTTTGGGGGAATCCGGAACGGGCAAAGAACTGGTAGCAGAGCTGATCGTCAACAACAGCCCACGAAAAAACAAGCCTTTTTTGCAGATCAACTGCGGTGCCATCCCGGAAAATCTGGTCGAATCAGAGCTTTTCGGCTATGAAAAAGGCGCCTTCACCGGCGCCGATTCCAAGGGGCGGAAGGGTCTTTTTGAGGCAGCCGACGGAGGCACTGTATTTTTAGATGAAATCGGGGACCTGCCCCTGCACATTCAAGTAAAGCTGCTGCGTGTTCTCCAGCAGCGAAAAGTGACACGGGTCGGCGGAACAGAACCCATTCAGCTGAATGTGCGGATCATCGCCGCTACCAATCAGAATTTAGAGGCAATGGTGCGGGAAGGCCGCTTCCGTGAGGACCTGTATTACCGGCTAAATGTTGTCACCATTTCGATCCCCCCTCTCCGAGAAAGAAAAGAAGATATTATTCCGCTGATTCACCACTTTTTGTCCTCAGTAAATCAAAAATACCAAACACAAAAATCCATTTATTCCGATACCATTGACATATTTGAAAATTATGGGTGGCCCGGCAACGTGCGGGAGCTGGAAAACCTGGTGGAAAACCTGGTCATTACCACACCAGGCGATATGATCCGCCGGAAAAATCTCCCGGAAAAGTTTCACTCTGCCGCCGAAACCCTTCACTTCGGCAATATCTCGCCTCTAAAATCAGTTGTGGAGAGAGCCGAATACAATGCCATTTTATACGCACTGAAAAAATACGGCTCCGTTCGCAGGGCCGCAGCCGCATTGGAGGTGAACCCCTCTACAATCACCAGAAAACTGCAAACCTTCAAAAAGCAGAACCATGATGAAAACTGACCGAAAACAGCCTATCGTCCAAAATTTCTACGGTTTGCATCTATGTTGCATTTTTGCAGCATCAATGCAAAAATGCACACATCTTTTGAGAAAAGATTAGAAAATTCTTGCTTTTCTCAAAAGCTGTGTGCAGTTTTTTGTGTAAATCATCTAATTTATTGTAATATATTTTGGAAGTAAATCCAAGACTGCATCTCATTATCTACAGATTCAAATTTGGCACGAAATTTGCTTCTATACTTATTAGAGCACTCCAAAAGCGGAACACGAAACGTAATTCAAAATAATGAGAGCAGGAGACAATAACAGAAGCGGCGAAAGAAGGCTGAAACTGCAAGCAGACAGAACCACCCCTTCCCAACTGATGAACGGCTCTCAGCCTTTTGGGGAAACACTCCGCGCAAATAACGATACTGACGAAAGAAGGAAGCGTCTGTTTATGCGAGAAAACCATCTGAAAAAAATGCTGCTCCGGAGAGAAAGCGCAGTCGGCAGTTTTATGAAGCTTACAGACCCGGCGGTACCGGAGCTGCTGGCCCTAGCGGGTTTTGACTTCTTTGTGCTGGACACGGAGCATGTGGCCGTGGACCGTGAGCAGCTGACAAACATTGTCCGCGCCGCCGACGCCGCCGGAATTACTCCCATCGTACGCGTCCGGGAAAACCAGCAGGTGGAAATCCTGCAAAATCTGGACCTGGGCTGGGCCGGCGTGCAGGTTCCAAATGTGGACACGCCCCAGGCGGCCCGCAGTCTTGTTTCCTATGTAAAATACACCCCCTTGGGAATCCGCGGCCTTTCCCCCAGCGTGCGGGCCTGCGGCTATGGGAGCTGCGGCGTCACGGACTACATCAAATCTGCCAACGACAACACCATGATTATTTCCCACTGTGAAACAAGGGAAAGTGTGGAAAACCTGGATGAAATACTGAAAGTAACGGGGCTGGATGTAATTTTCATCGGTCCTATGGACCTCTCCCAATCCTACGGCATCCCCGGCAGGACGAATGATCCAGAGATTACGGAAGCCATTGCAGACATTACGGCGAAGACCCTGGCGGCCGGCAAAGTACTCGGCACCGTGGCCGGTACGCCCGAAGCAGCCCGGACTCTGATCCAAAAAGGCTTTCAGTATATTCTGCTGGCCTCCGATCTGGGAATGATTATGAAATGGGGAAAAAACGCCCTTGAAAAGATTCGGACATGAGGAGGAAAAGCAGCTTATGGAAAAAGTTTTTCTCACAGAACAAATTCACAGGGATGCCTCCGCATATTTGAAAGAAAACTTCGATGTCATCCAGGGAACCTCTCTTGAAGCGGGCGAGATCATCCGCCAGGCGGAGGGCTGCGCCGCGATTCTAATTCGATCCGCAAAAATCACGGCAGAAATTATGGACAAGCTCCCTTCGCTAAAGATTATAGCCAAACATGGCATGGGGGTGGACAACATTGATGTGGCCCATGCCACGGAAAAGGGCATCCTGGTGGTCAACGCTCCATACTCCAATTTAAACGCCGTGGCGGAACACATCGTTATGCTGCTGCTCTCTCTCAGCAAACGAACGGTGCAGATGGATAAGCTGACGCGGCAGGGGAAATTTGCAAAGCGGAATCAGTATAAAACCCTGGAGCTGAAAGGCTCCACAGTGGGGATCATCGGCATGGGGAAAATCTCCAGACTCGTGGTGCAGAAGCTTGCCGGTTTTGAAATGGAAATCATTGCAAGCGACCCTTATGTAAAGCAGAGCGATATAGAGGGTCTTCCCGTGACAATGGTCTCCCCGGAAGAGGTATACCGCCGGTCCGACACCGTCATTGTCCACACCTCCCTCTTTCCCTCTACATTCCATCTGGTGGGAGCGGAGCAGTTTCGGCTCATGAAACGAACCGCCTGCATCATCAACGCCTCCCGAGGGCCCGTCATTGACGAGGAAGCGATGATTGCGGCCCTGGAGGCCGGGCAGATTGCCGGAGCAGGATTGGATGTTTATGAACAGGAACCCCCTGAAGCCAAAAATCCGCTCTTCGCCATGGACAACGTAATCCTCTCCCCGCACAATGCCGCCCTCAGCGAGGGGGCGCTCCGAGCCATGGCCATGGACAGTGCTCTGGGCATTACAGAGTATATGACAGGGAAAAATGTCACTTATCCGGTCAATAAAGAGGTACTGAACAAGTAAAAAGGAGGTTTTAAGATGTCATACGCAGCAGTTTGTCCCCCTCAAAATCCAAAAAGCTTTGAAAGCACAATCCCAAGAGTATATTCCAATATGGCCGGCATGTGCTTTCGCGGCGCAGTTAAGGGGAAGGATGCCGCCGCTTCTCCGCCGGGAGGAAATTCCTTGGAGCATCGCGCGTGTCTCCCACAAGGTTCCGCCGGAGAGATTCAGCGGCGCCATAATCAGTCCGGCGGGCGGTATTCCATGTTGGAAGGGCGCTTATACTAAGCGGCGGGGAGCAACGAAATGAATCTTGCGGAAAAGCTTCATCATCTGAAGGTAGCGCCCGGAGAATCGGCGGTCTGCTGGCTTGGACAGGCAGGTTTTTTTCTCAAAGACAGCCAGGGAAAGGAATTGGTGATTGATCCTTACCTGACCAACTGCGGAGAACGGCTCCGGGGATTTAAGCGCTTATCCCCCATTCTTCTGACGCCGGAGGACCTGTCCCCTGATTACTATATCATCACGCATCCGCATTTCGATCACTTCGATTACGACGCGGTTCCCTCTGTAATTCAGACATCGCCGGGCACCCTGTTTTTGGGGCCTGCCAGCTGCTGGCACAAGCTCTTGGAACAGGGCGCACCGCCGGAGCGCTGCCAACGTCTCAATCGAAACGAAGAATATCAGGACGGAACGGTAAAAATACGCGGCATCCTGGCCGATCACGGTACCATGGCTCCAGACGCCATAGGCGTGCTGCTGGAAATGGGCGGACACCGGTTTTACTTCTCGGGGGATACGGCTTTTCACGAAGCGCTGTGCCGTGATGTTGCCGCATTCAAGCCCGATATGGCCATGCTCTCCGTCAATGGGCGCTTTGGGAATATGAATGCCGCTGAGGGCGCCCGCGCGGCAGTTTTAAGCGGCGTGAAATACGGAACACCTTGCCATTTCTGGACCTTTGCAGAGCACGGCGGAGATCCGGACGAGTTCTGTCAGCGGCTGAAAAATGACGGACGGTGTCAGCCGCTGTGTTTCCGCCAGGGGGAAATTCAAATTATCAGCAAAAATAACGAGCTTTTATACAGAAAGGAATCAGCCTCATGAAAGCCATTCGTTTTATGAAGCCAGAGCTCATCGAATATTCCGAAATTCCCACTCCACAGCCCAAACGCGGCGAGGTCCTGGCGAAGATTTCCTATGCCGGTTTTTGCGCCACAGACATTGAGCTTCTTACCGGTGAAATGGTCCATATTAAAAACGGAAATACCTCTTATCCCATTATCCCCGGTCACGAATGGAGCGGCACCATCGTTCAGGTGGGTGAAAATGTCCAGGATTTCCATGTGGGAGACCGGATCACATCCGACGTCAGTCTTGGCTGCGGTAAATGCGGCGAGTGCCGAAGGGGGCATTACAATCTATGCCCCAACCGGGAAGTTATTGGTTCTTACCGCAACCGCCAAGGCGTATTCGCCCAATACGTAGCGGTTCCCCAGCGGCACATCTATAAAATTCCTGACAATCTGGGCATGGAGGAAGCCGCCCTGGCAGAGCCTGCCGCCACTGCCGCCTATGCGGTGACAAAGGCCCGGATTCCCGCCGGTGCGGAAGTTCTGGTTATCGGCGACGGGCCTATCGGCCAGCTGGCCGCCCAGCTGGCCAATATTGAGGGTGCCGGCAGAGTCATTGTCGCCGGAAGCTGGGATGAAAAACTGGCTGTCGCCAGGTCCTGCGGCGCGGCGGAAACCATCAACTATCACCGCGAGGATGTGGCGCAGCGAGTCAAAGAACTGACCAACGGCGGACCGGAGATTATTATTGAGACTTCCGGCAGCAGCAACGCACTAAGCAGCGCAGTTCAAGCCCTGAAACCCGCCGGACGCATCGCAGCGGTAAGCTGGTACAGCGGGCAGTCCGTAAACATTCCCATGAATACGCTCATTGCCAAAGACGCGGAGCTGATAGGCTCACTGGGCAGCCCAAACTCATTTGAGCCGGTTCTTCGCTATATGGCGGAAGGCAGGCTGAATGTCAAGCCCCTAATCACCCACATCCGGCCCCTGGAAGACCTGGGGGCTGTAGTGGAGATGATCCGGGCCAAGCGAGAAATGCGGATCAAAATCCTTTTAAAACCATAATCAGCTGCATCTGCGCAGAAAGGAGATGGAAAGGTTCCAGTCTTTGTCCTCAAAGCCATTGCGCACCATACTTTTTTAATAAACTCTGGCGATACTGAAAGGAGCTATCAAAATGAAAAAAATGTATTCGGTCCTTCTCGCATCAGCAATCATTCTCTCATTGATCACAGGCTGTGGAAACACCAGCCAACCCGGAACTCCCAAAACTCCTGAAAACACCCAGGTAAATACCGATCCTGCACCGGAACAAGTCACTTACCGCTATGCTGAGCTAGCCGAGACCAACCATCCCCTAACAGAAGACGCTCATTTCTTCGCAGACCGCGTGAGCGAGCTTTCCGGCGGGCGAATCAATATTGAAATCTACGATAACGCCCAACTGGGCGCTGAAAAAGAGGCCGTGCAGGGCACGCAGATGGGGAGCATTGATTTTGTGCGGGCGACCACCACTCTTTTGGCGGACTTCAATCTGCCTATGCTGAATGTCATGGGCCTGCCCTATATTTTCCAAAACCGTGAGCACTGCTGGAACGTGTTAAGCGGGGACATTGGAAAAGAAGTTCTCTCTTACATTTCCGAGCAGGACACCGGACTTGTGGGACTCTGGTTTGCGGAGGAGGGCCAGCGTAATATGATTCTTGTCGACGGCCCGGTCAGCAAGCTGTCCGAAATTCAGGGGCGCAAAATCCGAGTGAATAACGCGGGTCTTATGATTGACGCTATAAACGCCATGGGCGCCTCGGCCGTTCCGATGGCTTATACGGAGGTTTATTCCTCCCTGCAATCCGGCGTAATTGAGGGGCTTGAAAATATTGCCAGCGGCTACAACAGCGCCGCTCACTATGAAGTAGCTCCGTATTATACGATGAGCCGCCACATCACTTTGGTCGACGTCGTCTGTGTAAACGAAAATGTATGGAATGGCATGAGTGAGGAAGACCGGCAAATCATTCTGCAGGCATCTGCCGACACGCAGGTATTTGCAAAGGAAAATGCGGAGAAGGCAGAAAATGCCGCTATGGAAGAGCTCACCGGCAAAGGCGTCACCATCACAGAGGTTGACAATCCCCAGGAGTGGAGAGACGCTCTTCAGCCCGTTATTGAAAAATATGGCGCCGGATACGAGGACATCATCTCCCAAATTTCCGCCTTGGCATAACCGGCCTGAAATTACCGCGAACCATTCCTCTACGCCCCATACTTCCCTGATGGGGCCAACCGCATCCCGGCGGGCCGCTTCACGGACATGAATGAAATCCATGAGTCATTAAAAAGCGGAAATATTACATTGTCCAGAAAAGCGCTGACGGAATCCCGGCGGAGATCAGGCCGGACAATCCCCGTTTCCGTCAGCGCTTCCTATTCAATGGTTTCCGCTGAGAGGTATATTTATGAATTCATTTTTGAAGAAAATCAACCGGTTGGTGGAAAACATCTGCGCGGCGCTGATGATCCTGCTGACGCTGGAAACATGCTATGTCGTCATCATGCGGCGCGTTTTTAACAATACGCCTACATGGGGAGAAATTATCGCGCGGCTGCTGCTTGTTTACGCATGCCTTTTAGGATACAGCATTGGCGTGCGTGAGGATACGCATATCCGCATCGACTGCTTTGACCGGTTCATCCCTAAAAAAGTTCTGACAGTTCTGGATTGGTTTACAACCATCTGCTTAGCCGGATTCTCTGTCTTTGCCATTGTCGAGGGAATAAAGCTGACAATCCTCTGCTCAAAAAATGTCATCAGCGGACTTGGCATTCCCTCCAGTTGGATGATGGTCTGCGTTCCAACCGGCGGCATATTCTGTCTGCTCCAAACGATCAGCAGAGTGAGGAGAAAATCATGAGTGCAGAAACAATTGCAACCTTCATTTTAGTAGGCGTCTTTTTTTTGCTGCTGGCTCTCCGCATCCCAGTCGCATTTTCACTGGCCCTCTCATCAGTCGCCGCAGCCCGGTACTTGGAAATTCCCTTGGCCGTACTGCTCCAAAACATGGTCAAAAGCGTGGACTCCTTCGCCCTGCTGGCGGTTCCCTTTTTCATCATCGCCGGGGAAATCATGGGCCGCGGCGGTATTTCACGCCGCCTCATCGGCTTTGCGAAGGTGCTTGTGGGCGACCTGCGCGGAGGGCTCGCCTATGTAAACTGCATTACAAGCACCTTTTTCGGCGGAATCTCCGGTTCGGCAGTGGCCGATATCTCCTCCCTAGGAAGTATTTTGATTCCCATGATGGAAGAAGAGGGCTATGACAAGGAATTTTCTGTATCAATCACACTTTCAACCGCAGTACAGTCCATCATGATTCCTCCAAGCCACAACATGGTTATGTATGCCATGGCGGCCGGCGGTATTTCCGTGGGTCGCATGTTCCTGGGCGGAATTCTTCCCGGACTCCTTTTATGCGCCATGCTGCTGGGCTACTCTGCTTATATTTCATACAAACGGAAGTATCCGGCGGGTGTCAGGGTTTCCTTTCGTGAAGGGGCAAAATTGGTCATCGACGCCCTTTGGGGGCTTGGTACAATTGCCATTATTATTCTAGGCGTGACAACCGGCGTCTTTACCGTTACGGAGTCTGCCGCTGTAGCGGTAGTCTATGCCTGCTTTGTATCAGTTGTAATCTATAAGGATATTTCCTTTAAAGACCTGTTTCCACTCTTTCGGAACGGTTTTAAAACGGTCGCCTCCGTCATGTTTTTAATTGCCTGTTCCGGGGCATTTGGCTGGCTGCTGGCCTATGTGCGGGTTCCTAAGATGGTGGCGGACGCCATGCTGTCGCTTTCCTCAAATCCTATCATAATCTTGATTCTGCTGAACCTGGTTCTTTTAATTTTAGGAATGATCTGTGACATGGGTCCTATCATTTTGATTGCCACTCCGGTTCTTCTGCCTGTGGCCACAGCTATCGGAATTGATCCCGTTCACTTCGGCATCATCATGATGCTGAACCTCGGCATTGGCCTTACCACGCCGCCTGTCGGAGCCGCGCTGTTCGTTGCCAGCTCCGTCGGAAAGCTCAGAATGGAAAAAGTCGTAACTGCAACCCTGCCCATGTATGCTGTCATGCTGGCCGTTTTGCTGCTGGTCAATTTTATCCCTGCAATCACACTTCTCCTCCCCTCTCTGATTATGGGATAAATGCGGCATCTTGCCGAATCAGTTCCCTATCCTGAGCGCTTTCCGCCAAACGGCAAAGCCTTTTTCCGCTTGTCATCCTCCGTTACAAATACGGGTTCGAAATCCTCAAAAAGGAGAAACACATGATTAAAGTGTTAAAAAGCACCTCAAAATATGTACAGGGGCAGGGAGCGTTAGGCCAGCTTGACCAATATCTACAAGGTATGGGTAAGCGCCTGCTGATTTTGACAGACTCCTTCGTCGATACGTTTGTACATCCGATTCTGGAACGCTGTTTCTGCGGCAAGGACTATAATCTAATCTATGAAACATTTTCGGGGGAGTGCTGCCAAGCACAGATTGACCGTCTGGCCCGCATAGCCGGGGACCGCACCTGCATCGTAGGCATCGGCGGCGGTAAAACCCTGGACACCGCGAAAGGCGCCGCCCATTACGCCGGACTTCCTATGGTCATCATTCCTACCATCGCCTCGTCAGACGCTCCCTGCAGCGCCTGCAGTGTGATTTACTATGAGGACGGCACCTTTGACCGCTATCTGTTTTTAAATGCCAGCCCTGATGTCGTTCTGGCAGATACCGCGATCATTGCCGGAGCGCCCTCAAGGCTGCTGGTCGCCGGCATGGGAGATGCAATGGCTACCTGGTTTGAAGCCCGGGCCTGCCGGGCTTCCGGCAAAAACAATCAGGTATGCGCAAAGCCTACCCGCGCTGCCACCAGTCTTGCCAGACTGTGCTGGGAGAACCTAAAAAAAGACGGTCTGGCCGCCAAATTAGCTGTTGACGCAGGTGCATGCACGGAAGCCGTGGAAGTCATTGTGGAAACCAATACATACCTCTCCACCGTCGGCTTTGAGAGCGGCGGCTTGGCCGCCGCCCACGGTATCCAAAAGGGATTTACCCACATCCCCGCCCTGCACCGCCAACCCCACGGCTTCAATGTGGCTTTCTGCACTCTGGCTCAGCTGGTGCTGGAAGACGCGGGAGAAGATTTAAAAGAAGCTCTGGCCTTCAGCCGCTCGGTAGGACTGCCGGTCTGCTTTGCCGATCTGGGATATCCCGACATTGAACCTGCGCTGGTGCGCACCGCTGCGGAAAAAGCCTGCGTCCCCTCCAGTACCATTCACAATATGCCTTTTGATGTCACTGGTGAAATGGTCTATCATGCACTCATGGCCGCCGACGCATACGGCCGCGATTATCTCCGGGCAGCGGAGCGGCAGCCCCAGAATACGCCTCATGGTCTTTCACGTCTGCACTCCAACGCGATCTGAACAGGTACGAACATAACGCTGTTTTTAGAAGCAGGTTCCAAGCTCTGTTTGAGCATTGGCAGAATCCCCAGAACCCAGTGACTTTTTGCCGGGCAGAGGGAAAATATACAAAAACCATAAGAATTTTCAATAATCTTTCGGGACTGCTTGAAAAATGGCGGAATGCGCATCGGCAGGAGAGAAACCGGCGAATCTCTGTCAAACATTTTAAAGGCTGTTATGAACGAAGGAGCGTGCAAGCTGCACGCTCCTTTTTACAGAAAATCCGCTCTTCCTATCGCCGAACGGCACGCCGGCGGAGTTTCCCTATTCCTTTTCACTGCGTCTGCCGCTATGGCTTTCCTCTGACGATGGGTGGATAGACTGATGAAAACCATGCCAAAAGGAATCAGCCAGACTTGTGGAAGTGAGCACCATTAAGCAGGAAACATAGTGATGAATTGTCTGATAGCCATTTTGAAAGTCAATTCCATACCGCTCTTTTATTTTTTGAATGCGGTATGCCACCGTATTTCGATGGACAAACAGGGCATCCGCCGTCTTTTGCAGGCTTTTCCCACAGTGGAGATATGTGAAAAGTGTTTTCAAATCGTCTGTCTTATCCAAATAATCCCGCTGAAATATGCTCCAAACAGGAGCGCTGCACAAGAGGGGAATTTCATCCGTAGAAAGCGTGCGCAGAATCTGCAGGAGCTTATAATCCTCATAATACAAAAGCGTTTCCAAATCCCCCAACTCCTTGGAAAGCTCCAGGGTGCGAAGGGTAAGCGCGTAATGCTCCTTTGTATGATAGAGATCGTCGAAAAAGTCGCTGACACAGCCCCGCAGGTTCTCTTGACGCAGGTACTTCCGCAGAGGAGAGAGCGCATGAGGCTTACAATAAAACGGAAGCTGCGTGTTGATCAGAAGGACGGCTGACTGCGCGTAAAATACAGACCAGGACGACGGCAGAAGCTGAGCAAGTGCCGCCCGCAGATGCTGTTTTCCTGCCCGGGCATTGGTAAAGCCGGACATATCAATCGTAATCAGGCGGAATACCGCCGAGATATTCAACTCACTTCCAGCAAGACGCTGATGAAAAAGCATCCGGTTCGCGAAGTTTCCATCTAAAAGATCCAGAAGAATCCCCCGGCAGCTATCATCAGAGGCTGCCGCGCTCCCCGCGCGGAAAAAGCTGACTTCCTTAGCTAGCAGCCTGGCGGCGGCGGTATAGATTTCGTCGGAAATTTCTTCAAACAGGGTATCGTTTTCCAAGACAGAAAAATACCCGACCGGAACTCCGTTGATGCGCAGGATTGCCTGCCGCCGCCGCACCTCGCCGATATCCATCAGGATTTGGCTGGCATCCTCCGAGGGGTTGAGCGTCAGCCGGCTGAGCTGCGCAGCATACTCGTAGCGGCAATAGCCCCGCTTCATTCCGGCGAGCCAAACAGGATCACTGACATGACCTGTAGAGGAATAGGACAAAATGCAATAGTTGGCGTCATATACGGCTATTGGATTCTTCAAAAGGTGGGCAACCGCCTCTGTCAGCAGGTTCAGATCATTTTTTGTAAAGGCGATCTCAAGTGCTTCCTTCAGCTGAGGAGAATATGTTTCCCACATATTAGAGTTTCCCCCTTCGTGCGAACAGTATAATAAATTCAGAAGAGCAGATTGAATATTTTCTTTTATATATAAAAGAAGCAATATAAAATGTCAAGCCAGCAAAAAAACCGAACCTTTTTGAAGGATTTAAAACGCCGGTCTTTTTGTGCGCTTTACTGCACTATTTTTTATTATAGCAGATTAATATGGCTTTTCCATAACAAAATATTTTTTATTGTGAAGAGAAAACGGTCCTGTCTCCCACCCTGCCGCCTTCTGGCTGCATTTTATCTTTACCGTTAAAATCTATTGTGTTATAAACACAAAAAATGAAAGTATATTTGAGCTGCAGCACCATATCCCATCCGCCTCCTCCATGATAAAATAATCTTGAAAACCAAAAATGAAAGGAAGGAAATAACGTGAGATCAATTCGGATCGGATCAGGAGCAGGCTTTGGAAACGACCGGATCAAACCCGCACTGGATTTATTGGAAAAAGGAGAGCTGGATTTTTTATGCTTGGAATGTCTGGCGGAGCGGACCGTCGCCATGGCCCAGCAGAACCGCAGGCTTGACCCGGAAAAAGGCTACAACTCCTATTTAGTGCGCAGAATGTCCGCTATTTTGCCCCTGGCCCATCAGAACCATGTAAAGGTTATTACGAATATGGGCGGGGCAAACGTCCGGAAAGCTGTTGAGCGCACAGCAGAAATTGCCAAGGAAAAGGGTCTCTCCGGTCTGAAAATCGTCGGAGTCCAAGGCGACGATATCTTTGACAGGCTGGACCAATATCAGGAAAGCGATCTTTTGGAAACCAAGGGAAAACTGAAAGATCTGAAGGAACCTGTCGCCGCCAATGCCTACATCGGCTGTGCACCCATTGTAGAAGCCCTGCAGATGGGAGCGGATATCGTAATCACCGGGCGCTGTGCAGACCCTGCCCTGTTTCTGGCGCCCTTGGTATACAGTTTTCACTGGAATATGGACGATTACGACAAAATCGGAAAAGGCACCTGCCTGGGTCATCTTCTGGAGTGTTCGGTTCAGGTCAGCGGCGGAAACTTCTGCATTCCCGGCTGGAAAGATGTAGAACGCCTGGAAGAAATCGGATATCCCTTTGCCGATGTTGCGGAAGACGGAACCTTCACGATTTCCAAGGTGGAGGGAACCGGCGGACGGATCGACCGTCACACCTGCGCCGAGCAGCTGATTTATGAAATCCATGATCCCACGCGCTATTTGACCCCGGATTGCATTGCGGATTTTTCAAATGTACAGTTTGAAGAGATTGGAAAGGACCGCGTCCGCGTCACCGGCGCTACCGGAACAGCCCGCCCGGAAACGCTGAAGGTCAGCGTAGGATACCGGGACGGCTATACTGGCTCCGCCGGTCTGAGCTTTGGCGGGCCAAAATGCTTTGAGCGCACAGTCTTGGCAGCCCGCACCTTAGAGCAAATCATTTCCCGGGATTATGAAACGGAAGAGCTTAAAGTGGACATTATAGGCTACAATTCCCTGTTTCCCAGAGACTATGAGTTGGGCTTCCCCGGCGGTGCAGAGCCGCTGGAGCTGCGCCTCCGTGTAGCCGCCAGGGCGAAGGACCGGGAAACGCTGGAGCTGATTGCCAACGAAGTGGACACTCTGACAATCGGCGGCCCGGCAAACTGCGGTGGTCTCTCCCGAAGCATCAAGGAATTGGTCGCCGTTTTATCCATTCTGATTCCCAGAACGGACATTCACGTCTCATATGTGGTTGAGGAGGTTTAAAAAATGAAGCTTTTCGAGCTGGCCCATTCCCGCACAGGGGACAAGGGCGACATTTCCAACATCTCGGTAATTGCTTACCGGCTAGAGGACTATCCATATTTAAAGGAACATGTCACGGTTCAAAAAGTCCGGGAATTTTTTAAGGATGTCGTCCATGGCGAAGTCGTTCGCTATGAGCTTCCCAACATCGGAGCTTTGAATTTTGTGATGGATAACGCTTTAGGCGGCGGCGTCACCCGCAGTTTAAATCTGGACGCTCACGGAAAATGCCTCTGCTCCTATTTGGGGGAAATGGACGTCTGATTCTTTCGAATAAAAAGCTGCCGTTTGGGGACTCTTTCCGTAAACGGATACAGGCTTTGTTCGTCAATTCCCCAAAGAGCAAACATTTTCCCCTTCTCTTCCTGTCATCTTCGTACAATGTCTGGCCGCACTTGAAACTTTTCGAATTTTCACTCTCCAAATGCGGCGACTATGGAAGCCCGGTCCACATCTGCTGGATCGGGTTTTCCGGCTTTCGTTTTCACATCAGGCGAGGCGCTTATCGGTCGGTTTATTTATAAACCAGTTTACGGGTAAATTTCTTGCGTTTTGACTTCTCTGGCCTGAATTTTCTTTAATTTTGTTAAAAGCCGGAGAAAAAATACGCTGTTATTTCATTTATTTTTATGGTTTATATTGAAACCGCTTATTTTCTATTTTGGTTTAACAGCAAACCAAAATTGATGCTTTTTTTGCTCTGGTGTAAGGGCAAACCATTTTTCCGGTGTAATTTAAAATTTTTTTGCGAACAAAGCAAAAAAGCGCGAATTTCTGTTTCTTTGGCCAGCAGATTTTTGGCTTGCCTGCTTATAAAAACACGCATTGTTCCTTGCAGAGTCTACCCCAAGGCTGCATATACGGTTTGCCGCCGCAAAAAATAGTTCTGAGGCGGAAGAGAACTTTTTGATTTTTTCAACTCATCTAACGATAGGAGGGCTTATGGAGAGAGAATATGAGCTTTGCAGACACATCAACAACCCAGTCATTGTCTGTGCGCCTGACGGAATCCCTGTCTATAAAAACGCAACCGCCAGCGTGCTGGACACCTATGCGCACAGCACTTTGGAGCAGCTTGTCCACTCCTACAGGCCGGGAGAAACACC
This sequence comes from uncultured Oscillibacter sp., assembly GCA_910576845.1. Lineage (GTDB taxonomy): Bacteria > Bacillota > Clostridia > Oscillospirales > Oscillospiraceae > Oscillibacter. The sequence continues at coordinate 27,301 of CAJTJA010000014.1, forward strand.
GCAGAGCCATATGCATCTGGACAGCCTTGGAATGGATTATGACGTTGTCTCTTCCAAACTGGAAGACGGCAACATTATGCTTTTGCTGGACAACACGGCCTACCGTCCCAAGAGAAATCATATTTTATATGATTTTCAAATGGAAGACATTCTGAATTCCATGAGCGACGGCGTATTCATCGCGGATCGAAACGGGGTAACATTGGCTGTAAATAAGACCTATGAGGAGATATTTGGAATTCCAGGCCACGAGGTAATTGGCCGCTATGTGGGAGACCTTGTAAAAGACGGCACCTTTTCGGATTCTGTTATCCTCCCGGTTATTCAAACCCAGTCCTCCGTGACAAAGCTGCTTCGAACGCGAAACGGAAAAGAAGCGCTCGTAACTGGAAAACCAATTTTCAACCAGGCGGGTGAACTGGTAATGGCTGTGACAAATGTGCGGGATATCTCTGATTTGAACGCATTGCAGTATGAATTGCAGCGGGAACGCTCTCTCAGCGAAAGCATTTTGAAAAACAGTGCGCAATCGGAAAATATTGTGGTAAAGTCCCCAGCCATGGAACGCATTTTGGAATATGCTGAACAAATTGCGCCCTTTCCTACCACCGTTTTAATTACCGGAGAAACAGGGGCCGGAAAAGACGTCGTCGCCAACTATATCCACCGCCACAGCAACCGCTCAGATAAGCCGTTTTTAAAACTGAACTGCAGCTCCATACCCGAAAATCTGATTGAATCTGAGCTGTTCGGATATAACGCCGGCGCCTTTACCGGCGCCAGTAAAAACGGGAAACCAGGGCTTTTTGAACTGGCAGACGGAGGAACGCTGCTGCTGGATGAGATTGGCGATATGCCGCTATATCTGCAGGTAAAGCTGTTGCGGGTCCTTCAGGACGGGGAAATCTACCGGCTTGGTGGCGCAAAAGCCAAAAAAATTGACGTAAGGCTGATTACGGCAACCAACGCTGATCTTGAGAATCTAAGCGAGACAGGCCAGTTCCGCAAAGATCTGTACTATCGAATTAATGTTGTCTCCATCTATGTTCCGCCTCTGCGGCAGCGCAAAGAAGAAATTTCCTTTCTGGCGGAGCACTATTTATATCGTTACTGCCAAAGCTATGGATTAAACAAGATTTACGCGCCGGAGGTTCTGCAGTGCTTCAATCAATATGACTGGCCCGGCAACGTAAGGGAGCTGAAAAATATCGTAGAAAATTTGATCGTATCAAACTCAGGGCCTATTCTCACATTGGATTACCTTCCCCAAAGCTTTTTGAAGGGATTTAAACCGGCTGCGGCGCAGCAAGAACAGGGAAATACGCTGCGGGCGATTACCGAAATCACGGAGAAATCCTTGATTACACAGGCGCTGAGGGAGGCCGGCGGCCTTCGAAGCGCCGCGCGGGTACTGGGCATGAATCATTCCACACTGTACCGGAGAATCAAAAAGCTGGGAATCCCTTATCACGGACCTCAGAGCCGGATAGAATCCCCCTTGGAAGAGTAGTCGAAGCAGATTTGGCACAAATATTGCTTAATATCAAATTAGGCATCCGCCTAACAAAAAAGAATTGGAGGATTTCATTATGAAAAAGTTGTTTGCGCTGTTTCTTGTCCTGGCACTCATGTGCACCGCCGTGGGATGCGGAGGAAAACAGGCTGGAAACGAGGAGAGCCAAACCGGCGGCGGTACCACTTCCGGGGACACAATCAAAATCGGTTTTGTGGATTGTCTCTCCGGCGGGTCCGCCTCTATGGGCGTCCCCAATCAGGAGGGCGTTCTGCTGGCAGTAAAAGAAATCAACGCCAACGGCGGCGTTGCCGGCAAGCAGGTTGAGCTGGTCTGCTATGACGACGAAGCGGATCCTGCCACTTCTGTGACACAGGCCACCAAGCTGGTTCAGCAGGACAAGGTTTTGGCCGCGATCACCGGCTCCGCTTCCGGCTGCTGCAACGCCAACAAGCAGGTGTTTGCAGACGCCGGTATTCCCTGCGTTGTGTCCGTCGGCACGGCGGACGACATTGTCGGTACTCCGGAGGTGGATACCTTTGCCACAACATTCCGCACAGGCGCAAATGAGAGCTACATGATTGAGATCATGGCAAACCGCATCATTGACAAGGGCTATCAGCATGTTGGCGTTATCGCCGATACGTCCGCTTATGGTCAGCTTGCGGTAGAGACCATCAAAAAGGTATTTGAGCGGTACAACATCGGAATCGAGATTATCGTGACCCATGAGCCGGGTGCAGCGGACCTGACTTCTCAAGTCCTCTCCATGCAGCAGGCCGGCTGCGACTTCATCTATTCCTATAACCTGGGAGCCGACGCCGCTCTGACCTGCAAAACCATCAAGCGGCTGAACTGGGATGTGGATGTCGCAGGCGCCCGCGGCCTCAATATGGATACCTTCCTGAGCCTGGCGGGAGACGCCGCAGAGGGTGTTCTGATTCCTACGGACATCAATATTGAGACCGAAAAGATGCAGGAATTCAAAAAGCTCTATGACGCTGAATACCAGGAAATCGGCAACTATATGTTCCCCGCCATGGGCTACACGGCGGCAATGACTCTGTTCCAGGCTCTGGAGGCCTCCGGCGGAGAAGGCGGAGAGGCTCTGATCTCTGCCTTGGAGAAGCTGTCCTATGAATCTATTCTGGGACAAGCCGGGGCAACCATCTCCTTTAGCGCGGAGAAGCACGAGGGCGTCGATACCAAGAGAATGACCTATCTGACGGTAGACAGCGGCAATCTGGTTGTATTTGATGCCGACACCTTTGAGCCAAACGCTTAACGCGGCATGGAAGGAGAGAGCTGTTCCGGCTCTCTCCTTCAGGAAACTCACATAGGAGGGCAGCATGCAGATCATCATACAGCTTTTTATTTCCGGTATTTCAGCGGGATGTATTTACGGCATTATCTCTCTGGCGTTTACAATGATTTATAACTCCACTAAGATCGTAAACTTTTCGCAGGGCAGTCTTGTTATGGCCGGAGCAATGCTGGGGCACCTTTTCCTCTACCGGATGAAACTCCCCGGCCTGGCGGCAGTTATTTTAGACATAGCGATTCTATGCGTAATCGGCCTTGTAATGAAGTTCACAATCTATGATTTTCTGCGCAAGAAAAATGCAAAGGATTATCATCTGGTTATTACCATTCTGGGCTACGGCATCGTCATTGACCAGCTCTTCGCCCTGTTCATCGGAAAACAGCAATACAGCGTCCCCGCCTTAATTGGCGACGGTTCGTCCATTTATATCAAGGCCCTGGGTATCAATATGTACCCGGAAAATCTGATCTTGATCGCAGTAACCGTGGCCTTGATTATTGTATTTTGGATTTTCCTCAACAAAACGCAGCTGGGACTCTGCATTCAGGCAATCGGTTTCAACCCTGACGCCGCCCGGCTGAGCGGCCTGCGCACCTCCATGCTCATCAGCATTACATTTTGTCTGAGCTGCGCGGTTTCCGCTCTGGGCGGGCTTCTGATCGCCCCCATCATGGGCGCGACGTCTTCTATGGGAGCCAGCCTGGGGGTGAAGGGATTCGCCGCTACGATTTTGGGTGGCATGGGAAATCCGTTCGCCGGCTTTGTCGGCGGGCTTATGATCGGACTCATTGAGACATTTGCCTCGTATTACATCTCTTCCACCTATTCTTCCGTCATTGCGTATTTAGTACTGCTTCTGATGCTGATTATCAAGCCGTCGGGGCTGTGGCCTGAGAAAGGAGACCGTTGATATGCTGAAAAAATGGAATCCCTCTCATATCATCCTGCCAAACTGGATTTGCGCCGCAGCAGCAGGCATTCTTATTCTTTACGGCGCTGTTTCCACAGATATCTATATCCGTCAGGTTCTCTCCATGATTGGAATCAACTATATTCTGGCCGCCGGACTAAACCTTCTCTTTGGCCATACAGGACAGATTTCAATCGGACAAGCCGGCTTCTACGCGCTGGGCGCATATACAGCCTCGATCTTGGAAACAAAGCTCTCGGTCCCCTTTTTCGCCGCGTGGCCCGCTGCGGTAATCCTCACCGGAGGAATCGCATTTCTGCTCGGGCAGAGAATCTTGAAGCTTCATGGGCATTATCTCGCTATGGCTACCATCGCTTTCGGCATGATCATCGAGAGTCTTTCCACAAACTGGATTGCCGTCACAAACGGACATGCCGGAGTTTATGTCAGGAGCAAATCTCTGCTGGGGGATTTTCTCAGCAGCAATCTCTTTGCGCTGGTGGTCCTGTTCGCGGCGCTGGCTTTCATTATCTCAAACAATATTGAGTATTCCCGTGTGGGCCGGGCAATCCGCGCCGTTCGCGAAAACGAGGACGCCGCCACCTCCGTCGGCATTGTACACTCGAAGTACAAGGTTATCATGTTTATCCTGGGCGCAGCTTTTTCCGCTGTCGGCGGCATGATGTACGCTCATTTGAATGGAATCATTACGCCGGAGGTATTTAATCTGGCGCAGTCGCAGACCATCTTGATTATCGTGGTAGTCGGTGGAATCGGAAGCAACATCGGCGTCCTTTTGGGTGCGATCGTAATTACCACCTTGCCGGAATTCTTATATGGCTTTGCGGATTATAACATCCTTGTTTATGGGCTTCTGGTGATTTTGATGCAGCTTTTCTGCCCAAGAGGCCTCATTGGCATAGCGGAATCCCTGGGGAGGCTGCTGAAAAAAACGGCGGGCCGCCGGACGCCGCCAAAAGCCGCAGGAGGAAAGTAATATGGCATTATTGGAGGCAAGAAATCTTATTAAAAAATTTGGCGGCCTTACCGCCGTCAACGATGTCAACTTTAAGGCTGATGAGGGGAAAATCACCGGCCTCATTGGTCCGAACGGTGCGGGAAAAACAACCACGTTCAACCTGGTGACAGGCTTTCTCCCGCTAACCAGCGGCTCTGTGCTTTATGAGGGAAGCGATATTACAAACCTCTCCGCCACGCAGCGGGTTTACAGGGATATTACCAGAACCTTTCAAATTCCACACCTGTTCAACAATCTCACCGTCCTAGAAAATGTGATGGCCGGTTTTTACTCCAAGACTAAAACGGGAACCATCAGTGCGATTTTCCGCACACCCAAGGTGAAGCAGGAGGAGGACATGGCCCGCCAACAGGGAATGGAGATACTGGAATCCCTGGGAATGGCTGATCTGGCTCAGTCACAGGCCGGCGTGCTCTCCACCGGGCAGCAAAAAATGCTGGAAATTGCGCGAGCGCTTGCCACCGGGCCAAAGCTGCTGATGCTGGATGAACCGGCGGCCGGATTAAATACGGCTGAAACAGATACGCTTGGCAAACTGGTGAAGCAGTTCAATCAACGGGGAATCACGGTACTCATGATTGAACACAATATGAAGTTCATGATGAGTCTGGCGGACTACATTTACGTTCTGAATTTCGGCCAGCTCCTTGCGGAGGGAACCCCTGCGCAGATCATGAACAATCCTGAGGTGGCAAAAGCCTATCTCGGAAAGGAGTTCCAGAAGAATGCTTGATATTATCGGCTTGTCCGCCGGATATGGAAAAACGGTTGTCTGCCGGGATTTATCCATCCATGTCGGCAAAGGCGAGGTTGTATCCGTCGTAGGCGCCAACGGCGCCGGGAAGACGACTCTGCTGAACTCCATCTCCGGCGTAGTGTCAAAGTTCGGCGGGCAGATTCTCTTCAATGAAAACGACATCAGCCGCCTGCCCCCTCACGAAATTGTAACCGGCGGCTTGATTCTGGCGGCCGGGATGGAATCCCTTTTCACGCCGCTGACGGTTTATGAAAATCTGCTGGTAAGTCTTTACCCCTTCCGCAAAAAGTTCAATAAGGATCAGACCGAACAACGGTTCCGCCTTGTGTATGATCTGTTTCCCCGGCTGTATGAACGCAGAGAGCAAAAAGCAGGAACCCTCTCCGGCGGCGAGCGGCAAATGCTTTCCTTGGCAAAGGCTCTCGTTACGGATCCGCGCATGCTGATGCTGGACGAGCCCTCTCTCGGCCTTGCGCCCGTTGTCATAGACGAGCTGTTTGACACCATCTCCCGTATCGCAAAAGAAACAGGACTTACGGTTTTAATTGTCGAACAGAACGTTGACCGGGCCCTGGCAATTTCAGACCGCGGCTACGTAATGGACGTTGGAAAGATCGTAATGGAGGGGGACGCACAGGCTCTGCTGAACGACCAGAAGGTGAAAGAGGTCTATCTTGGAATGACCTGAGGCCCGTCCTCAAAACGAACCCAAAACATGGTTTTACGGCCCGCAGGGCACCGCTCTGCGCATTCCATTTGCAGTCCACAAGCTTCATTTAACTTTGGGGAATCTGCGTTGCTCCTTCAAAAATCAGAGCCGACTCCGTGTTCCGGCAAGAGTTAAAACAGATTCCAAACAAATGAAAAGAAAGCAGGAATCATTATGCATTATACGATTCAACCGATCTGCGCCGGTATGTATCATCATTTTGAACAGTCCAGATTTACATTTGACTGCAACCATGGCGTAAAAATTGACGCACCCCTGATTATTTGGGCGGTGCGTGGCCCGGAGGGCACTGTGATTGTTGACTCGGGACCTCCGCTGTCCTCCGAGCACGCTCTGAAGCACCACATTCAGATGGACTCCGAATATGGTTCCATTGCGGAAGCCCTGGAAAAAAATGATGTGAATCCGGAGGAAGTTCAAAAGGTGGTCATCACACACCTCCACTGGGATCACTGTTACAATCTGGAACTGTTTCCCAACGCCAAAATTTATTCTCAGCGGCAGGAGATGCAGTATGCCATTGCGCCGCTCCGCATGCACCAGATTACTTATGAAACAAATATGCGGGAGGTGGTTCCCGCATGGTCAAAGCATATCAGCCGCTTTGAAATATTGGACGGAGACTGCCAGCTCCAGGAAGGCCTGGAGATATATACCCTTCCCGGGCATACCAAAGGTCTTCAGGGCGTCTGCGTCAGCACTCAAAAAGGCCGGATTCTGCTCGGCAGCGACGCTTTCCCCATGTTTGAAAACTATGAAAAATCCCTCGCACCGGGAATCCATGTCAATCTGGAGGATTGCTTTGCAAGTATCCAAAAAGCGCGGCGTGTTTGCGATATGGTACTGCCCGCGCACGACGTCCGTGTATTGGATCAGAGAATCTACGGCGCCTGACGCAGCAGCAGCCCGCAGCGGAAAACCGCAGAAAGCGGTCTTTCGCGCCGTTTGATGAAATTCAGAAAATGGGAGGAAAAATCCTGTGAGCAAAGTGTTGAAAAGCCCCGGAAAGTATGTTCAGGGACCAAATGTCCTGGAGACTTTTGATCAGTACCTGCAGGGCATGGGCAGCCGCCTGCTGATTATTGTAGATTCATTTGTTGATACATTTGTCCATCCTGTTTTGGACAGATGCTTTAGCGGCAAAGACTACGCGCTGTTTTATGAAAAATTTGAGGGTGAATGCTGTCAGACACGGATCGATGAACTGGCATCTCTGGCAAAGACACATTCCTGCACCGCGGTGGTGGGCATCGGCGGCGGAAAAACCCTGGACACGTCTAAAGCCGCAGCCTACTGCGCCGGACTGCCGATGGTGATTGTTCCGACCATCGCCTCCTCCGATGCTCCCTGCAGCTCCTGCAGTGTGATTTATCACGAGGATGGAACATTTGACAGATACCTGTTCCTGGATTCCAGCCCCAATATTGTCCTGGCGGATACCGCCATTATTTCCAGGGCACCCTCTGCGCTCCTGGTGGCGGGAATGGGCGACGCCATGGCAACCTGGTTTGAAGCCCGCGCCTGCCGTGCCTCAGGAAAAAACAACCAGGTAAATGCCAGGCCTACCCGTGCCGCTACCGGCCTCGCCAAACTATGCTGGGAAAACCTGAAAAGAGACGGCTTGAACGCGAAGATGGCCGTAGACGCCGGAATCTGCAACGAAGCGGTGGAGGTCATTGTGGAGACCAATACATATTTATCCACCATCGGCTTTGAAAGCGGCGGGCTGGCATCCGCCCACGGAATTCAAAAGGGGTTTACCCACATCCCTGCCCTCCATCGTCAGCTCCACGGCTTCAATGTCGCATTCTGCACATTGGCTCAATTGGTTTTGGAGGACGCTAAAGAGGACATGGACGATGTTTTGTCATTCAGCCACTCTGTAGGACTTCCAATCTGTTTTGAGGACCTTGGCTATCGCGATGTCGACCATGATCTGGTGCGCAAAGCCGCTCAACAGGCATGCGTGCCCACAAGCACCATTCATAATATGCCCTTCACGGTTACAGGCGATATGGTCTATCAGGCTCTGATTGCCGCAGATGCTTACGGCCGTGCCTATCACGTAAAAATGAGCGCATAAGTTCCCGCAAAGAAGAGAATCAGGGCGCTGCCGTACATCCGGCAGCGCCCTGATTCCTTTTCCGATGCTTTGATTAGGCCTTTATTTCTCATGAAGCCAAGCATACCGCTCATCTTCACAGCGGTCAGTCTGGAGCCACGGCTTCCCGTCCAAGTGCCGGATCATCCACGCCGTATACATCTGGAACCCAGGCGCCGCAGCCTGGGGATGCAGTTCCCCTCCAGGGATGGCGGAAAAACTATGGTCCACACTTTTAAAAACCTGATCCCCAACAAAGCTGGCCCCAAAGCCCTCCGGGCGATCAAAAAGGAAAAAATATGTTTCCGGCTGAGGATGCCGGTGAGGCAGATAGCCGGACCAATTTCCCCGGTCATTCAAAACCTCGCCCAGGACCATATTGGAATCCGGGCAGATATCGTGGTCAAAAATCGTGTTGACCCGGCGCTGGGCCACGCCGCCGAATTTGCCCACGCAGGAGTATTTCCAGGGAGCATCCTCCGGGCGGTAGAGCTTGGCCGGGAAAATCTTTTCATTCTTCGTGCACTGAACGAGAATTTCCGCTTCCGTCTCCGCTATGACTGTGATCTCCACACTGCCGGGGGTGTGGACACACCAGGGCCCCTCCGTGAACACGTCCCTTCGGGCGGCGGCGTACTCCCGGCCCTCGAACCGGAATGTCACCGCGCCGCCAAGAAGCAGGACGGCGGTCTCTTCCTCCGCCCGGCGGAACTTCCGGGTCTCCCCGGCTTTCATCTTGTAGACCCGTACGTCCATCAGCATGGCAGCGTAGTCGCCCTCATAGGTGGTCAGGATCATCTCGCCGGATGCATCAAATTTGGGGTAGCCGAATACCTTGCTCATATACTCGCTCCTTTTCCGTTTTTAAACTGGCGCCGAAGGCCCCGGCAATGCCGGGGCCGTTCTGGCGGTATTGTGATGTTGTTTTACCAATATTTCTCCACATGGGCCCGGGTGACCTCCGCGGCCTTCTTAATATTCTCCTCACTGGAGAGCTTGTAGTAGTCTGGCCGGAAGACCTCGATGGTGCAGACATCCCCATCAAAGCCGATCTTTTTCAGAGTGTCCGCGAAGCGCTTGTGGTCCAGGCAGTCGCCGCTCTCGCCGGGCCAGAGGCGCTTTTCATCGTTGTTATAGGAGGCGCCGCAGGGCATGTTCTCCGTTCCATTCAGGTGCCAGACGAAGATTTTTTTGCCGTCGGCCTTCTCCAGGGCGTCCCAGCCGGAGGCCATGGCGTTGAAATGGAACTGGTCCAGGGTCACGCCCACCAGGGGAGAGTTCACCTCTTCTACAATGGCGTAGGCATACTCAAAGCGGTTGATGGACATGGTAGGCGCGCCGCAGAACTCCAGAGAGAGTTTAATGCCGTGAGGCTCCACCTTCTTGACCATCTCTTTGAGGACAGCCACGGCGTCGGCTTTAATCTCGTCCACGGTGGCGTGGACTGTCAGGTCCATGGAGGGCACGACAACAATCATCTTGCAGCCCAGGATTTGGCAGCGGCGGATGATTTCGTCCAGCTGGGTCATGACGGCGGCCTTCTCCTCCTGGGTCCGCTTCATGTTGAAGAAAATCAGAGCGTTGTAGGACAGCATCTTCAGCTTGTGGCTCTTGAAAAAGTCCCCCAGCTGCTCCAGGGTGTACTTCCCGGCAGCCAGCTCCCGGTCCAGGCACTCGGACTGGACGTCGATGTAGTCAAAGCCGTATTTCTCGCACAAAGCCAGGTCTTCCAGAACGGAGTGATTCTCGCAAAAGCGGTTGCAGCCTTCGTTAAATCCGATTTTCATAATAACGTTCTCCTTTTTAGTTTGTGGGGTGCGAAACGCCCAGTCGTTTCCGATTGGGCGTTTCGCGGAGAAAAGAAATATGTAAAACGGTTTCCCGCCTTACTTATTCAAAAGTTCCTGCTGAATGCGCTCCAGAGCCTCCGGGGCCTGTTTATCCATCTTCTCCGGGAAACCGAAATAGCTCACGCAGATGATGTTGTCGCCGCCCGTCTTCGGGGCATCGGGTTTCAGCTGTTTGTTGACAAAATCCATCTCCCGCAAGGTCTCGAAGATGCCGTCAAAATCCACCTCGCCCTCGCCCATGGCCGTGTGCTGATGAATGGTGACGTCGGCCCATCCACGGGCATTCAGCCAAGGCGGGTTCAGGATGTAGCGGCAGTCCTTTGTCTGATTCCAGGTATCGGCGAGAAGCACGTGGGTCAGCTCATCTCCGGCGTATTTCAGCATGTGCCGCACATCGCCCTTGCCCTGGTCATAGAAGAAGCCGTGGGAGGCGGAGTAGACGTAGCCCAGATTCTTGGACCGGAACGATTTCACGATGTCACAGGTCTCGTCGTTCAGCTCGCAGAAGTCATAAGGGTGGGACTGAATCTCAACGCGCAGGCCCTCCCGCTCAATGATGGGGAGCAGCTCCTCCATGGACCGGAAAAACATGCCGTTGCAAATCTCCTGCTGGTTTGGGTCGCCGGAAAACTCAGTGTTGATAACGGGGACGCCCATATCCACGGCGATTTGAATCATCCGCTTCCAGTTGGCCACGGCATGTTGGCGCTGCTCCTCCGTAGGACCGGACCAACGGTAAACCACGATAAAGCTGGAAATCTCAACCCCGGTTTCCTTCAAAGCTTTTCGGTATTCTTCCTCGCACTCCTTGGAGAACAGGGGGTGCTTATAAAACGGGTTGATCCGAGGGTGAGGAGACTGCTCAATATACTTGTAGCCCCAGTCAGCAACCTTACGAACGTAGTCCTTGATGGGCATCTGCTTGGCTAATACATCAACGTCAAACGCAATCTTCATGGCAGGCACTCCTTAAGTATTCAATGATGTTCTATCTCCACCGTTCCGGCCTGACAGCTCGCCAAGCAAGCAGAACGCGCCAAGGTTCTTTGACTTACCTTTTGTAGAAATCCGGCACGCCGCCGGTGACCACCTTCTCCATCTGACCAGATGTCTGGGACTTCACCAAGGCGTCGGCGGTGATGGAAGCAACGTATCCGTCCCAAGCGGAGGAGCCGCCGGTCTCGCCCCTGAGGGCATGATCCACCCAGTCCTGAAGCTCCACGTCGTAGGAGTCAATAAAACGCATGATCCAGTTGTCCTCAATCTTGGTAGACACCTGATTGGCATAGCGCACAGTGGGGAAAGACGGGCAGGGTAGGTTCACCACGCCGTTCTCGCAGACCACTTCACAGTTGATGTCATAGCCAAAGCCGCAGTTGACATTGACTTCCAGCATGACCACGATGCCGCACTTGGTCTTCATCAGCATGACCTGTGGGTCCCGGAGGCCCTCATGGGCTTTGCTGGAAACCCTGGGGAGAATACACTGAACCTCGTCCCACTCATCGTTCACCAGCCAAGGCAGACAGTCGATCTCGTGGATGGCGGTGTCCGTAACGGCCATGGCGGTGGTGTAGCTAGTGGCCACGCCATCGGCCCGGTGGGTGCACTTAACCAGCATAGGGGCGCCGAACTTACCGGAGTCCAGCAGTTCCTTCACTTGACGGTAGCCTCGGTCATAGCGGCGCATGAAGCCGATCTGTACCAGGTGCTTGCCGGAAGCGATTTCCGCATCCACTACAGCTTTGCAGTCATCAGCGGTGTTGGCCAGGGGCTTCTCGCAGAAGACAGGCTTCCCGGCCTTGATGGCGGCCAAGACAGGGCCCTTGTGGAACTGGCCGGGGGTGGTCACCACTACAGCGTTGACGTCTTGGTCATTAATGGCCTCGTTGAAATCCAAGTAAGTTTTGGTTCCCGTACCGGCCAGCTCCGCGCCCTTCTTCACGCCCTCCTCGAACACGTCGCAGACGGCCACGACTCTGGCGCCCCGGATGCGGTTCTGAATGCGCTCGATGTGCTCCCGCCCGATCATACCGCAGCCAACCAGGCAAATGTTGAGTTCCATAACAAGTTCCTCCTGTTTTGAATAAATAAAATATTGAGATGCTATAAATATTTTTAGTCCTATTTCGACAGGCTCTTGCCGGAGCCCCCCAGTTAAAGATGCCTTTCCAGTGCGTACCTTTGCCTGCTTCTTGCCTCCCTTTCTCTGCCTCCAATTATACCAGCGTGTTCACGAGAACGCAAGCGAAATATCGGCGCATTTCTCACAATAATTCAGCTTGATAATTGTGAAGCTCTCTGTCACCGCCATATATTCCGCCCATTTTTTAAAGGAGGTGTACAAATTTCAGACGGCCCGTTTGCGTTCTGCACGCGCACGGCTCAAGATATGAAAACCATCTATCTGTCAACTGATGGTATCACAAAGCCTTTGATCAAAAATGAAAAGTCCCCCTTCCAGATTCCTTTTACCGCTGGATTCTTTTCAACTGTGCTGACCATAAGTTTCGCTATCTTTCAAAAAATCGGACTCCCCGCAAGTTTTCCTGCGGGGAGTCTCAACCTTTTGTTTCTTATTTCACAGCCGGCATGCTGCTCTAATTTCGTTGATCAGGCGGCAATGCCCAAGGGAGAGAAGACAATGTAGATTGCCACAGCCAAAACCAGGCCGACAATAGACACCACATGGCGATACTTCCATGGCGTCAAGTCCACCGCACCTACGTCCTGAGGCACATACTCCTCAGCAGGCCGGTATTTGTTCAGAGCCCACATAATGACGAGCTCCACAGGGAACAGCACCGCCATAGCATAGAGGTAGTGAATGGGGTTGTCTGTGCCAGGGTAGTTGGGAGCGGCCAGCAAAAACACACCATAGCAAACCACATGGAAGATGGTGATGACTTTGGGCGTATAGGCAGGAAGCCGCTTGAACAGGAATACTCCCAGAATCGTACACAGCACAGGCAGAGACACAAACTGGCTCATGGAATTCAGGAAAGTGGTGATGCCGGAGGCGTTCATAATAAAGGGAGCAATCACGATAGACACACAACCCGCAATCGTGCCATAAATTTTTCCAACCTTGACGCAGTGGGCATCGGAGGCATCGGGCCTGAAGGCAGAGCGGTACATGTCCAGGGTAAACATGGTGGACGCGGAGTTCAGCACCGAATTGAAGGAGGAGAGAATCGCACCGAACATCACAGCAGCGAAGAAACCCATCACCGGCTTGGGAATAATGGCGGCAATCAAAGCGGGATACGCAAAGTCGATGGCCTTATCCCCTGCGGCGGCAATAGCGTCCTGGATAGAGGGCAGGTAGAACGCGATAATACCGGGAATGACCAGATACAGGGGACCCAGGCACTTAAGGAAACCGCAAAAAATTGCGCCCTTCTGGCCCTCCTTCAGGGACTTAGCCGCCAGGGCCCGCTGGACAAAGGACTGGTTTGTACACCACCAATAGAGATTGTTAAAGAACATACCCGTGATAATCAGAGGCCAGGGAACCTCCGGTTCCGCCGCGT
>CAJTJA010000015.1:0-25583 GCA_910576845.1 uncultured Oscillibacter sp.
TCAGCGGAGCGTTTGTCCTGTGAAGAGGAGGAGCAAGGAAACGCAGTGCAATTTCCGGCGAAAGCCGGAAATGGAACGAAGTGGACTTTGCTCCGACGTATATTACAGCTTTGTTACAACCGCGCAAAACCCCTTGCATTTTGTCAGGCCCTCTGTTAAGATACGACCATGGAACGCCGCTCCGTCGCGGAAACGCCGGTACAGATACTGGTATTGGCTAGCCGCGGTATGTATACCGGGGGGACCGGACGCGGCGGGAAGTTCCAGAAATTAAAAAGCCGGAAGCTTTCAGCCCCACCGGAACGCGGGGAAAAGCGCAGTCCTCAGCCAAAGGAGAGGCGGCGGCGTCCGGCCAATCAAAAAGGAGGAAATATCCACCTATGAAGAAGTTCCTTTCTCTGGTTCTGGCTCTGGTGATGGTCATGTCTCTGACTGTCGTCGGCGCCGGCGCTAAGGACTTCACGGACAGTGACTCCATCACTTATGACGAAGCCATTGACGTGATTTCCGCTCTGGGCGTTGTCGACGGTTATTCCGGCGGCGACTTCAAGCCCGAGGCTCAGCTGACCCGCGGAGCCGCTTCCAAGATCATCTGCAACCTGATCCTGGGCGTGGCCGCTGCCAGCAATCTGCAGGCTACCTCCGCTCCCTTCCCCGATGTCCCCGCCAACAGCACGTTCGCGGGCTACATCGCCTACTGCGCTAACGAGGGCATCATCGGCGGCTACGGCGATGGTTCCTTCCGTCCCTCCAACCCCCTGACCGGCTATGCCTTCATGAAGATGCTGCTGGGCGCCCTGGGCTATGACTCCGCCAACGAGGGTCTGTCCGGTGCCAACTGGAGCATCCAGGTTGCCAAGCTGGTGCAGGGCATCGGCCTGGACAACGATCTCGAAGAGGACTTCGTCGGCTCCAAGATCGTCACCCGTGAAGAGGCCTGCCTCTATGCCTTCAACACCCTGAAGAGCAACATGGTCGAGTACAAGGTCCCCGGCACCACCATCACCGTGAACGGCCTGGAGATCAACCAGAAGGCCAGCGAGGCTACCCCCCGCACCTATCCTGTCACCACCAACGGCACCACCACTGAGAAGAACTTCGGTTCCAACGGCCGCGGCAGCATCTATGACGACGGCTACATCCAGTTCGGCGAGGAGCACTTCGCCCGCCTGGTGCTGAACAGCGCCGAGCGCGACAGCTTCCAGCGCCCCGAGCACATGTGGACCTATAAGGGCGACAAGATCGGCTCTTATACCGACACTCCCGACGTCTCCTACGAGGGCAAGGTCACCATGGCCGACATTTATGACGACCTGAACCTGACCTCCACCACCAAGGCTTTCGATGTGTACATCGACGGCATGGAAGCCGGCTACTTCTATCCTCTGGGTCAGAACGACTATCAGGATGACGGTCCCGCCTGGCTCGCCGACCTGAAGGACAACAAGACCCTGAAGATCGACAGCGGCGTCGTTGCCAGCAACAAGATGATCGGCACCGGCCCGGGCTGCGTGGTTGAGTGCTACAAGACCGGCACCCAGAAGACCGAGGGCACCATCGTTGTCATCAACACCTACATCGGCGAGATCGTTTCCGTGAACGCCGCTGAGGGCAAGCATGCCGCTACCGCCGAGATCGCTCCCGTGGGCGACTACTTCGACGATGCTACCACCAACGCTGCTGTGACCACCCGCGTCCTTGAGGGCGGCGACAGCGATTACGAGGCCGTGTTCGAGACCGAGAAGTTCGAAGTTGGCGACGTTGTCACCTTCAACTATGCCTTCTCCGAGGACGGCACCTCCGGTTCTCCCAAGAAGGTTGCCAAGGCCGAGTCCGTTGAGGGCGAGGTTAAGGATTACACCGACCAGGAGAGCTTCACTCTGGGCGGCACCGAGTACAAGTACAGCAAGATGGCCACTCAGAAGGTTATCAGCTCCGACATCGGCACCACCGTCACCGCTTACCTCGACAAGCAGGGCAACGTCCTGTACTACACCGAGGGCAAGGACAACGCCAAGAACTATGCTCTGGTTCTCGACGCTGGCATGCGCGGCCGTGTGGGCGGCAACTCCTTCGAGGCTGAGCTGCTCTTCGCCGACGGCACCACCAAGCTCGTCACCACCGACAAGCAGTATGGCGCTACCGATGACAGCAGCCATGACACCTCCGACAAGACCTGCATGATCGGCGAGTGGGTGTTCTATCGTGAGGACAGCCGCGGCCGTTACGTCCTGACCCGTCCTTCCAAGAACGCTGACGCTACTTGGGATAACATGATGGACTCCAACCACGAGCCCGAGACCAGCAAGTACACCGTGACCTCTGCTGATAACATCGGCAAGGCCGGCGATACCGCCAGCCGTCTGAAGATTGATGGCAACATTGCCCGCCTGAACAGCGACACTGTGATCATCATCAAGACCGCTGCCGACCGCTTCAAGGTCTACACCGGCGTGAAGAACCTGCCCACCATCCGTCATGAGGACAGCGCTGGTAACCCCGTTCAGAACGATATCCTGTTCAGCGTTCTGACCCGTCAGAACCAGACCTACGCGAAGTTCGTCTACATCGACGCCACTGACGCTGATGTTGAGAACCGGACCAACACGGATATCTTCCTGGTTGGCGCGAAGGCCAAGCTGAGCAACAACGGCACTGACGATTACTACAGCTTCAAGGGCGTTGTGGACGGCAAGATTGTCAACCGCATCAACCTGAACTGGAACGACGTCAATACCCAGGGCGTCATCAACCACCTGATCGGCAATGACGACAGCGGCATCCTGCTGAGCTCCTTCAGCGTGAATGACAACCTGTACGAGGTTGACATGGCTGACGAGGTCAACATCACTCCCGACGGCAACGGCGTTTCCGCCACTACCGGCGAGGTTGAGAAGGTCACTGCCGAGGCCATCACCATTGACGACGGCTCTGTCACCGACTCTTACGCGATCGCTGATGGCTGCAAGTTCTTCCGTGTGGATGACTCCAGCACCAACACCCGTATCGTGGAGAGCACCTGGCGCGGCATCAGCAAGGGCGACATCGGCACTGGCTCCCGCGACAAGTACGCTTACGTCGGCCTGTCCCTGAACCGCGACTACGAGGTCACCGCTGTTTACTGGAGACTTGCCTGATCGAATTCTCTGAATTCGTGAATCGCAGTTGACAGTTTCCGCAAGGACTGACTGAGTGCGAAGCCCCCCGCTCCTTTTGGAGCGGGGGGCTTTTTCGTTCGGGATTGACAAACGCGAGAAAAAGAGTATAATGAAATATAGAAAGGGCGCTGCCGATACGCGGTTCAGCCCGACAAGGTTAGATTTCTACCAGCATAGAAACCGTCACCGTGCAGGGTGGCGGTTTCTGCGTTTTACGATAATCGTTACCGTGAAGATACCGATATGTAACGTAATCCGCATGGCTCCACCTCCTTTCGGAGGATGTGGCCGGACCGCCTACCGTTATGGCAGCGCCGAAGTTATTTTAGCATATCCGGCGACAAGTTGTCAAATCCAGGGATGCGTGTCCTAACTGGCTTTTTACTATTTATATATGTATGGGGATGTATTGCGTATGAAACCGCCCGTCCCGGCGCAGTCCCGTTCGTATTCTCCGCATCTCCAACGCTTACCTTATGCCGCCCTGTCCTTAAACCACCCAAAAATCCGCGGATTTCTGAGGCCCCGTGAAAACCCAGCGCAAACGGATTTTCCCCTCTCGTTCTCTCGTCTTTATCACAGGATAAACCAGCGAAGCGTTTGCGGAGGGAAGAGGAGGAGCAAGGGAGCGCAGTGCAGTTTTCGGCGTAAGCCGGAAACGAAATGAAGCGCACTTTGCTCCGACGAGATTGACAAACGCGAGAAAAAGAGTATAATGAAATATAGAAAGGGCGCTGCCGGACAAACGGTCAGCTCCCCTGACGAGTTACAGAAGTAACCGCTTGCTTGGAGGCTGGGCGGTTACTTCTTTTTATTGGCCTGAATGAACAGGGCAATAATGCCAACGATTAGAATACCTGTCTGAATAAGATCAGAGTATGTAACCATGAGACAGCCCCCCTTTCGTAAGAGCAGGGGAGCAAGAAGCGCCCCTGGAGAAACAGGGGAACGAACCGCTTGCCGTTTATCGGCAGCGCCGGGGCTATTTTATCATAGTCAGCGATAAATTGTCAAATCCCAGCGCTTATCATTATACATGTATTGCATATGTAACCACCGGGAACCGGAGCTTGCCTGACCGCGTCTCCCGTCTTAACCCCGAGGCAAACCAGCGAAGCGTTTGCGAAGGGGAGAGGAGGGACAAGGAAACCTAGTGGATTTAGTTTTATCGTCCCCTCGTTCTTAAAACACCCAAAAATCCGCGGATTTCTGAAGGCCCCGCGAAAACCTCAGCGCAAACCTCAGCGCAAACGGATTTTCCCCTCTCGTTCCTCGTCTTTATCACAGGACAAACCAGCGGAGCGTTTGCGGAGGGAAGAGGAGGAGCAGCGGAATGAGCGCACTTTGCCGCCAAGCGGCAAAGCAAGCGATATAGAGCTTGCTCCGACGAGGTTTACAAACTGTTCTTGAAATAGCGGCGCTTTCGGTATATAATATCGTCGTTAAAGCTGAAAAGCGGCCTTTTCCATTTTTCGGCGCGGAATGCGCTTGCCCGCGAAGCGGGGCATTTCTCTTGTGGGCTTTGCTGCCGGACAGGCTCCGGAGAGCTCTTTGCCGCCTGTAAAACAGCTTGTGTCCGAAAGACGATCTCAGGCCCTTCCGGCCTGCTTCCCAGGAGGAGCTATGAAACGAAAGAAACCCCAGACAGATGCCCATGCTTCCGAAACCGCCCGGATTTCCGCCGCCCCCGCCGGGGCAGGGAAGGAATTCTCCCTTTTGGATACCGCGGCGGTGGTCTTGTTCAGCCTGGCCCTGCTCTTTGCCATGACGGTGCAGACCGGGCAGGTCTCCCTTGCGCTGATGGCAGGGGCGCTGCTGCTGTCCTTGGGCCGGGGCCCCCTCCGGCGCTTTCGGGAGCGGTTCAGTGTCCCGGTGCTGGGGCTGTGGGGCTATGCCCTGATGAACGGCCTTGCCGCCATTTACTCGCCCTTCGGGGATTCCGCGGTGCCGGAGTTTTACAAGCTGGGGGCCTCCTTCTCTCTGGCGGCGGTGCTTCTGGCCCGGTTTGACGGGCGGCATGTCCGGCGGCTCCTCTGGGGGTTTGCCGCCGTCAGCGCGGTGATGGGCCTTTTGTGCCTGGACGCGGCGAACAATGGCCCGCTGTTCCAGGCGTTCAACGGCTGGGTAGAGGCGCTGGGCGGCTCTTATGCCCACATTCCCCAGGATGAGACCGGCCGGGTGGTGGGCCTTTATAACGACGCGAACGTCTCCGGCAGCATCCTGGGCCTGGGGTCCCTGGTGTCGCTCTATCTGATTCACTCGGAGGAAAAGCGCTGGACCCGGCTTCCGGCCTGTGTCCTGCTGGGGCTCAATGCCCAGGTGTTTTTCCTCTCCATGAGCCGGGGCGCGATTTTGTGCTTCGGCCTGGCTCTTCTGGTCTGGCTGGCGGTGGAGGAGAAGCGTCTGCGGCTGTTCTTCCTGATGTTCCTTTCCGCCGTAGTGACGGTGGGCTTTTCCGTGGTGATTATGCCCATGGTCAGCCGGACCGTCTCCCTGCCCCTGGTCCTGACAGCGGCTTCCGGCCTGGTAATCTTCCCTCTGGACCTGCTGCTGACAGACCGTCTGACAGGTCTGCTTGCGGGCCGGGGGAAGGCGGTGGCGGCGGTGCTTGCCGGCCTGGCGGTGCTCTGCGGGATATACGCCTTTGCGGCTTTCCATGTGACGGGCCCCTATGTTTTTGGGGGAAGCGCGGACCGTCTGATTCGGAGTGTCACCCTGCCCGCCGGGACCTACACGGTGACGGGCGATTGGGACGGCGGCGCGGGGATCGGAATGAACGCCTACACCCGCACGCCGGAAGAGGCGCTGATGAACAAGGCCACTCCCCTGGGAGATACCCGCCTGGAGGAGCTGCGCTTTGAGCTGGAGACGGAGTCCAAGGTGTTCATCACTCTCTACGGAGGCAGGGACGCGGAGATTCGCCGGATGGCCCTGAGCGACGGGACCCGGGAGTTTGAGGTGCCCCTGACCTACAAGCTGGCCCCCTCCGTGCTGATGAACCGGCTGCATCACGGGCTCTTCAACAGCTACAGCTTCCAGGTTCGGGTTCAGTTTATGAAGGACGCCTGGAAAATCTTTGCGACCAGTCCCCTGATGGGTCACGGCCTGGGCGCCACGGAGGGGCTGTATACCTCCGTTCAGCCCTTCTTCTATGAGTCGCTTTATGTGCACAACCATCTGCTTCAATCCATGACGGATATGGGCCTTTTGGGCCTGGCGGGCCTTCTGTGCGTGGTGGGGGGAAGCCTGTGGCTGCTTCTCCGGCGTCTGCGGGAGGCACGGGATCCCCTGGCGGCGGCGCTGCTGGCCTGCTGGGTGCTGCTGAACACACACAGCCTGATGGAGATCAATTTTTCTATCCGGGCTTATCAGTGCGCGGCTTGGTTTTTGCTGCTGCTCCCGGTCCTGCTGTGGGGGAAACCCCTGGCGGCAGGGGAGCGGGCGGCGAAGCTGGGAGGCTGGTTTACCGCCGGCTTTTTGGCGCTGTGGCTGCTGGTCTTCGGCGGGCTGCTGGTGAGCCACCGGATGGTTCTCCGGGAGGCGGCGGACTTTTACACAGACAGCGCGCAGGAGTTCCTTGACAAGCTCCGGGACTTTACACGCCGGGATGTGTTTGACCGTGAGAGCTATCAATTGGAATATGTGGCCGCTGTGGCCACAGTGAACGACAGCCGTTACAACCGGGAGAAGCTCCTCTATGTGGAGCAGATGCGCAAGTCCGGCACCTATACCGCCTGTTCCGGCCTGGCCCGGTATTATTACCTGCCCCGGGGAGAGCTGGAGCAGCTCTTTGCGTGCTCCCGGGAGGGCATCGCCCAGGAGGCCTCTACCAACGAGGCCTGGAACCTGCAATTGGATTTCTACCGCAACGAGGTTCTGCCCGCTGCCGGAGCGGGGCAGATGGATGTATTCATCAGCGGCGTGCTGGCGCTGGACGCCTTCCTGACGGAGTGGAGCGAGGGCCGTCTGGAGGAAATCCAGCTCTCAGAGGAGAACGCCCTTTTCCTGGAGCGGGTCCGGGAGGGCCGCAGCCAGGGTTTCCCGAATGAGACGATGTACCTCTACCTGTCCGGCGCTTTCGACGCCGCGCCGGGTTCGGAGGCAGGCTGACCGGCGGCCGCCGCCTATGAATACCGCGTCTGGACGAGAGACCATTTTTTTAATGGTCTCTCGTTTTTTTCTTGCGGAGAAAAGTTCTTCCCCAGTCGAAAAAAACGGCGAAAGGCCTTGCATTCTCCGGAAAGCTGTGATATTCTGTACAACGAAAAGGAAAGCGTTCTGCGCCAAAATTGACCACTATTGACCACGAAACGGAGGGAGCGGCATGCGCCGGGGAGACAACATCCGAAAGCGCGCGGACGGGCGCTATGAGGCCCGCTATCCCAAGGGCCGGAGCCCGGAGGGCCGCCTGCTGTACGGCTGCTGCTACGGCAGGAGCTATGAGGAGGCGGCGGCGAAGCGGGAGGAAATCCTGCGCCGGAACGTCCGTGTCCGGGAGCTGAACCTGCTGATTCTGGGGGCGGGGAGCCACGGGCAGGAGGTCCGGGAGCTGGCCCAGCGGCTGAACGTCTTCCGCCGGATCGCCTTTTTGGACGACAACCCGGAAAAGGCGGAGGTTCTGGGCCCCTGCACGGGGCTGGAGCGCTGGGCGGAGGAGTTTCCGGTGGCCATCCCCGCGGTGGGGAACCGGGCCCTGCGGATGCGCTGGCTGGGAGAGCTGGCCCGGGCGGGCTTTGTGCTGCCGGTGCTGGTTCATCCGGATGCCACCGTGTCCCCCAGCGCGGTGCTGGGTTATGGAACGGTGGTCTGCGCCAGGGCCGCCGTGGGCAGCGGGGCGGAGATCGGCCCGGGCTGCATCATCGCCAGCGCCGCCGCCATTGAGCGCTATGCTGTTTTGCCGGAGGGAACCCATGTGGACTGCGGCCGGGTGGTGAGGTACATCTCCAAAGAGGCGTGAGCGCCGGAAGAAGCGTTTTGATAAGAGCAATGAGCATTGGGAGGAGAACGGAATATGGAAGAGCTGAAAAAGATACCCTTTTCCCCGCCGGATATTACGGAGGAGGAAATTTCCGAGGTGGCGGAGGCCCTGCGCTCCGGCTGGATCACCACCGGACCCCGGACGAAGGAGCTTGAGCGGCAGATTGCCGCCTACTGCGGCACGGAGCGGGCGGTGTGCCTGAACTCCGCCACCGCCTGCCTGGAGCTGACGCTGCGGCTCTTCGGCATCGGGCCGGGGGACGAGGTGATTACCTCCGCCTATACCTACACCGCCTCCGCCAGCGTCATTGCCCATGTGGGGGCGAAGATTGTGCTGGCGGACACGGCCCCGGGGTCCTATGAGATGGATTACGGCGCTCTGGCCGCCGCCATAACCCCCCGGACCAAGGCGGTGATTCCCGTGGACGTGGGGGGAATCCTCTGCGATTATGACCGGGTGTATTCCGCCGTGGAGGAGAAGCGGGCGCTGTTCACCCCCGCGAACGGAATGCAGGAGCAGCTGGGCCGGGTTCTGGTGCTGTCGGACGCCGCCCACAGCTTCGGGGCCCACCGGGGCGGAAAACGCTCCGGCGCTTTTGCCGACTTCACCTCGTTTTCCTTCCACGCGGTGAAGAACCTCACCACCGCCGAGGGCGGCGCGGTGACCTGGCGGGGAGATCTGGGCCTGGACGGGGAGGAGGTCTACCGCCAGTATCAGCTCATGAGCCTCCACGGCCAGAGCAAGGACGCCCTGGCCAAGACGAAGCTGGGGGCCTGGGAATACGACATTGAGGCCCCGCTGTATAAATGCAACATGACGGATATTATGGCGGCGCTCGGCCTGGTGCAGCTCCGGCGCTATCCGGAGCTGCTGGCGAAACGCCGCCGCCTGACGGAGCTGTACGGCAGCCTGCTGGCGGGCCGGGGCGTGGAGTCGGCTCCCCACATCCGGGAGGGGGAGGAATCCAGCTTCCACCTGTACCTGACCCGGCTGACGGGCAGGGGAGAGGCGGAGCGGAACGCCGCCATCGAAGCCATGGCCCGGGAGGGGGTGGCCGCCAACGTTCACTACAAGCCTCTGCCTTTGCTGACGGCTTATAAGAACCTGGGCTTCGACGTCAGGGATTACCCCAACGCCCTGGCCCAATATCAAAACGAGCTGACGCTGCCCCTCTATTCCACGCTCACGGAGGAGGACGCGGAGCGGGCTGCCGGGGCCCTTCTGCGGGCGCTGTGAAAGGATGGATAAGGCAATGAACTGGACAAGAGACCTCGAGCGGGACATATTGGAATGGGACACAGTGAACTGGCGGCGGGCGGTGGATTTTTGGGACGCCGGCTCCATCTGTGACAGGGCCTCTTTGCGGGTGCTGGACGTGGGCGCCCGGGGCGGCGGGCTTTCCCTTCTGTTTGGACAGAGGGGAATAGCAGACTATACCAAGTATAGTCTGCTCGGATCTGTCAGATCCGAGGGAAAACGCCGGTCCGCTGCATAGAAAGTACGGCCTGGAGGACCGGATTTCTTACGCGGCGGTGAACGCCGTGGAGCTGGACGCCGTGGAGGAATACGATGTCATCTGCTTTAAGAGCGTGCTGGGCGGCATCGGCTATGGCGGCAACAAGGCCGCCCAGGAAACGGCGGTGCGGAATCTCTACCGGGCGCTGAAGCCGGGGGGATACCTGGTATTCGCGGAGAACCTGACGGCCACACCAGTTCATCAGCTCCTCCGCAGGAAGTTCAACCGCTGGAATACCTGGCGCTATATCACCATAAAGGAGGCTCTCGCCTTTTGTTCCGATTTTTCCGAGGTGCGCTGGCGCTGCTTCGGCTTTCTCGGAACCTTCGGCAGGAGCGAGGGACAGCGGCGCGCCCTGGGCCGGATTGACACGGCCCTTGACTGGCTGCTGCCCAGCAGCGCCAAATACATTATCTCTGTCGCCGCGCGAAAATAGGCAGTGCGGAAACGCTCTTCCGACTGCCGGATATACAACGGGAGAAAGAAGAGTGAGGCATGAAAACAATTCTGGAAAAGATCAGGGAAAACGCCGCCGCCTTGGGAGAGCAAACCGTATATAGTGTATATTATATGAATAATTATGCGGGGGGGGGGCGTGAATTCCCACATCTGACCTGGAAAGAACTGGATGAATATTCCGGGAAATTAGCGGCATACCTCCACCGGACCTGCCGGACGAAAACCCCTGTGGTAGTTTACGGACATAAGGATCCTTGGATGCTGGTCTGCTTTTTGGCCTGCGTCAGGTCCGGCCGGGCATACTGCCCTGTGGATACGTCCGTCCCTCCCGCCCGGGTGCGGGCCATTCTGGAGGATGTGTCGCCGGAAACGGTGCTTGCCACGGAGCCTCTGGAATATAGCGGGGCTCCGGTGCTGGACAAGGCGGCCCTGCTCGCCGCCGCGGAGGGGGAGCCCGGGCAGCTGGGTCCCGAGCACGCGGTCTCCGGGGAGGATACCTTTTATATCATTTTTACCTCCGGCAGCACCGGAACGCCGAAGGGTGTGCAGATCACCCGGAACTGTCTGGACTGCTTCATCCAGTGGGGGATCACCCTGGGCCGGGGACTGGACGGCGGACGCCGCCGGGTCTTTTTGAATCAGGCGCCGTTCTCCTTTGACCTGTCCGTTATGGACCTGTACCTCTCTTTGTATACCGGAGGGCATCTTTTCGCCCTGAGCCGGGAGGTGCAGGGCGATATGGGAGCCCTGCTGGACGCGCTGAGCTGCTCCGGGGCGGAGGTTTGGGTCTCCACACCGTCCTTCGCGGACCTGTGCCTGTCGGACAAAAAGTTCCGCGAGGAGCTGCTGCCCAGGCTGGAGCTGCTTCTTTTCTGCGGGGAGACGCTGACGAACCGCACGGCGGAGCGGCTGGCGGCTGCTTTTCCCAGGGCGGAGACGGTGAATACCTATGGGCCGACGGAATCCACGGTAGCCGTCACACAGGTGAGGGTTACGCCGGAGCTCCTCCGTCAGTCCCCTCTGCCGGTAGGAGCCGAGAAGCCGGGAACCTGGATTTTTATTCAGGACGCCCAGGGAAACGACCTGCCCGACGGAGAGGTTGGCGAGATCGTCATCGCCGGAGACTCCGTGAGCACAGGCTATTGGAAAAAGCCGGAGCTGACGGGGCGGGTCTTTGGCTCCCGGAGCATCGGAGGGACGGTCTACCGGACCTACCGCACCGGCGACGCCGGGACGAAGCGGGGCGGACAGCTCTACTATCAGGGCCGGATGGATTTTCAGGTCAAGCTGCACGGCTACCGCATTGAGCTGGGAGACGTGGAGGGCAACCTCCTGAAGCTGGACGGCGTCCGCGCCGCCGCCGTGCTGCCCGTGGAACGGGACGGCAAGGTCCGCAGCCTCACCGCCTATGTGGCGGCGGAGCGGAGCGGGGACGATTTTGCGGACGGCCAGCGGCTCCGGGCGGCGCTGAAGGCCCTGGTCCCGGATTACATGATCCCAAAGAAATTTGTGTTTTTGGACCGCCTCCCTATGACCGGCAACGGGAAGGTGGACCGGAAGGCGCTGGGAGGGAGCGGGAAATGAGCTTCTTCTCAGGGTACTGGTTCTTCGCCTACCTGGCGGCGCTGCTGATCCCCGCGGCGGTGCTGGGCCTGCTGGAAAAGCCTCTGCGGCCCTACCGGCTGGCGCTGACGGTCTTCTTTATATATATGGTTTACCGGGATACGCCGGAGCAGATGAAATACCTGCTGCTCTACGCCGCGGGCGCCGCGTATCTGGTGAAGATCTATGCCTTTCTCCGCCGCCGGTACGGGCGGACCCCCTGGCTGTACGGCCACGCCGTGGCCCTGGCCCTGGCGCCCCTGGTGGTGAGCAAATGGAGCGCCGCCCACGGAGGGACGGTGTTTGGATTCCTGGGCATCTCCTATATCTGCTTCCGCGTGATTCAGGTAGTCATCGAGATTTATGACGGAGTGCTTGAGGATGTCCCCGTGACCCGCTTCCTGGAATTTCTCCTGTTTTTCCCAAGCCTCAGCTCCGGCCCCATTGACAGGAGCCGCCGCTTCGCGGAGGACGACCTGCGCCTCTGGACGCGGGATGAGTATCTGGACCTGCTGAACGAGGGCGTATATAAGCTGGTGCTGGGAGCGTTTTATAAAATTGTCTGCTCCGCCCTGTTCTACAAGCTTTTAAACGACGTCTTCGCGGAGCGCTACACGCCGCTTTATTTAGTGGGCTACGCCTACGTTTACGGCCTGTACATGTTCTTTGACTTTGCCGGATACAGCTCTCTGGCGGTGGGAACCGCCTATATCCTGGGCATCCGGCTGCCGGACAATTTCAATAAGCCCTTTCTCAGCGTGGACATCAAGGATTTTTGGAACCGCTGGCACATTACGCTTTCCACCTGGTTCCGGGATTTTGTCTTCACGCGGTTTGTGCTGAACTCCATCCGGAACAAGCGCTTCAAAACCCGCCTGGGAGGGGCGGCGGCGGGCCTGATGGTGAATATGCTTGTCATGGGCCTGTGGCACGGTCCTTACGCCCATTATGTCGCCTATGGACTCTATCACGGCATTCTGCTGGCGGTTACAGAGGTCTATCAGAAGAAGTCCGCCTTCTACCGCGCCCACAAAGACAGGCTCTGGTACAAAACGGCGTCCTGGTTTTTGACGCTGAACGCCGTGATGCTGGGCTTTCTGATCTTCTCAGGACACATCCGGGATGTCTGGCAGGCAGCACTCTATTATTTATAAGAAAGGCAGTGTGAAAGAACATGGAAGAAATGATTCTGGCAATTTTGGCTGAGGCGTGCGAGGATGAGTCCGTGAAGGACCATCTGGACATAGACCTGTTTGAAAGCGGCCTGATGGATTCCCTGGCGTTCGCGGAGCTGGTCTTCGGTCTGGAGGACAAGCTTGGCGTCATCATCTCCCCCTCGGAAATCGAGCGGGACAAAATGAATACCCCCCGGAAGATTCTGGAGCTGGTGAAAGAGAGGGCCGGCTCATGAAAAAGGCCCTGCCCCTGCTGACCGCGGCCGTCCTCTTCGCCGGGACGGTCCTGGGAACAAGGCTGTTCCTTGACGGAAGCGTCAGGGCAATGGGGGAAACCCTTGTCTACATCAACAATGATTCCCGGAATTTCTGCTTTCAGGCTATGGAGGAAATTCTCCAGGAGGGAACCATTCC
Source organism: uncultured Oscillibacter sp. (assembly GCA_910576845.1). Classification (GTDB taxonomy): domain Bacteria; phylum Bacillota; class Clostridia; order Oscillospirales; family Oscillospiraceae; genus Oscillibacter. The sequence continues at coordinate 13,303 of CAJTJA010000015.1, forward strand.
CGTGTTCGGCTCCTCGGAGCTGAGCTCCTCCGACGGCTTGGCCTATCCCCGGGCCCTGTTTCACGGCGGCAACTCGGATTTCAACATGATTATGATCGGGCGCGGGCATACGCAGAGCCTGCACCACGCCGTCAACGCCGGCGCCATGGCGGAGCTGCTGCCGGATCAAAAGGCTGTTCTCATCGTCTCGCCCCAGTGGTTCACGGAGGACAGCCTTACCTCCAGCTCCTATCCCAGCCGCTTTTCCGAGAGAATGTTCGCCCGCTTCCTGCGGAACGGAGCGCTTTCCAGGGAGCTCCGCTCCGCCGTCGCGCAGCGGGCCGCGTCCCTGATGGAGCAGGACCCTCAGCAGCTCGCCCGGCTGGAGAGCTATGACGGAATTGTGCTCCAGCACTCCCTGAACCCCGTGGAGCAGCTGGGCCAAGCGGCTTACGACCACTTTATGGAGACCAAGGCGGAGTTTACGCTCTGCTGGGAAGGCCGGGAGTGGGAGACGCTGTTCACCGGGGAGCGGGTGCGGGCGGAGGAGCTGGACTTCGACGCCCTGCGGGCGGAGGCGGTCCGGATAGGGGAGGCCTCCTGCACAAACAATGACTTTTATATCAACGATGATTATTATACCAGCTATATTGTGGAAAAACTAGCTGCGTACAAGGGAGCCGGCGCCGGCGAGAGCTACGCCTCCTCTCCGGAATACAGCGATTTGAAAACCTTTTTGAAGGTCTGCCGGGAAACCGGCGTCCGGCCGTTGGTCGTCAGCGTTCCCGTAAACGGCTGGTGGTATGATTACTGGGGCTTTCCCAAGGAGGACCGGGAGGCGTATTACCAGAATATCCGGGATATCTGCGGCTCCTACGGCGTGGCGCTGGCCGACTTTTCGGACAAGGAATATGAGCCTTATTTTCTGAAAGACATCATGCACCTGGGTTGGAAAGGATGGGTTTATGTTGATGAAGCGGTTTATGAATTTTACCGGCAGCCATAAGACGCTGCGGGACATTCTGCGGGGCGTGTCCATTTGGCTGATGCTGACGGCAATTTACGCCTATCTGCTCTGGGCGGACCTCTCCACCGCCCCGGAGTTTATCTACAGCCAATTCTAAGAGGCGGAGAGAAGCGGCAAAAGCCGCCTTCCATCCGCTGCCGCTCCGGTCCGGGGGCTCCGCCCGCCGCCGGAAGCACGGGAACTTTTTAAGGGGGACTGACTATGAAAACCGTTTTGATTGTGGCCGCCCACCCGGACGACGAGCTTCTGGGCGCGGGGGGAACCGCCGCCCGGCACGCCGCGGCGGGGGACCAGGTGTATTCCGCTGTCATGTGCGAGGGGGAATCCCTGCGGTATCAAAAGGACATGGGGCAGAGGAAAGCGATGGTGCGGGCCGCGGAGATTCTGGGGGTGAAGCGGGTGGATTCCCTGGGCTTTCCCGACCAGCGGCTGGACACCTTCACCCTGACGGAGCTGATCGCGCCGCTGGAAAAGCTCTCCGAGGAGCTGCGCCCCAACATTGTCTACTGCCAGTACGGCGGGGACATCAACCGGGACCACCAGCTTCTGTTTGAGGCGGCGAATGTGGCCTTCCGCCCCCTGGACCCGTGGATCGAGGAGTTTCTCACCTTCTACACGGTGAGCAGCAGCGAATGGGGGTATCCCCACGGCTTTATCCCGGATACCTGGGTGGATATCAGCGCCGTGCTGGAGAAGAAGATTCAGGCCTTTTCCTGCTATCAGAGCGAGGTGCGGGCCTATCCCCACCCCCGCTCCTGCGAGGCGCTGCGCCACGCGGCCCACTTCTTCGGGAATCAGTGCTGCATGGACGCCGCGGAGGCGTTTCAAACGGTCCGGCGCCTCCGGCGGGACGCCTGACAAGGGAGGATATTATGGAAGATCTGCATTTTTTCCGCGTCCACACCGGGGAGGAGGTGCCGGGCTCGGATTACTGGATCACCCGCCCCGCGTCCATCGGCCATCCCAAGAACGGGGCCGTCATGTTCCTCACGGAGGGGCATCCGGAGTGGAGGGGAGTCTTTGAATCCGTCTCCGGCTGCCTGGTGTTCTGGCCGGACGTCTGGGATGTCCCGGAGGCGGTTTCCCGGAAGAACGCGGTGTTCCCCTGCCGGAACCCCCACCTGGAGTACTGCCGCTTCTTCCAGCGCCACGGAATTACCGGGCTGTGCATGCCGGGGGAGCTGTGCGAGCGAAACGGCTCCCACATCGGAAAGACCGCCAAAATCGGGGAGGGGACCGTGATTTTCCCTGGCTGCTTCATCGGCGGGGACGTCTCCATCGGGGAGGACTGCTATATCGGCCCCGGCGTGAAAATTCTGGGCCGGGTCCGCATCGGGAACCATGTTTGGATTCGGGAGAATACGGTAATCGGCATGGACGGCATGACCACGGACCGGGACGGGGAGGGCCATCCGGTGCCCATGCCCCAGTTCGGCGGCGTGGTGATTGAAGACGGCGTGAAGATCGGGGCGCTGGCGGTGATCCAGCGGGGCGCCATTGACGACACGGTCCTCCACAGAGGCTGCAAGATCGACAGCCTGGCCCTGATCTCCCACAACGTCAGCGTGGGGGAGGAATCCATTGTGGTGGGGACGGCCTTCCTCTTCGGCAGCGCCTCCACCGGGCGGCAAGCCCAGGTTTCCGGCGGGTGCATGGTGGGGAACTACGTGCGTGTTGGGGACCGGGCGTCCCTGGGCATGGGCTCCGTGGCCACAAAAGATATCCCCGACGGGTGGATTGCCTACGGCGTCCCGGCCAGGCCGGTCCGGCAGGACGCCCTTGACCCCGAGAGAGGGTCCATCTTTTAAAATCCGCGCCGGCCGCCAACTGCCCCGCCGGGGCGGCGGGGCGCGGGATCACATAAACAACAGGTGGTTTTTATCATGTCCTATATCAGCAGAGATGTCCTGACAGCCGGTCAGAAACGGTATTTAAAGGTAAAGCGCGCCCTTGACGTCTGCTTTGCGCTGCTGCTCCTGCTGCTGCTGTGGCCGCTTATGCTTCTTGCGGCGCTGTGGGTGAAGCTGGAGTCCCCCGGGCCGGCCATTTATTCCCAGCGCAGGCCGGGGTATCACCAGAAAATTTTCTCCATTTACAAATTCCGCTCCATGCGGGTGGAGACCACCCGGAACGGCGTGCCCCTGTCCGACGAGGAGCGGGTCACCCGGTCGGGAAAAATCCTGAGAAAGACCAGCATCGACGAGCTGCCCCAGCTTTTCAACATCCTCAAGGGCGAGATGAGCCTGATCGGCCCCCGGCCCCAGCTCATCAACGATCTGGAAACCTTTACCGACGAGCAGCTCATCCGCTTCGAGGTGCTCCCGGGCATCACCAGCTGGACGGCCATTCACGGCCGGAACATGATCGCCGTTCAGGAGAAATACGATCTGGACGTCTACTACGTCCGGCACATCGGCTTTAAAATCGACGCCGAAATCTTCTTCAAAACCATTCCCGTGGTGCTCTCCCAGGAGAACACCGTGGACCTCATCAACGAGCAGATTCCCGCCAGCGAAATCCTCTCCGACCAGGAGGAGCGGGAACCGGCGTTAAAATAAGAACAGGGAGAAAATACTATGACCGTTCCCTTTATATCCGTCGCCGTCCCCGTGTACAACGAGGAGCGCTATCTGGACGGCCGCGTCCGGTCCATGCTGGACCAGGATTACCCCAAAGAGTCCATGGAGTGGTTTTTTGTGGACGGCTCCTCCACGGACCGGACGCCGGAGCCGCTGGAGGAGTACCAGGCCCGGTATCCCGGCCTGATCCGCGTTCTGCAAAACCCCGGAAGAACGGCGCCCCGCGCCATGAATACCGGCATCCGCCAGGCGAAGGGCGTCTATCTCATCCGCCTGGACGCCCACGCGGAATACGCCCCGGACTATTTTTCCCAGTGCGTAAAGGTGCCGGAGGAGACGGGGGGCGGCATCATGCGCATGGGCTGCCTGAACGGACACTGGAACGTGGTCACCTCCGGCGGAACGGGGGTGAGCGGGCCTTGAACATCTGGCTTATCAATCATTACGCTGTTCCGCCTAAGTATTACCCCCTGGCCCGGCAGACCTGCTTTGCCAAACAGTTGGCGCGGCTGGGACACAGCGTCCTCATCTTTGCCGCCAGCACAGTCCACAACTCAAACCAGAACCTCATTACGGACGGCTCCCCCTGGCGGGAGGAGACGGTGGACGGGGTGCGCTATGTTTATATCAAATGCCTGGACTACCAGGGAAACGGCCTGCGGCGGGTATACAACATCTGTGAGTTCGCCTGGAAGCTGCCGGGTGTGTGCCGGCATTTCCCCCGGCCCGACGCTATCGTGGCAACGTCCATGCCCCCCACCTCCTGCGCCGCGGGGGTGTGGCTGGCCCGGAAGTACCGGTGCCGCGGAATCGCTGAGATCGCCGATCTATGGCCGGAGGGCCTTGTCGCCTACGGCATCGCCGGGCCCCGCAATCCGGCGGTGCTCGCCCTGCGTCAATTGGAAAAATGGATTTACAAGAAGGCGGATGCCGTGGTCTTCACCATGGAGGGGGCCTACGACTATATCACGGAGCGGGGCTGGGAAAAGGATGTCCCCCGGAGCAAGGTATTCTATATCAACAACGGCGTGGACCTGGAGCAATTCTGCCTCAACCGGGAGCGCTTCCAGGCGGAGGATCCGGACCTGGACGACCCGGAGCATTTCAAAATCGTCTACACCGGCTCCGTTCGGAGGGTGAACGACCTGGGCGCGCTGCTGGACGCGGCAAAGCGGATTTCCGATCCCTCCGTGCGCTTTCTGGTCTATGGAGGAGGGGACGAGCTGGAGCTCCTGCGCCGCCGGGCGGCGGATGAGGGAATCCGAAACGTGGTATTCAAGGGCTTCGTGGAGAAAACGTATATCCCTTCCATCGTTAGCCGGGCGGATGCGGTTTTGGTTCACAGCGGAACGCAGGGAGTCCCGCTGTTCCGGTTCGGGCTCAGCTTCAACAAGCTGTTTGACTCCCTCGCGGCGGGACGGCCGGTCATCATGGACGTAGCCGCGAAGTATAACCCTTTGGAACGCTGGGGGGCGGGCGTCTGTGTGGAGAGCGCGGAGCGGCTTCCGGAGGCGGTCCGTCAAATACGAAGCCTGGACGGCGAAGCCCGGGCTCGGATGTGCGAAAACGCCCTCCAGGCCGCCCGGGAATATGATTTCAAGCGCCTTACCGCAAAACTTCTGGAGGTGATTGAACAAAGCGGAACATGACGAAAGAAAAAGGAGTGACTGCCTGTGAACAGGCCGGTTTTGATTCCGGCTCCCCACACGGACGACGGGGAGTCCGGCTGCGGGGGAAGCCCCTGCCCGCCTGCGCCGTCCGGGAGGGAGTCGTCATGCGGCGGCGGAACGCCGAGACCTTTTACGACCCGGACGGAAACGAGATCAACTGGTAAAGCAAAGCCGCCCCGCCGGCGCGCGGGCGCGGAGAGAGGAAGCGGTATTTATGCAGTTTATTGACCTGAAGGCCCAGTACAGGGCCCTGAAATCCGAAATCGACGCCAACATCCAAAGCGTGCTGGACGCCGCCCAGTTCATCGGCGGGCCCTATGTCACGGAGCTGGAGGCGGAGCTGGCCGCCTTCGTGGGCCGGAAGCACTGCGTCACCTGCGCCAACGGCACCGACGCCCTTCAGCTGGCCTTCATGGCCGCCGGGGTGGGGGAGGGAGACGCGGTGTTCTGCCCGGACATGACCTTCATCTCCTCCACGGAGCCGGCGAAGATGTTCGGGGCCGCCTCCGTCTTCTGCGACATCACGGCGGACACCTACTGCCTCAGCCCCGAAAGCCTGGAGCGGCAGATTCAGGCCGTGCTGGCGGAGGGAAAGCGGACGCCCAAGGCCGTGGTGGCGGTGGATATTCTGGGCAATCCCTGCGGCTATGACGCTCTGACCCCCATCTGCGAGAAGTACGGCCTCACCCTCATTGAGGACGCGGCCCAGAGCTTCGGCGCGGTCTATCACGGGAAGCGGGCCTGCGCCTTCGGAGACGTGGCCACCACCAGCTTTTTCCCCGCCAAGCCCCTGGGCTGCTATGGCGACGGCGGCGCGATTTTCACCGACAGCGACGAAACCGCCGCCCTCTTCCGCTCTCTCTGCGTCCACGGCAAGGGCCCCGGCGGAAAGTACGACAACATCCGGGTGGGCCTGAACTCCCGGCTGGACAACCTCCAGGCCGCCATTCTCCTGCCCAAGCTCAAGGCCCTGAAGGACTATGAGATCGACCGCCGCCAGACGGTGGCAGAGCGCTACAACGCCGCCTTCGCCGGAAAGCTCGTCACCCCCTTCGTGGCGGAGGGCTGTGTGTCCGCCTGGGCCCAGTACGCGCTGCTGGCCAGGGACACGGCCCAGCGGGATAAAATCATTGCCTGCCTGGCGGACAAGGGCATCCCCCATATGGTCTACTATCCCACTCCCCAGCACGCCCTGCCGGTCTTCCGGGAGGAGCCCCGATACCAAGAGACCTTTCACAATGCGGACGATTACTGCGCCAGGACCTTCTCCCTGCCCATGCACCCCTATTTGGAGGAGGCGGAGCAGCGCCAGGTCATTGACGCGGTTCTGGAGGCGCTGTGATGGACAAGCCTTATTTTGTGCATGCGTCCAGCTATGTGGACGAGGGCTGCGAGATCGGGGAGGGGACCAAAATCTGGCACTTCTCCCACATCATGAAGGGCTGCCGGATCGGGAAGCGCTGCAACATAGGGCAGAATGTGGTGATCTCCCCGGACGTGGTCCTGGGGGAGGGTGTGAAGATTCAGAACAACGTCTCGGTGTACACCGGCGTGGTCTGCGAGGACGGGGTGTTCCTGGGCCCGTCCTGCGTGTTCACCAACGTGATCAACCCCCGGGCCTTCATCGAGCGCAAGAGCGAGTACCGGAAAACCACCATCCGGAAGGGTGCCAGCGTGGGGGCCAACGCCACCATCGTCTGCGGCCACGACATAGGGCGCTTTGCCCTGGTGGGAGCCGGGTCCGTGGTGACGAAGGACGTGCCGGATTACGCGCTGGTTTACGGCTGCCCCGCCGGGGTGCGGGGCTGGGTCTGCCGGTGCGGAGAGCAGCTGAAATTTTCCGGCGGGCGGGCCGTGTGCCGGGCCTGCGGAAAACAATATGAAATAGATGAGGCCGGAAAGACGGTCAAGGAGATGGATTGATATGGGCATTAAGGAAGAACTGATTCAGAAAATTCAAAGCAAGACCCTGGTAATGGGCGTGTGCGGCCTGGGCTATGTGGGACTGCCCCTGGCGGTGGACAAGGCCAAGCACGGCTTTAAGACCATCGGCTTCGACGTGCAGCAGGAGAAGGTGGACCTGGTGAACGCCGGGAAAAACTACATCGGCGACGTGGTGAACGCCGATCTGGAGGAGCTGGTGAAAAGCGGCATGCTCCGGGCCACCTCGGATTTCAGCTTTGTAAAGGACGTGGACTTTATCGCCATCTGCGTGCCCACCCCCCTGGACAAGCACCAGCAGCCGGACATCAGCTATGTCCGGGACTCCACCATCGCCATCTCCAGGCACCTGACCCGGGGCTCCATCGTGGTGCTGGAGTCCACCACCTACCCCGGCACCACCGAAGAGCTCCTCAAGCCCATTCTGGAGGAGGGCAGCGGCCTGAAGTGCGGGGAGGACTTCTATCTCGGCTTCTCCCCGGAGCGCATTGATCCGGGCAACCTGATCTACAAGACCAGCAACACCCCCAAGGTGGTGGGCGCCGTCGGCCAGGACGCCGTGGATGTCATCGCCATGGTGTACCGGGCCATTCTGGACGGGGACGTCACCACCGTCTCAAGCCCCGCTGTGGCGGAGATGGAAAAGATTCTGGAGAACACCTACCGCAATATCAATATCGGCCTGGTGAACGAGCTGGCCATTCTCTGCAACCGGATGGGAATCAACATCTGGGAGGTCATCGACGCCGCCAAAACGAAGCCCTACGGCTTCCAGGCCTTCTATCCCGGCCCAGGCCTGGGGGGCCACTGCATTCCCCTGGACCCCTACTACCTGAGCTGGAAGGCCCGGGAGTACGGCTTCCACACCAGCATGATCGAGGCGTCCATGATGGTCAACGACCGGATGCCGGAGTACACCGTGGAGCGGGCGGGGAAGATTCTCAACCGCTGGCGCAAGTCCCTGAACGGGTCGAAGGTGCTGGTGCTGGGCGTGGCGTACAAGCAGGACATCGACGATTACAGGGAGAGCCCCGCCGTCCGGGTGCTGGAGGAGTTCCGCAAGACCGGCGCCCACGCAGATTTCTATGATCCCTATGTCCAAAGATACCGGGATGGCGGCGTGTGGTACGAGGGCATTCCCGCCCTGACGCCGGAGGCGGTGAAGGGATACGATCTGGTCTGCATCGCCACCGCCCACACAAAGGTGGATTATGAGATGGTGTCGTCCTGCGGCGTGCCGGTATTCGACTGCAAGAACGTGTGCAAGAACATCCAAAGCCGGGAGAATATCGAGGTGCTGTAAATGAGAGGAGCTATTTACGCCGAACCCGCCGCTTTTCAAACGGGAGACGCTTCCCTGGAGTTAACCGGCCTCTTTATGTACCGGGACGAGCCGGCGGGAGAGGCCAGCGCGCGGGCCTTTCTCAGCGATTTTGACCAAGGTACGGCGGACTTTGAGAACTGCACCGGGTCTTACCGCTTCCGGGCCGTTTACCCGGACGGCCGGGAGCTCCGCTTCTGCGACAACGCGGGCGTCATGCGCTGGTATATCCGGGAGAACATTTGTCCTTTTACTAAAGACAATTGCCCCCCCCCCAGAGACATTCTTTCTGTACTTCCCTGGCGGAGGCCGTCCCGGAGGACCGGGTGCCGGATTACGCCTCAATTGCGCAGTTTCTATATTTCGGCTGTATCTACGGGACCGGAACCATTTTCCGCGGGGTCCGCCGAAGCGCCCCGGAGAAATATTACTTGATCGAAAACGGACTCCTCACGGAGAAGGACAAAAACCTAAAGCCGCTGGAGGACCTGGAGCTCCACGGCGACGCGCTGGAGGAGCAGATGTCCCGGTTTTCCAAGGCCGTGGACGGCGGCGCCGCCGCCTGCACCATCACCGGCGGGACCGACAGCCGGAACATTCTCTCCCACATGCTTCACGAAGGCATGCGGCCCCTGCTGGACATCACCGGAGCAAGCGGTCACGTGGATGTGGTCATTGCCCGGAAAATTGCCGACCGGCTGGATATGGAGCTGTTATGGGTCTCAGACGACATGGAAGGCGGGGACTGGATTGACAAGGCCGTTCAAGCCGCCGACGGCATGACCGGCGTATGCGGCATTTACCGGCTGAATAAAAAGGCCCGGGCGCTGAAAGAGAGAGGCGTCCTGCTGGAATGCGGCGGCATAGCCGGAGAGTTTTATAAAAACGACTTCATCCATTTTGATTATCCCTTCTACGGGGGGAAGCCCAACTGGGACCGCTTTCTTCACCGCGTCGTCATGAATTACGATTTTCCCCTTGCGCTCTGCGGCGAGGCGGCGCTCCCGGCTATGAACAGCCTTTCGGAGCGTCTGACGCCTTGGCTAGCCTCTCACAGCGGAAGCACCAAGCACAGCGCCTATCTCTCGGCGGGCTATGAGATTATGCAGGGCCGGGCGGCGGCAACTTTCGCTATGAACTCCCGGCATTATATTCAATATGCGCCGCTGATGGAGCGCCGGATAGTCTCCATGTTCTGCCGTGAAAACCCGCACAAGCTGGAAAACGACGCGTATCCCCGGAAGTGGGTCTCCCGCCTGTGTCCGGAGCTCCAGGACATTCCAAGCGCCAGAAACATGACCTTCTCCCCCCATGTGACGCTTCGGGAGTTCATGAACTACAAAAAATCCATTCTGCGGAGCAATCTGGCTCTCAGCGTCCGGCGAAACAGGGTCCGGGGCCGCCGGGACGCCTGCTTCCAGGCGGGGCTGTCCTCCCCTCAGTTTTACAATGCCCTGGAGCGGTGCAAAGCCCTTGGCGTCCTCGCTCCGGAGGTGGACGGGGACGCGCTTCCCGCCCCCATCGCCGACCGGGCCTTCGCGCTGGGTTCCATGCTGTAAGCTGGGCTGACTATCCAAACATTTGAGGTGCTGTAAATGAAGAAAATCTGTACGGTCGTCGGGGCCCGGCCCCAGTTTATCAAGCTGGCGGTAGTCTCCCGGGTGCTGCGCGGGGAGTTCCGGGAGGTGCTGGTCCACACGGGGCAGCACTACGACCACAATATGTCCGACGTGTTTTTTGAGGAAATGAACATTCCAAAGCCGGATTACAACCTGGGCGTTTCCGGCGGAACCCATGGGCAGATGACCGGACAGATGCTCATGAAGATTGAGGAGGTTCTCCTGAAGGAGCAGCCCGATATGCTGCTCCTCTTCGGCGATACCAATTCCACCCTGGCGGGGGCCCTGGCGGCGGTGAAGCTCCATATCCCCGTGTGCCACGTGGAGGCGGGGAACCGGCTGGGGACTCTGGCGAATCCCGAGGAGGCCAACCGGATCGTGACCGACCACGTGTCCTCCCTGCGGCTGGCCTGCACCGCCTCGGGCATGGAGTTTTTGCGGCGGGAGGGCCTGGAAAGCGGCTCCTTCCTGGTGGGGGACCCCATGTACGACGCTTTCCGTTATTATTCGGAGCGGCTGGACGGCTCGGAGCTCTCGGAGCTTCGGGACTTTGCCGGGGAGCCCCTGGCCCTGCCGGAGCGGTTTTACTATATGACCTGCCACCGGCAGGAGAACACGGACACGGATGAAAAGCTGGACCAAATCTTTCAGGCCATGGAGGCCCTGGATGCCCCGGCGGTCTATCCCGTCCATCCCCGGAACCGCCACCGGGCGGAGCGGCTCGTCCGGGAGGGGGGATACCGCCATATCCTCTTGTGCCGTCCGGTGGGATACCAATGCTCCATCTCCCTGGTAAACCGGGCAGAGAAGATCGTCACGGACTCCGGCGGGCTGCAGCGGGAGGCGTTTTTTGCCGGAAAGCCCTGCGTCACGGTGTTTGACTACATCGTCTGGCCGGAGACCATGGAAAACGGCTGCAACCGGCTGGCGAAGCCCGTCAAAACGGATATTCTGGAAAAGCTGTCCGCCCCTGTGTTCTTCGACCCGTCTTACCGGCCCTTCGGGGACGGGCACAGCGCGGAAAAAATCTTAGAGCGAATCAAGGAGCGTCTGCCATGATAAATATCTGCCACATGACCAGCGGCCATCCGCCGGAGGACCAGCGCATCTTCCACAAGGAATGCGTCTCCCTGGCCAAGGCCGGATACGGCGTGTATCTGGTGCAGCAGGGGGGAAGCTATGAGAAAAACGGCGTGCATATCGTGGGCTTCGGCGAAATGCCAAAAAGCCGCTTAAAGCGCATGGCCCAGACGGCCCGCCGGGTCTACCGGGCCGCTCTGGCGGTGGACGCGGATATCTATCACTTCCACGAGCCGGAGCTGCTGCCCTATGGGCTGAAGCTGAAAAAGCGGGGAAAAAAGGTGATTTTCGACAGCCACGAAGATACCCTGGAGTCCATCCTGGAAAAGGAATGGATTCCAGCCCCCGCCCGGCGGGCAATGTATTTCTGGTTCAAAGGCCAGCAGGAACGGGTATGCCGCCAGATTGACGCTGTGGTCACCGTCACGCCGCACTTGACGGAATTTTTCCGCCGTCTCAATCCCCAAACGGTCCAGGTCGCCAACTTTCCCATTCTGGACGGAGCCGTCCCCTCCGCCGCGCCCCAGCCCGGGACGCTGGTCTTTGCCGGGGGAATCTCCCGGCAGTGGAACCACCACACCATCATCAAGGCCATGGAGCAGCTGCCGGAGTGCCGCTACATCCTGTGCGGCCCGGCAGAGGGCAATTATCTTCAGGAGCTGGAAGCCCTGCCCGCCTGGAACCGCGTCCAGTACCTGGGCCGCATCCCTCATACCCAGGTAGCGGGGCTTCTGGCCCAGAGCGCCGTGGGCATGGCGGCGCTGAGCTATATCCGGAATTCCGACTGGAAAAACGGCACCATAGGCAACACAAAAATCTTCGAGGAGATGATGGCCGGCCTGCCGGTGGTATGCACAGACTTCGTGCTGTGGCGGGAGTTCGTGGAGCGGTACCGCTGCGGCCTGTGCGTGGACCCGGAGGACCCGGAGGCCATCGCCGCCGCCGTCCGCTATCTGCTGGACAACCCGGAGGAAGCCCGGCAGATGGGAGAGAGCGGGCGGAAGGCCATAAAAGAGGAATTCAACTGGAGCGCAGAGGAGAAAAACCTCCTGGCCCTGGATGAAA
>CAJTJA010000015.1:25593-33388 GCA_910576845.1 uncultured Oscillibacter sp.
GCCCCCCCCCCCCGAGGACATTCTGTGTAATTTTTGTCATTGCAAGCTGGACGGGCGCGCCGCGTGACTCCCGAAAGGCGGCCGCGTGATGGGCGCGGCGGAAAACGCCCCGCTGACGGGGGCCGCGGCTTCCGAACGGCCGGAAAAACAGGCGTTCAAGGTCTGCCACATGACCAGCGGCCATCCGGCGGAGGATCAGCGCATCTTCCACAAGGAATGCGTCTCCCTGGCCAAGGCCGGATACGGCGTGTATCTGGTGCAGCAGGGGGGAAGCTATGAGAAAAACGGCGTGCATATCGTGGGCTTCGGCGAAATGCCAAAAAGCCGCTTAAAGCGCATGGCCCAGACGGCCCGCCGGGTGTACCGGGCCGCTCTGGCGGTGGACGCGGATATCTACCACTTCCACGAGCCGGAGCTGCTGCCCTATGGACTGAAGCTGAAAAAGCGGGGAAAAAAGGTGATTTTCGACAGCCATGAGCTCTATGTCCAGCAGATCCGCGCCAAGGACTACCTGCCCGGCTGGTCCCGCGCCCTCATCGCGGGCGCCTACGGCGTTTATGAGCGGCACGTCCTCCGAACCATCGACGGCGTCATTTTTCCCTGCAAAATAGAGGGCAGGAACCCCTTCGAGGGCCGGTGCAGACGGGCCGCGCTGATCAATAACGTCCCCCGCCTGGATGAGTTTTACGATCGTTACAGTGAGGCGGTCCCCAAGCGTGAACGGAGCATCGTCTACGTCGGAGGCCTAACCCATAACCGGGGCGTCACCCATCTGGTTAAATCCGCCGCGAAAGCCGGCTGCACCGCCTGGCTGGGGGGAACCTTTTCCCCGGCGTCCTATCAGGCGGAGATGGAGTCCCTGCCGGAGTATTCCCACGTCCGTTATCTGGGGCAGCTGTCCCGCTCCCAGGTGGCGGAAACGCTGCAAAGCTGCCAGATTGGCATGGCGGCGCTGCTGAATGTGGGGCAGTATGGCAAGCTGGGCACCCTTGCCACAAAGGTTTACGAATATATGTCCCTGGGCCTGCCGGTGGTTCTGTCCAGCACGCCTTACAACACGGAAGCTGTGGAGCGCTGCCGTTTCGGCATATGCGCGGACCCAGAGGACACCGAATCCATCGCCGCCGCTATCACCTATCTGCTGGACCACCCGGAAGAAGCCCGGAGGATGGGGGAAAACGGGCGGAAGGCCGTAAAAGAGGAATTCAACTGGGGCGTGGAGGAGAAAAAGCTCCTGGCCCTGTATGAAGACATTTTAAAGGAATAAGGGGAGAACCGTTATGAAATACGCTCTGATCGGCTGCGGCCGCATCGCCGTGAACCACATCAAAGCCGCGTTGAACAACCATCTGGAAATCTGCGCCGTGTGCGACGTGAAGCCCGAGGCCATGGAGGCTCTGCTGGCCAAATACGGCCTGGAGAAGGACGAGAGTATCCGCCGCTATACGGACTATCAGCAGCTGCTGGCGGCGGAGAAGCCCACCCTTGCCAGCATCGCCACGGAGAGCGGCATTCACGCGGAAATCGCCCTTCGCTGCATTGACGCCGGGGTGAATGTCATCATTGAAAAGCCCATGGCCATGAGCATGGCCGACGCGGAGGAGATCGTCCGCCGCAGCGAGGAGACGGGCGTGAAGGTCTCCGCCTGCCACCAGAACCGGTTCAACATCGCCGTTCAGGAGACCCGGAAGGCCCTGGAGGCGGGGCGCTTCGGCGCGCTGTCCCACGGCTCCGTTCATGTCCGCTGGAACCGGAACCGGGATTATTACAGCCAGGCCCCCTGGCGGGGCACCTGGGCCCAGGACGGCGGCTGCCTGATGAACCAGTGCATCCACGGCATTGATCTGCTCCGCTGGATGATGGGGGACGAGGTGGAGGAGGTCTATGGCGTCACAAAGCAGCAGTTCCACAGCTACCTCCAGTGCGAGGATATCGGCATGGCCGTGGTAAAGTTCAAAAACGGCGCCGTGGGCACCATCGAGGGCACGACCAACGTGTACCCGAAAAACCTGGAGGAGACGCTGTACCTCTTCGGCGAGACCGGCACGGTGAAGCTGGGGGGCACCTCCACCAATAACATCGACGTGTGGGACTTTGCCGGCGAGGACGCGTCCGACGGGAAAAACAGGGGTCTTCAGGAGGCCACCAGCAATGTCTACGGCAACGGCCACACCAGCCTGTTCGCCGACATGATCGACGCGGTTGAAAAAGACCGGAAGCCCTATGTGGACGCCCAGGCGGGGCGGAACGCCCTGGAGATGATTCTGGCCATCTACCAATCCGCCGCCTCGGGAAAGCCCGTGAAGCTGCCGCTGAAGGATGTGGCCAGCACGGATTTTGAAGGCCGGTTCTCCGGCAGAGATCACATATGAGGAGATAAAGAGATGAAAGACACCGTAACGCTGAAGGAGCTGGCCGCCATCGCCGTCCGCCGGGGCCGCCTGGCCATCATTCTGGCCCTGATTTTCGCCCTGCTGCTGGGGGGCTGGCGGGCCCACGGCCTGATTGCAAAGGCCAAAAGCGAGGAAAACAGCCCCGAAAAAATTGAAGAACGCTACCAGGAGGCCATGGAGAGCTACGCGGCGAACAAGGAAGACCTGGAAGAGCAGCTCGCCAAGGCCGAGACCCAGCTGGAGTCCCAGCGGGAGTACAACGGCAAGAGCTTCCTGATGGAGATCGACCCCCACAACAAGGCCGTCACCACCATCAACCTGGCCATTACCGACGTGGCCGAAGGGGCCTTCCAGCAGGTATTCCGCCTGGAGGATACCCCCATCGACTTTATCATCTCCAAGATTCAGAGCCAATACGTCATCCTCTGGAACAGCCTGGACCTCCAGTCCTCCCTGTCCTACAGCCCCCGGCCCGGCATGGAGGACAAATACCTCCGGGAGATCGTCACCCTGAGCAAGTCGGACGGCGGCTGCCTGACCCTCGCCGCCTCCGGCGTCTCCGAGGAGGAGACCCGTAAGCTGGCGGAGGCCGCCTATGACTGTTTGCTGGGCCTTCAGACCCGCATCAGCGAGGGCTCCTACCGCCACGGCTTCGCCCAGCTCAGCGACGTGACCAAAATCTCCGTGGACGACCACCTGGAGGAAACCCAGACCGCGAACCTGGAAAAGATCACCACCTATACTGAGAGCATCGCGGACCTGAACGAACAGCTCGCCAATCTGGAGGAGCCGGAGAAGGACACCGGCGACACGCCCCTTGAAATCGCCCTGTCCGCCGTGAAATACGCCGTTCTGGGCGCCGCGGTGGGAATTCTGCTGACCCTGGTGTGGGCCCTGGCCTCCTACCTCTTCCGCAACCGGGCGGAGACCTCCCGCCAGCTGGAGGAGGGACTCTCCATCGCCTTCCTGGGTTCTGTTGCAAAGCCCGGCAGCCTCTGGAACCGCCTGGCGGATTGGATTGTGGGCGAGCGCCTCTGGCCGGACGAGGGCCAGGCCCTGGACTACATCTCCGCCAGCGCCAAGGCCTTCCTGCCCGCCTCCGGAACGGTGCTGCTGGCTTCCACGCTGCCTCTGGAGAAGGAGTCCGTGCAGGGCGTCATGAAGGCCCTGGAAGGCCAGGGCCGGACCGTCCGCTTCGTGGGCGGCGCGGGCCGCAGCCCGGAGACGGCGGCCGCGGTGAAGGAGTGCGGCTGCGTGGTGCTGGCGGAGCGCTCCGGCGTCACCCGCTGGGACGACGCCGCGGGGCTCACCGCCCTGGCCAAGAGCCTGGATAAGCCGGTGAGCGGCTTTGTGACGGTATGAAGCGCGTACTGAAAATCTGCGCCAACACCTGGGACAGCGCCAGCCGGGACAAGCGGGAGCTGACCCTCTGCCGGGAGCTTGGCGCGGAGACGCTGGTAATGGCCAAGGGCGCGCCGGGGGACTCCTTCCGGGAAGAGGAGGTAAGCGGCTTCAATGTCTACCGCTTCTCCACCCGTCCCCTGGGCACCGCCCGCTGGCTCACCCCCCTGAACCAGATTCTCTCTCTCTTCGTCTGGGGCCGGAAGGCCCGGAAGTTCCGCCCGGACGTCATCACCGGCCATGATCTGCCGGGATTATTCGTTGGGTATCTGTCCAATTTCGGAAATCCCCATAAGGCAGCGCTGGTGTACGACTCCCACGAGTTCGAAATCGGGCGGGCCGTCCGGCGCAGCCGGCTCCATATTTGGCTGGTCACGCGCCTGGAACGCTTTTTGATGAAGCGCTGCGCCTTCTCCATCATGGTCAACGATTCCATCGCCGGTGAGGTCCAGCGCATTCACCGCTTAAAGGAGCGGCCCGTGGTGGCCCGGAACGTGCCCTCTTATTGGGAGCTGGACCCGGCGGAGGCGGCCCGGGTTCGGTCCGGCCTTCTGGAAGAGCTGGGTCTGCCGGAGGGAACCTTCCTCACCATGTACCATGGCGCCCTTATGCCGGAGCGGGGCATTGAAAACCTGCTGCGGGCCGTGGCCCTGACGCCGGGAACCGCAGCCGTGGTCCTGGGGAACGGAAATGAATCCTATGTATCCTCTCTCCGCGCCCTCTGCCGGGAGCTGGGCGCCGCGGACCGGGTTCTCTTCCATCCGGCGGTTCCCGTGGAAGCGCTGCGCAATTACGCCGGGGCCGCGGATATGGGCGTGTCACTGCTTCAGCCGGTGGTGCAGAATCATATTCTCGCCCTGCCCAACAAATTTTTCGAGAACATTCAAAGTCTGACGCCTGTGATCGTCAGTGATTTTCCTGCAATCAGCAGCCTTCTCCGCCATTACGGCATTGGCCTGCCGGTGAACCCGGAGAGCCCGGAGGATATCGCCGCCGCCATCCGCCGCATGAGGGACGACCGGGAATTCTACGCCGCCTGCAAGGAAAACCTGAAGCGCGCCAAGGAAGAGCTCTGCTGGGAGCAGGAGAAAACCGCGCTGGAGGAAGCTTACCGGAGGATTTTGTCATGAGTGAAGCCTACGCCGCCAAGCTCCAAAAAACCCATACTCTGGTATGGATGTTTCTGGGAATGCTGCTTTATAAATTTTCCATGGACCTGGGGTACCTCTACCTCACCCGGGTATCCGACTATATATTGGCCTTCAATCCCCTGAAATACGCCGCAGGCCTACTGTGGTGCATTGTTTTGTTCCTGTCCATCCGGCACACGGAGCGGAAGGCCTCCACCTTCTTCCTCTATTTCATCTTCCTCTTTCAGATCGTCCCCATCACCAGCGTCTACGCCATGAAGGACGAGAGCTCTTCCTATTATCATCTTCTCTGCCTGAGCTTCCTTCTGTGCGAGCTGGCCGTGAGCTATACCGGGGACCGCCCCATTTTCCGGCGGACCTTCCCGGTCTCCCGGGCCATGACCCTCGCTTTCACCGCCGCAGCGCTGCTGCTGCTGGTCTACCTGGTCCTGAAGAACGGCGCCCCGAAGTGGTCCCTGCTGGACACCAGCACGGTCTACGAGTACCGCACCAGCGGCGCCCTGCAGCTCAGCAAATACATGGGCTATATACTGGATTGGACCACCAAGGTGTTTCTCCCCTTCGCCCTGGCCAAAACGCTGACAGACCGGCGATACCTTCCAGCGGCGGCTCTGGGCGCCCTTCAGGTTCTCATTTACCTTTACACGGGACATAAAACCTTCCTTTTCTCCGTTCCCTTCATTCTGCTGGGGAGCCTGTGGGCCAGACGGAAAAACTGCTACCGGGAGCTGTTTTTGACAGGCTGCGCCGGCTTTTCCATCCTGACCCTGCTGGCGTATTTCACCAGGCCGGGAAGTCCCTGGTATTACCTGTTCAGCGTCTTCGTCCGCCGGGTGATGGTCCTCCCCGCACAGCTCAAATTCCAGTATTTCGACTATTTCACCAGCCACCCCAAATTGGGCATCTACGGCATTTTTCCCACCTGGATTCTCAAGGTTCCCAGCTATTATGAGGACGTGGGCTATACCTACGACATCGCGGCCATCTACTATAACAAGCCGGAGATGAACGCCAACACCGGTTTTTTTGCCGAGGGGTATATGCGCTTCGGCTACATCGGAATCATCCTGCTCCCCCTGCTCCTGGCCCTGCTGCTCAAGCAGATGGACCGCTTCCAGGACCGGGCGGGATACATTCTGACCATCAGTATATTTATTTATCCCATACAGCTTTTGTCCGACGGGCACCTGCTGGACAGCCTGGTCTTTGACCACTGGATGTTCCTGACGGCCATCCTGCTGTTCTACCAGCCCCGGCGGATGCCTCCCGAGCCGCCTTCGTTCCACCTGCAGCGCAGGCGGCTGGCTTTGAGGCTGCCGGCGCTGCGGCTGCGCCCATGAGGGTCCCTTTCCAGGGGTCCGGCGGCGCCCGCCGCCCCGCTCAAACCGAAAAAGGAGGTCCCGCGTGAACATTTACCAGCGCTTTCAGGCCCTGTGCCGGAGGATTCTCTCCAGCGGCTTTTTAAAAAGCGTGCTGACTTTATCCTCCGGCGTGGTGGTGGCCCAGGGGATCAACTTTCTGGGCATGCCGGCGGTGGGCCGGGTCTACAGCCCCGCCGCCATGGGAGACTATACCATCATCACCGGCAGCGCCAGCGTGATCTCGTCCGTGGCGTGCCTTGGAATGATGACGGCCTTCATGCTGCCGGAGAAGGACGAGGAGGCCCGGGGCCTGACCCGCCTTGTAACCCTCAGCACCCTGGTCCTCACCACTCTGGCGGTTCTGGGCCTGTGGCTCTGCTCCGGCTTTTACCGCATCTTTCACACGGAGGAGACGCCCTACGCCCTGTCGCTGCTGGTGCTGTGGGGCTACATCGTCTTTTACACCGTCAGCAACATCTGCTATGCCTATGTCAACCGCCAGAGGCTCTACCGGGTCATGTTCTGGAACCCCATCCTCACCGCCGGGATCAATGTAGGCTGCGGCATTCTGTTCGGCCTGCTGGGCTGGGGCTTTTTGGGCTACACGGCGGCTCACATCCTCGCCTTCCTGGTAAACATCCTCCACCTTGTCCGCCATGCCAACCCCTATGAGAAAATCTCCGACCCGGCCTGCCGCTGCCTGCCCCTGCTGAAGAGCTACCGCCGCTTCCCCTTCTACCAGATGCCGGCGAACCTGATCGCCAGCCTGGGCAAGCAGCTCCCAATCCAGATGATGGAGACCCTATACTCCTCCGCGGCCCTGGGTTTTTATTCCATGGCTCTGAAAATTCTCTCCCTCCCCACTACGCTGCTGGCGACGCCCATCAACCGGGTCTATTACCAGGAGGCCAGCCGCCGCTACAGCAAGGGGGAGGACATCGGTGTCTTTTCCTTTGAGATTCTGCGGACCAATATCCGCCTGGCCGTCGTTCCTATCCTGCTGCTGGTCCTTTTCGGAGAACAGCTTTTCGCCGTTTTCCTGGGAGAGCGCTGGCGGCAGGCGGGGACATTTGCCGCCGTGCTGGGCATGTATCAGCTGATGCTCTTCTGCCGGGACTGCCTGGCCGGAGCCCCCACCATCATCGGCCAAAACCGAATCAATCTCTTTGACGCTCTGGTCTCCCTTGTTCTCAACGCCTTTTTCTTTTGGGCCGCCTGGCACTATATCCAAAATCCACTGATCATCCTGGCCCTTCTGTCCGCCTCCGACATACTTCGAATTTTGACCTTTCAGGGGATTTTCCTGAAGCTGACCGGTTTTCCTATCCCCGTCTATCTGCGGTTTGTTCTCTGCTGGGTATTTCTCCCCGTGGGGCTGGCCTGGGGACTCCGGCTGGCCGCCGGCTTCCTTTTTTAAAAAGAGGTTCCTATACTCCGTTCAACTGTGAAAGAGAGGTTTTTCGTCATGTTTAACAAATCAATCAAAGCC
>CAJTJA010000015.1:33398-40743 GCA_910576845.1 uncultured Oscillibacter sp.
AATATGCACAATTACGCCGCCTTCTGGCTATGATGCTTTGCCTCATGCTCCTGGCCGGCTGCAGCGGGAGGGCCGCCTCCCAAAAGGAGGCGGACAGCGCCGCCGCCAGCGAGCACTGGCCCGAGGTGATCCGAAGCGAGGCATACCGCCAGCTTGCCCTGGAGAAGGCCCAGGAATACCGGGATAAAAACTACAGCTTTCGGATGTTTCTTTCCGACGGTCCCTATGATCCCTTCGGAGATTTTCAAAACTACGGGCAAAGGCCAAATGTCTACAGGGAAACAGACAGAGGAACCTTTGATGAAAATGGCATCTACATTGCAAAATACGGGGATTCCTTCGAGTACAACCCCGTTACCATCGCCCAGCAGGGCCTGACGCTTCACGGATGCTACCTGTATGGCAGCTGCGGCCCGGAGGAGTTTCTCAGAAACGCGGATTTTTTAATTGGAATGATGGCGGAAAACGGCTCCTTCCCCTATTTGTTTGATTATCCCTACTATGTTGACAGAGAGAACTATTACAAATCCGGCTGGAATTCCGCCATGGCCACGGGCAACGTCCTCTCTCTCTTCGCCCGGGCCTACCATGTAACCAATGACGAAAAATACAGCGCCGCCGCCGTCCAGGCAATCTCCTTCCTGGACGTCCCCATCGAAGAGGGCGGCACAAAGACCACGTTGGCCGCCCTGGATCCCTCGCTGGACGGTTACACAATTCTGGAGGAATACCCCTGCACGCCGCCTACCTACACCCTCAACGGCTATATGTTTACTCTGATCGGCCTTTACGACTGGTCCCAGACCGGCGCGGAGGGGGCAGACCGGGCAAAGGAGCTGTTCGACGAGGGCATCCGGACCCTGGAGAAGATTCTGCCCTATTACGATCTCGGCGGGTTTACCTGTTATGACCTTTCTCACATCACATGGGGGAGGGAAGAGCCCCATATTTCTGCCCCTTATCATCGCGTTCATGTGGCTTTCTGCAAAATTTTCTATGATGTGACCGGCATAGAGACCTTTAACGATTACTATTTGCTCTGGGCCTCCTATGTCGCCGCGTAATGCTGCCGCTTCCGGCCCCCTCGGCCCGGCGCCGGCTTGTTAGGAGGTTTTTCCGACATGCAGCACATTTTAAAAGCACGCCTTCCCCTCTGGCTGATCCGGTGCGGCCGGAAAGGGATCCTCCGTTTTCCGGCAGCCCTCCTGGCCCTCTGTCTCGCCGTCCTGCCCGTCCCCGCCGGGGCGGTCTCCGTCTCCTATGATGCCGCCTCCGGGGCCTATATGGTGGCCGGGAGGGCCTGCGCCAATCTTTTTGAGTGCTCACCCTCTCCCAACGGGGATTACCTCATTTATGTGGCCTCCCAGATCAACCAGGAGCCGGAGGCCTGGCTCTACGACCGGGCAGCGGACGAGCACCGCCAGCTGACAGACAACGGCTATTTCATTGAGTCCCAGGCCCGGACGGACGACAGAGGGAACTGGGCCCTGGCGCTGACCCAGACCAGCAACAGCCGCTCCAGGCTCCTTTGCGGCGGCGAGGACATCACAAAAAGCGACAAGCTGCTCAGCCGCAGCCTCTGCTTCTGGAAAGGCCGGCTCTTCTACGCCGCCTGGGACCAGGCCGCCGGGACCACCGGCCTTTTTCTCTATGATCCGGAGAGCAAAAAGACGGAACTCCTGGCAGAGGGCCTGCCTTTCTCCACCGGCCTGAGCGCCGCTGCGGGAGATGCCATTTTGCTGGAGGCCTATGACCCCGCCGGGAACGCCAACGTTGTTTTGTCCGTCCGCCCGGAGGCGGAAGGGGAGGAGCGGGTAAAGCTCCTCAGCGGCGGAGACAGCTTCCTCACCTTCTCCGGCGGGGAGCCACAGGTTCTCCGAGTATCCGGAGATGAAAACATGAAGTATCTTTTCAACGCTTATTACTGGCTGAACAGGTATCAATCAGGTGAACCATGGAGTGGTTCACCTGACTCTGCCGGCAGAGTCAGCTGGAATGAGGCCCCGCGGCTGTTGGGCCTGCTGGAGCTCTGGGAAAAAACCGGGAGCGAGGCCCTCCGGGCCGTAATCTCCTCCGCTGTGCGCCGCATGATTTCCACCCGGGAGGCCGCGTATCAGGAGAGCGGCCGGGAGGAGGACCGGTTTCTCTTTGTCACAAAAAAATATTCCCTGGACCGCCAAACGGAGCTGCGGCTCATGGTCAACAATGCGGAGCTTTACATGCCCATGCTGCGGGCCGCCAACGCCGGCTGCCTGGAAGGGGAAGACCGCCGCACCCTGCTGGCCATGGCGGAGGAGGCTTTCTCCTACTATGAGGAGGACTGGGACCCGCTCCTCGGCTGCTACCGCTTCCGGAAGGGAGAGGCTTACGCTTTTGACGGCGTTGTTCTGCCCTTCAACCAGCAAAACGCTTTTGGGCTCTGCCTGATTGAGCTGTGGAAGGCCACGGGAAAGACCGTTTACCGGGACCGCTGCACGGCGCTGGCCCGGGCCTTTGAAAAGGAACTGGAAACAACGGAGGACGGCCGGACTGTTTGGCGTTACTGGCCCCAGGCCTTTTATAACGGCTGGACGGAGGCGGACGGCGTGAGCCAAAACACCCCCATTCAGCCCCCCACCGCCAGCCCGCCCTATGAGGACAGCTCCCACGCCTCCCTGAACGCCGAATTCATCCTGGAATATTTCCGCGCCTTCGGCGGCGTTTTCTCCCGGTCTCAGGTGGAGGGAGTCCGCCGGACTCTGGACGCCATCTGCGCCGGCGGTGTCTCCACTGTGCTGGAGCCGGTGGACACGAAGGGAGGGTTCCTCAACAGCCGGTGGGCCCGGTATGCCGCCGCCGGAGAGCGGGGAACTCCGTTTGCCCGCCGGTTTCTCACCACAGATTCCTTTGCCTTTGTGGAATACGATTCCCAAATCCCCTTTGCCTTCGCCAGGCTGTACGATCCGAAGGAGGGCGGAAGCCTTCGCGCCTCCTTTTTCCGTCTCGCGGACGGCGGTCTCCGGCCTGTGGAGACCATGACCATCGGCGCCGGGCGTATTTCGGCTCTGGCTGCCCGCCTGCGCATGGTCCCATCCCCCTGAAAAGCAAATGACCCAACGCGGAAGGGCGCCCCTTCCGGGTCTCCCGCATACACTCCCTTCCCGCCGTCTTCCTTTTTAGACAAGCCGAGGCCCGCCGGTGATTCCGGCGGGCCTCCTTCTATTTCCTCTTTTTATTCGGCTCCCTCCGCCCGCTTCCCGCAGGCCTCCCGGACGGCCTCCCGCTCCGGCTCCGTCAGACGGGGATACTCCGCCAAAACGTCCTCCAGGCTTCCGCCCCTCTCCAGCCTCCGCCGGATCACCCGGCACAGCAGATTCAGCGCCATGGTCATGCTTCCTCACCTCCGCCAAGCGCGCTGGCGGTGGGGCTCCCACTGCCGGTGGGGCTCCCACCGAACAGCAGCTCCGCCACCAGGCTCTCCAGCTCCTCCATCCGCGCCTCCTGGGAGGGATTCGCCCGCCGCCAGTCCGCCCGGAGCGTCTCGGAGCAATCCGGTTTGGAGGACAGTTCACAGTCCGCCGCGAAGGGCCCGTAAACCGTCCCGTCCTCTGTGACCGCCCGGTCCGCGGCATAGGACGCGGCGTTCTCGATCACCAGCACCGGAGCCCCGGGGGTTCCGGTCTTGTAGACATACAGCGTCATCCTCGTTCCCTCCTCACACAATCTCGCCCTTGGTGTTCACAATCAGCCCGCCATACTTCCTGTTTGCCGGAGCGCCCAGGGTGTCCGGTACGGGGCTGGTCAAAAGGACCATGCCGCCATGCCAGACATGGGCCCCGACGGCGTTGTCCGCATAGCCGGACAAATCCCCGTCTATCGTGATGGCGGAGCCTCTGGAGGCCTGAACCGCCGTGCCCAGGCCCGAGGCCCGGCAGGACGTCACCACCGCCCGGCTGCCGTAGGCCGCCAGGACGCCGACGCACCGCTCCGCTCCGCCCAGGCCGGTGAAGCCGCACTTGGTCACAGAAACAGTTCCTCCGCAGTTTCGTATGTCCAGCAGGGCGTCGTTCGATGTCAGCTCCTTCCGCTCCTGAAACTCCACCGTGTGGATATTCATCAGAATCTGGCACTCCGAAATCCGCATAATGTTGCGCAGGGTAAAGCCCTCTCCGCCGTAAATCTGCATATGGCCCGGCCCATAAAAGTGCCTCAGCTCCACCGCCGTGCCCAGCGTCCCCGTAACGCTCAGCGTCAGGTTCTCCGCCAGCAGCCGGGGCAGGCTGTCCAGATAATTTTGCAGCCCGGCGGCCTCCAGGCTCACTGTCCGGTATGGGAGGGCCCGTTTTTCCACCTTGTCCCGGACCGGGGCAAAGTCCGCCTCGGTAATCAGTCCGGCGGGGGAGCAGGCCACCACGGCCCCCAGGTCCTGGGAGACGGTCTCCTCCAGGTAGAACCGCAGCACCAGGCAGCTCGTGGGCTTGATTTCCACCGTCTCCGGCATCTTGTAAAGCTTGTAAAGGATTTCCCCTTCCTGGGGGTCCTGGGCGAAGACGCCCAGCTCCGTCAGCCCATAGGCGCCGTCCGCCAGGGCCGCCGTCAGGGTGACGGGGAGAATGGCGGTGTTTCCCCGCCGGATGGGGGAATTCACCGCCAGGTTCTGCCTGGGCTGGGGGAGGGAGACGGCGGCGGAGGGGTTCCCGGTCCGCCCGGCCCCCGCCGTCACCCTGGTGATCTTCAGCGCCGCGCCGGAGGCCAGCTTGGCCGCCAGCTCCAGGCCCTTTTTTGTAAAATAGCCCTGCAATTCCATGCCGTGTCCTCCTTTTCCTCAGCGAATCCGCCGCACGCCCCGCCGGGCCCTGGGCTCCGCCGGGACGGACTCCTCCGGCGGACGCTGGGGGAGGCGCCGGCGCACGTCCTCCGCCAGGGCCGCCTGATAAGCGGCGCAAAAGGCCTCCGCCCGCTGATCGGTGTCGCCGTCGTTCTCCCCGGCCAGCAGGGGGGCGAAGGAGGCGGGCACCCCCGCTCCCTCCAGGGCCTCCCGGGCCCGGGCCCGCTGCTCCGCCTGCCGCTTTTCCAGCCGCAGGGCCTCCAGCTCCTGTCTCTCGTCTTCTGTCATGTGGTTTCCGTCCTTTCTGTTTTTTGTTCCGCGGCCCGCCGCCGCAGCTCCTCCTCCGGGTCCGCCACCCAGGGCAGATTCTCCAGAATTGTCCGGCTGGACAAAACCGGGGAGAGGGAGAGCAGGGTCTGGGCCAGCTCCGGATAATTCCGAGGCAGATTTTTATAGAAGGCCAGCCGCCCCGCCGCCAGGTCCGCCGGAGTCCCCAGCACCGCCAGCGCCCCGGAGAGAGCCGCCAGCAGGCCGCGAAGCCCCTCCGAAAAGCTTCTCTCCTTGGCGGAGCGCACCTGCTCAATGCCCCAGAGCTTGTACTCCATGGCCACGCCGGAGGCGTTGGCGGCGAAATGCTCGTCGGAGAGGTCCGGGGTCATGGAGAGCTGAAGAATGCTCCTGCGGAGATTGCCCTCCAGCTGGGCCAGGGCCTCGTGGTTCAGCCTCTTCACCACGAATTCCGCCCGGCCCCCCTCCGCCAGGGAGAGGACGCGGGTCCGGTTGGCCTCGTCAATGTCGCCCTGGGTGGCGCCCTGCATGCCGTAGAGGGCCAAAAAAGCGTTGGCCACGGACTGCATGTCATCCATAGCCCCGCTGAGCAGCAGGTTATAGGCGTCCACCAGCCCCGTCACCATCTCGAAGTCGCCCGCCCCCTCGCAGTTGTTGGCAAAGGGAACCAGGGCCAAAGCGCCCAGGGGATTCGGCTCCGGAGGGCCCAGCCGGACCCGGCTTCCGTCCCACTCCAGGGGCCGCGACGCCTCCTTCTGGTAAAGGGTTCCCCGGGCCTCTCCGTTTTCCTCCCGAAAGAGGCGCACCGCCCCCAGCAGAGGGGACCCGGCGGCAGCGTCCCGAAGGGCGAAGCAGGAGAGGGGGTCGCAGCGGCAGGCCCGCAGGCCCGCCTCCCGCTCCAGCCATACCAGGGCGAAGCCCGCGCCGCAGACGCTCATATCCCGCCCCAGGTCAAAGAGCAGGTGCGGAAGCTCCAGAGCCTGAGAGACGGCGGCGAAGCGCTTCCCGTCCTCCGGCCGGTCCAGGCTCAGGGCAGGGGGGAGGCCCAGAAAATAGCCGGTGTGAACCTCGGTGATGTACCGGGGGAAGGGAACCCGCAGGAGATTGTTGGGCCGTCCCCGGACGGCCTCCCCCTTGGGCACGGGCTGTTCCCCCCGGTAGTAGTCAAAGAGCCGCTGCCGCCGGGGCCGGAGCCGCCGGAGAAAATCCGCCAGGGCCCGGGAGAGCGCGTCCTCCGTCAGCGGCCCGGCGCAGATGATGTCCTGTCTCAATGGCATCCCTCCCAAATACGTTTCCTCCAGCATAGGCCGGAGCGGAGAAGGAAACTTCTGACGGCTTTCCCAAAAAAGGGGCTTTTTCGATTCCGGCTTGTATTTTTCCGCCGGAAATGCTACAATCAAATCGATTTTTATAGATACAGGGCCTCATGAAAGCGGGCACCCGCTTTCACGATTTCTTAAAGAAATCGCCGCCCTCCGGGCCTTCTGCCGGGCGGGCCGCGAGCCCTGTCTCAGGCTGCCGGCAAAGCGCCGCTTCTTCCTGCGCCTGGGCCGGAAAAAGGAGCTCCTCACCCCCCAGGAAATCCAGGACTGTTACCGCCGGGTGGACTTCACGCCGCCCGGTGCGGAGGCTTGACAGCCTCTTTCCGGCATAGTATAGCCGGCACAGCAGAAGCCCGCGGATGCTTTACAAATTATCTGAGCATCCGTTTCCGGTCTTCCGGCTGCAAAGCCCGCCGTAATTAACTGCGAAGTCCAAGCCGGAGCCGCTTGCAGCGGCTTCCGGCATCGAACAAATATATATAAAGGCACGGGTACCCGTGCCTTTTTCTGGGATATCCCAGAAAATCAACTTCTTTTTTCATTTTTTCGAAAGGAGCATGCCTGTGAAAAAATTGATTTTTAAAGTCCTCCTGCTCCTTTTGACCGCCGGCGCGCTTCTCCGTGCGGGGGGCGAGGCGTATAAACGGACCACCGCCTGGGAAAACCTGGAGCGGACGGAAAACACGGAAAAATTCCGCGATATGCCGGAGGTCATCGACGTGGCCGCCTTCGGTCCGTCCCACGGCCGGGACGCCTTTCAATCCGCGCCGGAGGGCAGCGTTCTGTTCAACTTCTGCCTGTCCTCCCAGACGCCGGAATATGACCTGCGGCTGATGCGGCAGTATCAGGACCATATCCGCCCCGGCGCGCTGGTCCTCCTGACCCTCAGCCCGACATATCCCTTCTACCTTCAGACGGAGGAGGGCTT
>CAJTJA010000016.1 GCA_910576845.1 uncultured Oscillibacter sp.
AGCCCGCTTTCCTGTTTTGGAGAGAGGGGGAGCTAAGCTGGGGGCGAAGAAAACCGGCCCCTTTTCCAAAAATAGATGCTGTCAAAATCGGGGAATTTTTACATTCTGATTTGCCGCCGCATTACACAAGAAGAAAACCTTCTCCGTTTCGGCTCCGCTGAGCCGCCTCCCCAGGGGGGAATGGGGGAGGGAGGACCCTCGACCAGCTTCTTTGCAAAGGGAGCCAGGCGGGGGCGCATGCCGGAGCAGCACCAGCGGAAAGAGGAGACGGGGCATTTCAATATCTGTTGTCCCCGCTTGTGTCCTGATGAGGGCAGAGGTTTTTGTAAAAACGGAGTATGTCTTGCGCGTCCTCTGCTGATTTCCATTTTCTTTTCCGTTTTGAGCGGTGCATAGTTCCGTTATGGCTGCAATTCTTTACCTGCCATTGATTATCAATTTATTTTTATCGAAAAACAATAAAAATTTATTGACAACCATGGATAAACGTGGTAGGATGCCAGAAAAAGGAGGCGTTTTGCCATGGGATTGACAATGTTTTTGATTCCCGCCGCGCTGGTGCTGGCCTTATGGGGCGGCGTGATGGCGGTCAGCGGGATTCGGCAGGGAGACAGGCTGAAATTGGCTTCCGCTGCCGGGGTGTTTCTGCTGCTGACGGTTGGTGCGGGTGTGATGATGGAATTCATCACCCGGCCTCTGTGAGAGGAGGAAGGCTTATGGGAAAAATTCCGGTCCGAAAAGTCGCTGGGGTGCTGAACGTCCTGGTCCTTGCGGCTTTGGTGTGTAATGTGATTGCCCTGTACCTGGTGCCTACGGCGGTGCTTCTGGGCGGTGAGGGCCTTCTGGAAGGTATTGAGGACTATTTGAGCGGGATTTTTTATCCCGGGCCGGACGATATCGTAATAGCTCGTGTTTTTGCCAGCGCGGCGGCGTGGACATTCATCTGGACCGGCGCCTATAACACTGTTTTGACACTGTTTTTGACGGTCTCCGGCTGCTGCACCGCGGCTATCCTCTGGCAGGCCCGGCAGGTGCTGAAAGCCATCCTCCGGGGGGAACCCTTTGCCCCGTCCAACGCCGTCAGCCTGCGGCGGGCTGCCGTCTTCTGCTTTCTCATCGCCGGGGCGGCCCTGGCCCGGGTGGTATTCAGTGTGTGCTGCTTCCAGTCCCTCCGGCCCCTGGCCACCTACAACGCCCTCTTTGTGCCCATGTTCGCCATGGGGGGCCTGCTGTGTCTGGTTATGTCCGCCCTCTTCCGACAGGCGTCGGAACTCAAGGCGGAAAATGACCTGACTATTTGAGGATGCCGCCATGATTGTAGTGAATTTGGATGTGATGATGGCGAAGCGGAAAATGACCCTCTCCCAGCTGTCGGAGAAGGTGGACATCACGCTTGCGAATCTGTCGGTGCTGAAAAACAACAAGGCCAAGGCGGTGCGCTTTTCCACGCTGGAGGCGGTCTGCGCCGCTCTGGACTGCCAGCCGGGGGACATCCTGGAATATGTTCCCGCTGGGGACGGAGAGCAATGAAGAAGCTGTCCGCGTGAAGCGGACAGATGAAGAGGAGAATTTTATATGAGTGAAGAGAGAAAACCCCTTCCGCCGGAAGGGTCTGTGAAGTGCACCCCAAAAAAGAAATTGGCGGAGGAATCCGTGGGGCGGTACCGGCTGTTTCTGGTTTTGACGATAGGGTTTTGTTTTTTGCTGGCGGACGGTCTCGGCTGGCCCTGGGGCATGGGGAACACGGTGACAGTCTTCGCCTGGTATCTTTTGCTGCTGCTGACCGTGGGGCGGGAGGGGCTGTTCCGCCGCTGGGAGAGCCAGGTGTTGCTGGGGGTGAATTTGGCGCTGGCTTCTACCTTTGCCCTGACATCCAATCCCATGTTTCGCTGGTGGAACTTCCTGGCGCTGGCAGTTCTTGTCCCTCTTCACGCCACGGCGGGCCTTGGAAGCCGGCCCTGGTGGGATCCGTGGATGCTGGGAGAGCGGTGCGGGCTGCTGTTTCAGGGATTGTTTGGCAATTTGTGGGCCTGTTTTGCGGCGGCGGTCCCCGATAAGCGGAACGAAGCAAGGCCCAAGCGGACCATGGCGGTGGTGCTGGGGCTCTGCGGGGCTGTGGGGCTGGTGTCCGTCCTGCTGCCGGTGCTGATTTCGGCGGATGCTCTTTTTGCCGCGTCGACGGTCCGGCTCCGGGAGGCATTCCGAATGATCCGGTTCGGCAGCGTGTTCCAGCGGCTGTTTTGGGCGCTGGTGATGACGCCTTTTGTGTTCAGCCTGCTGTATGCCATGGTTCACCAGAAACTGCTGTGTCCGCCGGAGAAAAAGAAGGGCTTGCAGGTGGATGCGCTGGGGTTCGCGCTGGTATTGACGGCGGTGGACGGGCTGTACCTGATTTTCCTGGCGGTTCAGTCTGCCGGTCTGTTTGGCGGCCCGGCGTATCTGGCCAGCCGGGGAATCAGCTATGCGGAGTGGGCCCGGAGCGGCTTTTTCCAGATGGTGGGGGTGACGGTAGTGAACCTGAGCCTGACGTTGGCGTCTTTGAGCCTGTCTCAGCGGGAAGGAGGAGCCTGGGCGGCGCTCCGGTGGCTGTGCGCTTTTCTTGCCGGGGAAAGCCTGGTCTTACTGGCCTCCGCAGCCTGGCGGATGACACTGTATGTTTCCGCTTATGGGCTGAGCTTCAAGCGGTGCATGACATATTGGGGAATGGGAATGATGACATTGTTCCTCGCAGCCGGACTGTGGAAGGCTGTAAGGCCGGATTTCCGGTTTTGCAGAACAGCCTTCCCCCTGGCGTTGGCGGGGTGGCTGCTCATCAACTGTGTGCCGGTAGATTACCTGGTGGCGAAAAATCAGGTGGACCGCTACCTGAGCGGAGAGAGCCCAACTGTCAGTGTGAATTATCTGGCGTACGGCCTTTCCTTTGACACGCTGTCTCAACTGGAGCGGCTGGATGGGGAAAGGCCGGCGGCTCAGTATGAAAGCTATGGGGATGGGGAGTCCTTGTCGGAACTGCTGGAACGGCGGCGGGATTCCGCCGGGGATCAGTGCCGGGACTGGCGGAGCTGGTCCCTGTCGGCGTGCCTGGCGGCGGGGAGGTGGAGCGGGTGAGTGCGGAGAAGGCGGTTTAGGAGGGCGAAACGAAGCGTTTGGGCTGCCGGCGCACGCTCTTACAAATCTGCTGCTGAAGCACCTGAATAAACATGGTTGTTGTGAATGTCGAATGAGCCGGAGGCACGTTTTTCAAAAAGGATAAAAGATATTGCGGCGTCACTGGCTGCGTAGTATAATGACACTGCCGAAGCGGGAAGATGGTTTGACTGCGCGAAAGGCCTGTGGCCCGATTTGGCACCCTGTTCATGTTCTGACGAGGCCGGGAGGTTTTGCGCTGTATGCATCGTATTTTTATTGTGGAGGACGACCATGTTATCGCTGGAGCCGTCCGGAGGCATCTGGAGAGCTGGGGCTATCAGGTTGCCTGTGCGGAAAAGTTTGACGCTGTACTGACGGAGTTTCTGGAATTTGACCCGCAGTTGGTGCTGCTGGATATCTCCCTGCCTTTTTTCAACGGCTATCACTGGTGCCGGGAGATCCGGCGGGTTTCTCAGGTGCCCATTGTCTTTTTGACGTCTGCTTCCGACAATATGAATGTTGTAATGGCTATGCAGATGGGTGGAGATGACCTTCTGGCTAAGCCCTTTGATCTGCAGGTTCTCTCTGCTAAGGTGCAGGCTATGCTGCGGCGGGCATATGATTTTGGAACGGCTCCTGCCCTGCTGTCCTGCGGCGGAGCGGTGCTGAACCTCTCCAACGGGATACTGACCATTCACGACCAGAGGGTGGAGCTGACCCGGAACGAGCTGAAGCTTCTCCAGCTCCTGTTGGAAAGGAAGGGGCAGATTGTCAGCCGGGATGCTATGATGACGGCCTTGTGGGAGTCCGACAGCTTTGTGGATGAAAACACGCTCTCTGTAAATGTCAACCGCCTTCGCCGGAAGCTGGAGGCGGCGGGGCTCCCCGACTTTATCCGTACCCGGAAGGGGGCGGGTTACCTGGTGGAGGAAGCGGTGGTATGAGGGTTTTATGCGCATATCTTGCGCGGCATTGGAAGCTGCTGCTGCTTTTGACAGGGTGCGTGGGCATCTGTGCTGTTGTCTTCTGCCTCTATGGCCTGCCGCTGGAATCGGTGGCGTATGCCTTTGTACTGTGCCTGGCCTTGGGATTTGTGCTGTTTGTGATTGGCTATTGCCGGTTTTTTCAGCGGCACCGGGAGCTGGAACGGATGCTGGGTCAGACGGCGGGGAAGGTGCTCTCCCTCCCACAGCCCAGAGGACTGCTGGAGAGGGACTATCAGGCTCTGCTCCAGGCTCTGGCGTCGGATCGTTCTGCCCTGGCTCTGGAAAACCGGAACCGGCTTCAGGATATGACGGATTATTATACGCTTTGGGCCCACCAGATTAAGACGCCTATCGCGGCGATGCACCTGCTGCTCCAGGAAGAACCCCGGCCGGAGCTGGAGGGGGAGCTGCTAAAGATTGGGCAGTATGTTGAGATGGTGCTTGGTTATCTCCGCCTCGGCAGCGCCTCTACGGATTATGTTCTGCGGAACTGTGATCTGGATGCGCTGCTCCGCCAATCGGTGCGGAAATACGCAAGGCTCTTTATTTTGAAAAAAATATCTCTGGATTTTCAGGAGACAGGAAAGACTGTGCTGACGGATGAAAAGTGGCTGTGCTTTGTCATAGAGCAGCTTCTGTCCAACGCGTTGAAGTATACCCCGGAGGGAGGCCGCATTCGGATATACGGCGACGGGGAGACGCTGGTGATTGCCGACAGCGGCATTGGCATTCAGCCGGAGGATCTGCCGCGGGTTTTTGAGAACGGGTTTACCGGCTACAATGGGCGGGAGGATAAGAAATCCACCGGCATAGGTCTTTATCTCTGCCGCCAGGTAATGGACCGCTTGAATCATAGTATTTCCATTGCCTCTCGTCCGGGTTCCGGAACGCTTGTCCGGCTGGACCTCAGCCGCCGGCGGAGAGAGGTGGAGTGATGGCGGTCATAACCAGGGTGATTCCACCGGAGGAGGATGGAGCTACGGTCCGCCATATTCTTCGGGCCAAGCTCTCCTTTTCTTCTCACGCGGTTTCCCGGCTGGCCCATGGGGGTGATGCTATTCGGGTGAACGGTCGGCCGGTTCATACGCCGCATATCCTCAGAGCAGGGGATGTGCTGGCGGTAGAAAGCGGAGACCTGCGGCTGCCCAAGACTGCCGTCACGCCGGGAAACTGGCCCTTGCCGGTCGCCTGGGAGGATGAACATCTGCTGGTAGTTGACAAGCCCGCTGGTATGACGGCCCACGCCTCCAACTTCCTGCCGGACACTCCCACTGTAGCAGGGGCCTTGGCCTGGGGCCGGGGAACGAATTTTATTTTTCATCCCGTAAATCGTCTGGACAAAGGCACCACCGGGCTGATGGTCGTTGCGAAGAGCGGATATGTTCATGATTTGCTTCGCCGGAGACTGCATGGGCCGGCATTCCGCCGAGAGTACCGGGCAATCTGCCTGGGCTGTCCCGCTCCTGAGAAGGGGACGGTGAACGCGCCCATCGGCCGGGACGAGACGTCGGCGGTGGCAAGGTGTGTCCGGCCAGGCGGCGCTCCCGCTGTGTCGCACTATGAGGTATTATCCAAGGGAGAGGGGTTGTCCCTTTTGGCACTCCGGCCGGAGACCGGGCGGACCCACCAGCTCCGGGTTCATATGGCCCATCTGGGATGCCCCCTTGCGGGAGACTGGCTTTATGGAGAGGAAAACCCGAATCTCATCTCCCGTCCTGCGCTTCACTCTTATGCCTTGACACTGCTCCACCCCATCACAGGAGAGCGGCTGGAGCTTACCGCCGCTTTGCCGGAGGACATGCTGTGGCTGCTGAAGAAACGGTTCCCCGAAAATCTGACCCCTGAGACTGAAAACTAAAGCGAGGGGCTGTGCCGGTTATCCGGTACAGCCCCTCGGTTCCATATTGCGGCGCCGTGAGTAGGACGGTCCTGCTGTTCAGTCCTTTTCCTCCTCTTCGGCCTCCTCCGGAAGAGCGTTGGCTTCAGCCTCTGCGTCAGACGGTTCTTCCGGCAGGGGAACCTTGTACATTTTCCAGGCCAGCAGTCCCAGGACTATGGCTCCTCCCCCCAGCACGGCCAGCCCCAGAAGAAATTGCCCTGCTGTGGGGCCGTAAGGGTCTTGGGAGAGATAAGGTTTGGCAATCTGATAAAAGAGGTAAACGAGATATAATGCCGCCAGGCCATAGATGTTAGCGCGGACTCTGGGATTGATGGGTTCCTTGGGAGCTTGCGGTTTGGACATGAACTTCCTCCTTGCTACGTTACGGAGCCGTCTCCGCTGCGTCGGGCCGGGTGACGCTCCGTACCCACTTCCAACTGTGGAGCCGAAGCGCCACGGGAATGATCTTATAAATTTGATCCCACTTGAGCAGGAAGAATACCGCCGCCGGCGGACTTTTCCAGCAAAAAGCCGCCATAGCGGAGAAAGGAACGATAATTCCCCACATGCTGATGAGATTCATTTTGGCGCTGAATGCAGTGTCGCCCCCTCCTCGTATGATGCCGGTATCGCAGGCCATCTGGTAGGAAGTGCCTACCGTAGTGACGGCGATAACCGCCATAAACTGTAGCGCCAGTTTCCGTGCGGCCTCTGTCAGCGAACCGCCGAAGACGGTAAGAATAGGCGCCCTCATTAAAAAAATAAGCCCGCCGGAAACCAGCCCGATGGCAATGAACAGTGCCTGAAGGGTAGTTACCAGAGATCGCAGGGCGCTTTGCCGGCCTTCGCCAATGCTGCGTCCCACCACAATTCCGGAGGCGGAGGCTGCGCCGTAGGCCACTACAGAGAGAACCTGATAGACCTGAACGGCAATGGCGTTTGCCGCTGTCACATCCCCGCCCAGATGTCCCAGGATTCCGGTCTGCACCATCTGGGCAACGCCCCAGAGGGCCTGGTTTACCAGCACCGGAGACGAAATGCGGTTATAATCCCTGAGATAGCTGCCATCAATAAAAATGAGCTTTTTTAGCGTAAGATTCAGGCGCTTTTCCCGGTGCTTCAGATAGTAAATGACAATCAGCAGCTCTACGCAGCGGGAGACCAGCGTAGCGACAGCCGCCCCGCGGACACCGAGCTCCGGGCAGCCGAAATTGCCGTAAATCAAAAGGTAGTTCAGGGCGGTATTGATGCAGAGCGTGGAAAAGGAGATGGCGTAGCCGATTTTCACCACGCCGATGGAGCGGAGAGAGGCAACCAGAATATTGGTGACGGTGAAGATAATGTAGGAAAAGCAGATAATCTGAAAATACTGCGCCCCCTGTGCAATTACGCCACCGTCGTTGGACAGCAGGCGAAGAAGCAGCTCAGGAAACAGCAGGACCAGTATAAAGAGCAGGACGGACAGGGCTGCGCCGAAACGAAGGGCCACGCCGATGATGCTGGAAATGGGGTCCAGTTTCTTTTTCCCCCAGTACTGGGACCCTAGAACCACAGCTCCTTCCCCCGCGCCGCCGACCAGCATCTGAAGCAGAAATTGAATCTGGTTGCAAAGGCTGACGCCGCTCATAGCCTCCTGACTGTACCGGCCCAACATAACGGTATCCATCAGATTTACGCCGAAAGTCAGCAGGTTTTGCAGGGCTAAAGACAACGTTAGGGCAAAAAAAGCACGGTAAAAGGTCTTTTCACGGATCATGCAATACGCTCCTTTGAAAAGGCCGGGCACCTAAATAGGTGCCCGGCCCCTGACGTGCTTTGATTACTCCTCGTCTCCGGCTTCGTCCTCATCCAGGCTCTCTAAATCGAACTCCAGCTTCTCGCCGCAGTTAGGGCAGATGACCTCGCCGTCCTCCAGGACAGACTCGTCGAAATAAATTGTCTCCTCACAGGTGGGGCAGGTGGTGGCGTAGCAGTCTTCGTCTTCCCCCAGATCGTCCAGCTCATACCCGCCGTCCTGATCCTCATCTTCGCCGAAGAGCAGGTCCTCCACATCCTCCAGATCGTCGCTGACAGCATCCAAGCCGTCGCCCAGCTCTTCCTGAGTGTCCTGTATATCGGCCAGCTCCAGAGCGATGTCTTCCAGCACATCGATGATGGCGGCCAGGAGCTTGCCCTGCTTCTTTTCGGTATCCAGCTCCATGCCTTCGGCAAGGCCTTTCAGATACGCAACCTTCTCGGTGATTTCCATAGTCGATAACCTCCTTATCATGAAACGTAGAGTTTTGGGGAATCCAAAGGGGGGATTGCATCCCCCCTTTCAAATATGGTTACTCCTTGCAGCGGCCGAGATATTCTCCGGTCCGGGTATCCACCTGAATCTTTTCACCCTCGTTGATGAAGAGGGGCACCTGAATCACGGCGCCGGTCTCCAAGGTGGCCTTCTTGGTTACGTTGGTAGCGGTGTCGCCCTTTACGCCGGGCTCGGTTTCCGTGACTTCCAGGTCCATAAAGTTGGGAACTTCCACCGTAAACACACTGCCCTTATAGCTCACCAGCTTGCAGACGGTATTTTCCTTGACAAACTTAAAACCGTCGCCCAGAACCTCCCGGTTCAGGGGAGACATATCATAAGTTTCAGGGTCCATAAAGTAGTAAAGGTCGCCGTCGTTATAGCTGTACTCAGCGTCTCTCCGTTCTACGCTGGCCTGCTCAAATTTCGCGGTGGGGTTAAAAGATTCCTCGCGAATGGCGCCGGTAATCACATTCTTATACTTGGTGCGCACAAAAGCGGCGCCCTTTCCGGGTTTCACATGCTGGAAATCCACCACCAGCATGGGTTTTCCTTCCATCTCGAAGATCATACCCTTCCGAAAATCGCCGGCAGAAATTGTTGGCATAGCAGTATCCTCCTCACAAAATCTTCATCTGAGAAAACGACCTGCGGAAGGACATTTTCTCTCTTTTCATGGATCATAACAAAGCCTAAGTTATTTTATCCCATCCAAGCCGCTATTGCAAGTATTTTTCCGCCAATTGGGCAATGTCATCCAAAAATATTTTGGCTCCGTCTCCGGCAGACCGCCTTAAAGGGGGCCTGGAGAGCGTGAAGCACCTTTTGCCAAGGCGTGACTGCCCCGCCCAGAGGCTCTACTATGAAAGCCGGAATGCCGGCCCGGTTAGCTGCCAGCATATCCGTCAGCAGCTTATCTCCCAGCATGGCGGTGCAGCCGCGATCCGCCCCTGCCCGGGCCATGGCGGACTTCAGGCCGCGGATGGAGGGCTTGCCGGCGTGACCCTGGTAGGGAATCTTCAGGTCTTCGCAGAATTCCGCCACACGGGCGCTGGAGCGGTTGTTGGAAACAATCATCACCTGAATGCCCGCCGCTTTCAGCGCGCTGATCCATTTTCGAAGGGCAGGGTCCGGGCGGCGGACAGATTTGGGGGCCAGAGTGTAATCCAGGTCGCTCAGGAGCAGCGTTATTCCTTCGCGGCGGAGCAGCTCCGGCGTGATCTCATGATAGCTTTCAAACAGACGGCTGGGAATCAGGGAAAAGGGCATAGGCGGCGTCCTCCTCGCATAAGGTTGTTTTAAAACCGGTTTCAGTATATCAGTTTTGAAACCTCGGCGCAAGGGGGAGAGAACTTTGCAGATATACCTGGCCGTGACGCCGGAGGCGTCTCAGGAGGCACAGAAATATTGCCGGAATTTGGCCCACGTGGCATATCGCATCGGACCCGGGTCGGCACTGCTGCGGCAGAGTCTTTTGCTTCAGACAAAAGGCGGCCTTTTATCCGTCAGCGATCATGACGCCCCTTTTATTGACAGCCCGGAGGGCCTTCGTGACGCAGTGCTGCGGGAGTGCGGACGGCGGAACTATGGCGGGGTGCTGCTGGATTTTGAGGAGGCTTCCCGGAGAGACCGGGCAGCCTTTGTGATGTCGCTGGCTCCGGCCCTGTCCGCTTCCCGGCGAACACTCTACCTCCCTGAGAGTTATGCGGGGGCTGCCCCCGGCGGGGTGGTTCTGCTCTGCACCGCTGTTTCCGGCGGCAGCTTCTCCCAATATCTTCAAGAAGCCGTCACCCAGGCCGGTGGAGCCGGCCGTCTGGCTCTGGATGTGCAGCGGCTGCGGATGGATTTCCGCCTTCCGGCCAGATCCGGGGAGGGAGACCCCCTCAGTGAAGAGGCATTGAGCCGGTTGATGGAGCGGGAAGCTCCAGCCGTCTTTTTTTCACAAGACCTCTGTGCCCGGTATTTCACTTACAGCCAGGATGGAGAAGCCCATTTTGTCCTTTTCGACGATGCGGATACCTTGAACCAGAAACTTCGCCTGGGGGCCGGGCTGGGATTCTCCGCTGCATTTTTCATGTGGCCGGAAATCCGGGATGTGGCCCCGAGGCTCTTTGCCGCCTGGAGGGGTGGAAAAAAGACGCCTTGAGAAAAACGAGCCGTTTTGAAGCCAAAAAATCAAGACAGTGCCGTCAATAAGCAAGGAGACAAACGGCAACCCAAGGGATTTGGACAGCGGCAGTGAAGGCAGCGGCATTTTTCGCATGGCGAACCGCAGTATCACGCCGCAAGGGCGTAATCCGCTATGCGCCGGAAGTGATAAAGAATCGCACCGGCACACCATGCGCATCCACGGCCAAATGCATCTTGGCGCGTGCCTTTTTTGCGTGGTCCGCCGCCGGATTCCCGCCTCGTGTGCCGGCGGCGTCAGGGTGTAGTTTGACATGGCTGGCGCCGGTTATCAGCCTCTCAAAGTCTGCGTAGTCTACCGGGGCTTCCAAAATCTTTTCTGCCCTTGTCACGCCGCCGGCAGAACCGGCGGCATACATTCCTTCCAGTTTCCATATACTTCCGGCGAGTTCCGCCAAAGGCGCTCCGGTGCGCAGAATTCAAAGCGCACCTTTGATAAACTGCCGGGTATTAGGACGTTGCCGTCCCCTTTTCGCCGGTGACATACGGCCGGATTTTCTCCCATGCTCTGCCGCTTCTGTCATGCCAGTACGTTCCTCCGCCCGGAATCTTTCCATCAGCCGCACCGCGAACGAAGCCGCCGTGGAGAGCCACGGCGGCTTTGTCTGAGATCGAATCTGCTTGCCGGAAAACCTCATCCAGCTGAAGGGGCGGTCAATCGGCAACCGTGGGCACAGCGTCCGCTGGAATGGGGCAGGTGTAACCTGACGCGGTTTGCCTTTCAAATTCCGCCTTTGCCGCATCCAGCAGGGCAGGATTCTCCAGCAGATCGATGGCCGCGGCGGCCAGAACCTTCCCTGCGTGAAGCGCTGCCCGGCGGCCAATGTCCGTGCGGCCAATGGAGACATTCTGCCAGCTGTGGCCCGGAGCGCCGTTGGGCCAGGCAGCGGCGTGAATCTGCCCGGTGGGGGTCTGCCAGCTGACATCGCCCACGTCAGTA
This sequence comes from uncultured Oscillibacter sp., assembly GCA_910576845.1. Classification (GTDB taxonomy): domain Bacteria; phylum Bacillota; class Clostridia; order Oscillospirales; family Oscillospiraceae; genus Oscillibacter. The sequence goes on from CAJTJA010000016.1 coordinate 11,412, forward strand.
GAGCCGGGATTAAACGCGTCCCTCTGATATAAAGGAAGGAGAAAATCATTCATGGCATGCCCATTAGCCTCTCGCAGGGCCTGAACCTGCTCCGCCACAGTTCCGTCGTTTTCTGCGCCGATACCGGGCAGCCGGCCGCTGCCGGGATAAGTTTCCGCCAGCGCGTCGGCCCAGGCGTGTTCCTCCGCCGTGTGGACAGGGACTCCCAAAGTCTCAAAATTTCGATAGAGCACGGATTCCAGCGTGTGATTGGGTACGGTGTCGGCCAGGCCGTCAATAAATTTCTTTTCAACAGTGGTGCCGGTCATCAGAGCCGCTCCCTGGGCGATTTTATCCACCCGCTCCTGGAGCTCCACAGCTTCCGCCACGCGGTTGGAGCGGACCATGTACAGCACGGAGGCCCTGGGCTGCACCACATTGGGGCTCCGCCCGCCGGCGTCGGTGATGGCATAGTGGATGCGGGCGCGGCTGCTCATGTGCTCCCGAAGAAACTGCACGCCAATGTTCATCAGTTCCACTGCGTCCAGCGCGCTGCGCCCCCGCTCCGGGTCGCCGGCGGCGTGAGCGGCGACGCCGGTGAAGAGATACTGCGTTTGAATACAGGAATTGCTGGAGCCGGTGACTACTTCGTTGGCGTCATCCGGGTGCCAGGTAAGGGCGGCGTCCAGGCTTCGCCAGAGATTTTCCCGGGCCATAAAAGCCTTGGCCGCACCGCCCTCCTCGCCGGGGCAGCCGTAGAGAATGACGGTGCCGGAGCGTTTCGTTTGCTCGAGGTAGTTTTTTACGCCGAGAGCGGCAGCCAAGGCTCCGGCTCCCAGCAGATTGTGACCGCAGCCATGGCCGCAGCCATTGGGAATATGCTCTCTGCGCTCCAGAATTCCGCCCTCTTGGGAGAGGCTGGAGAGGGCGTCGTATTCGGCGAGGATACCGATCATGGGCCTGCCCTTGCCGTAGGCTGCGGAAAAGGCGGTTGGAATGTTGCAGATGCCTTTTTCAACAGTGAATCCCTCTTTTTCCAATACCTTGCAGTAATGCGCGGCGGATTTTTCCTCTTGAAGGGAGAGCTCCGCGTATTCCCAGATCGCGTCGGAGACGCTATAAACAAGATCTGCCTTAGCTTCAATGGCGGCAATGGCCGCCTGTTTGCTCTGTTCCATCGTTTGCTGCCTCCTATAAAAAAGGCCAAGGAAAGCCCTTGGCAGAGAATAAAAAATTATTTGGCTATGCTGCTGGAAAGATTCGGCCTTGTCTGAAAAATGTTTGAAAATTGCCGGAATTCCCAACGGCAAGAGACTTTTTTAAATCAAGGTAAATTTTCGCAGGCGGGCTACCGCCCGGCAAGAAAATTTAACGCAGAACAGCAGAAAAAGATCCGTCGTTTGGGCGTTTTGTCATTTTCAAACAAGGCCTAAGGGGGAGCGGGCTCCCCCTTAAAATCTGTCATAGTACCTTGCTTAAAAAGTCCTTCAGCCTCGGGTGCTGAGGCCGCTCAAAGATGTCCTCCGGAGAGCCTTCTTCCAGCAGCAGCCCATCGGCCATGAAGAGAACGCGGCTGCCCACCTCCCGGGCGAAACCCATCTCATGAGTGACGACCACCATAGTCATGCCTTCCTGAGCGAGGCCCTTCATCACATCCAACACCTCGCCCACCATCTCTGGATCCAAGGCGGAGGTGGGTTCATCGAAGAGCATGACCTCCGGCTCCATAGCCAGTGCCCGGACGATGGCGACCCGCTGCTTCTGGCCTCCGGAAAGCTGAATGGGATATGCCCCCGCCCGGTCCTTCAGGCCTACCCGGTCCAGCAGGGACAGGGCCTTTTTTTCGGCTTCCGCTTTGGACACGCCCTTTACTTTGACCGGGGCCAGAGTCATGTTGTCCAGAATCGTCATGTGGGGGAAGAGGTTGAAGTGCTGGAACACCATCCCCATCTTCCGGCGGTGCTCATCAATGTTCACCTTCACGGTGACGGTTCTGCCTGTGGAGTCTTCCACCTTTTTGTATTTCCTGCTGGTGATATCCACCCCGTCGAAGACAATGGAGCCGCCAGTAGGCTCCTCCAGCAGGTTCAGGCTGCGAAGAAAGGTGCTCTTGCCGGAGCCGGAGGGACCGATGACCACCATCACATCACCCCGGTTGATGTCCACGGTGACGCCGTCCAGTGCCTTGATGGCCCCCCGATTGTAGTGCTTCTTTAGGTCCTTAACCTGAATGAGGCTATCTCTTGTCGCCACGGCTCATCCTCCTCTCAATATAGGCAATCAGCTTGCTGGTGGGGAAACACAGGCAGAAGTACAGCCCCGTTGCCACCAAAAGCGGTTCCATGATGATGAAGGTTGCGCCCCGGACAGCGTTGACGGAGGACATGATATCCTGCACACCGATGGTGTATGTAATGGCTGACTCCTTAATGATGACCACGAATTCGTTGGCAATGGCAGGGAGGATGTTCTTCAGCGCCTGGGGCAGGATGATGTATCGCAGGGTCTGAGCCTGCCTGAGGCCCAGGGACCTGGCCGCCTCGCTTTGGCCGCCGTCAATGGACTGGATGCCCGCCCGGATGATTTCGCACAGATATGCTCCGGAGTTCATGCCCAAGGCCACTATGCCGGGAACGAAGCGGTCAAATTTAATAAAGCCCAGAATGGTGATCTTGGGCAGTTCCACAATGCTGAACACACCGTAGAAGATGATGGCTACCTGCACGATGACAGGGGTGGAGCGGAGGATTTCCACATAGGCAGTGGCAAGGAAGCTCAGGGGATTAAAGCGGCCCAGATGATAGAGGAAGCCGCTGTCCCGCTTCATCCCGGCGCTGTCCCGCTCAAAGAAGCCAAAGATACCGGGAAACGCATGGGCCAGCCACAGAAAAGGGCGGAAATTGCTCATGCGCATGATCGCCAGAATCAGGGCCAGAACAAAGCCGATGACCACCGTAAACAGGGACAGCAGCACCGTGACGATCAGGCCCTCCTTAAACATATCCGCATAGGGCGCGATTTTTGAGAAGTTTTCCAGCTGGATGAAGTTGCCCATGGGAAGCTCCTTTCTAATGGAATGGAACGGTCAATTCCTCCCCGGCCAGGCCGGGGAGGAATTGGGAAAACACACCTGCAGGTCAGTCGGCAACAATCTCACCGTCAACCAGACTGGCGGTGGCGCCGCTGGCCAGTTCGTTGGCCTCGGCTACAAATTGATCCATGCTGCCGTCCTCAATAGCTGCGGCAATGGCCAGGTTCACAGCAGCCAGCAGGGCGGGATTGTCCTTCACAACGCCCACGGCGGAGCCCTTCACATCATAGGGCACATCCAACGCAATGCAAAGCTCCGGGTAATTCTGAGCATAGCTCTCTGCCACGGCGGTTTCAATATAGGCGCCGTCCATCTTGCCGGCCAGGAGCTCGGCGATGATGTCGGTGACCTTGCTCAGCTGAATGATGTCGGCGTCAGGACTGTTGGCCTGAGCCAGGTCCACCTGAATGGAACCGGTCTGGGCGCCGATCTGGTACTCGGCCTTATTAGTGGATTCCAGATCGGGGAAAGTGTCCTTGTTGCTCTGGAGGCAGCAGAAGGACTGGCCGCCCAGATAGTAAATGTCGGAGAAGTCCATGATGTTCTCACGGGCGGGATCGGGAGAAAGACCGGCCATGCCCAGGTCGGCGGATTTGGTCTGGACCTCCATCAGCACGCCGTCAAAATCAATGGGGGTGTATACCACCTCCAGGCCCAGGAAGTCGGCAATGTAAGCCGCCAGGGCCACGTCAAAGCCTGCCAGGGTGGGGGTGCCCGCGTCATCCAGGGCGTAGAATTCATAAGGGGCGAAGTCAGGGCTGGTGGCCACGGTGAGCTTGCCGCCGGCAACGGTCTGGAGCAGGGGCTTGAGTTCATCGATGGTCATGCTGGCGTAGTCAGGATCGGTGTCGGCATCGGCACCGGTATCGCCGGTGTTGGCGTCCTGAGCGGCGTCGTTGTTGGGAGTGGAATCGCCGGAGGGCTTGTCTCCGCCGCAGGCGGCCAGGCTCAGGACCATCGCCAGAGCCAGCAGGAGGGTCAGTAACTTCTTCATGATGCAATCTTCCTTTTCCAAAATCTTTGCCCGCGAAGCGGGCGCTGAGAACGAAGGTGTGGGAGGCATTCCTCCCGCAGACTGTGGCTACCTTAGCACGGAGATAAAAATATGTCAATACTTTTTCAGAGTTTATGCATAATTATTTGCTGTATTTCTCCAAATTCCCCGAAAGATGTCAGAAACTCAAAAGGGATTTGTGCAGTTTTTATGCATGATATCTAAGAAAAGATGAATATTGGAATGAATATTCATTCTGAATGAAACGCTTGACCAAGCGGTATCTCCGGCATTTTGCCCACGGTTGGAAGGAAATGGCCGGTCAGTTTTCCTGATTCCGACAGTTGCGGAGCGCAAGAAAATATGTTACCATGCTGGAAGGACAAATGACCGCAATGGGCGGACTGGCGGCTCGGCCCGCCGGAGCGGCGGGGCACTAAGGAGGATTCGATGTCAAAGCCGATTAAGTACTACATTGTGGCAGCGGATGCGCTGCCGGAGATTTTTGTGAAGGTGGCGGAGGCCAAACGAATGATGCAGACCGGTGAAGCGGATACCGTGGGTGCGGCGACCAAGCTGGCAGGCATCAGCCGGAGTGCCTTTTATAAGTACAAAGACTCTGTTCAGCCTTTTAATGACATGAAGGCGGAACACATCATTACCTTCTACACCATGCTCAAGGATGTGGCCGGCGTGCTGTCCAGTGTGCTGGCGCTTTTTGCCGCTTCCGAGGCCAACATTTTGACGATTAATCAGAGCATTCCCACCAACGGCTGTGCGGCGGTGACGATTTCCGCGGAGACGAGCCGGATGGCAGAGTCGCTGGAACAGCTGATAGGGGATGTCACCGCTCTGGACGGCGTACTGAAATTTGAAATTTTAGCCGGATAGTCGGACGAAAGAGGCGGATAAAAAGGGAAAGGGATAGGTATGATACAGATTGCGATTCTGGGTTTGGGCACGGTGGGGACCGGTGTTGCCAAGGTGGTGGCGGAGAACGCGAGGCAGATAGAGCGGAAGCTGGGAGAGCCGCTGCAGGTGAAATCCATTCTGGTCCGGCATTTTAAAAACGGTCCCTTCCGGCAATTGATGACCGATGATTTTGGAAAGATCGAAGCGGACGATGATATCCGCGTAGTGGTGGAGACCATCGGAGGTGTGGACGCGGCTTATGAATACACCAAGCGGGCCCTCTCTGCCGGAAAGCATGTGGTGACAGCCAACAAACAGCTGGTAGCGGAACGGGGCTGCGAGCTGCTGGCGCTGGCCCGGCGAAAAAATGTCAGTTACCTTTTTGAGGCCAGCGTGGGCGGAGGTATCCCTGTGCTTCACCCGTTGACCCAGTGCATGGCCGCCAACCGCATCGACGAAGTTTACGGTGTTTTGAACGGGACTACCAATTATATTCTTACCCGTATGGTCCGCACCGGCGCTTTTTTTTCCGACGCCCTTCGGGAGGCGCAGGCCAAAGGCTACGCGGAAGCGGACCCTACCGCAGATGTGGAGGGCATCGACACCGGGCGAAAAATCTGCATTCTGGCGGACCTGGCTTTTGGGTACCAGATTGACCCGGAGCAGGTGCCTACAGAGGGAATCGGAAAGCTGTCCCTCCGGGATGTGAGAATCGCACAGCGCGCAGGCTACCGTGTAAAGCTGCTGGGACGGGCTGTACGCCTTCCCGGAGGAGGGCGCACAGCGTATGTGGCGCCCCATCTGATTCCCGAGGACAATCCTATTTCAGGTGTAGAGGATGTTTTCAATGCCGTGATGATCCGGGGCAACGCCACCGGCGAAGTGATGTTCTATGGACGGGGGGCGGGAGAACTGCCTACTGCATCCGCCTGCGTGGCGGATGTCATGGAGTGCCTCCAAGCCAGACCCAGGCGGGAGGAAATCAGCTGGTCGGCGGACACCGCCGGCTTTGAAGGACCGGGAGAACTGAAGACCCGGCACTATTTCCGCATTGAGGGCAGTCTCACTGACGCGGCTATGGCGTTTGGGCAGGTGGAGGTCCTTAGTGAGGATGGAGAAACAGCCTTTTTGACCGAGCCGCTCAGCGGAGACAGCGCGGCCCGGCAGTCCCGGCTTTTGAATGTACTGGCCTGTATGCGGGTATTAGATGGCTGACGGCTCCAACCGCCCTGCCGCCGCATAAGATATGTCGGGGGAAACCCTCCGCAACTTGATTTCAAGCTGAAAAGGAAGCATGATATATATGAACTTGATTGTACAGAAATTCGGGGGCAGCTCCGTAAGAGACGCGGAGCGCATTAAAAATGTCGCCCGGATTATTGCGGAAACATATTTAAAGGGCAACGACGTAATTGTGGTTCTGTCCGCCCAGGGAGACACCACTGACGATTTAATTGCAAAGGCTTCAGAGATTAATCCCAATCCCTCCAAAAGGGAGCTGGATATGCTGCTTTCCACCGGAGAACAGATTTCTGTCGCCCTGTGCGCCATGGCGCTGGAGGCTATGGGCCTGCCCTGCGTGTCCCTGACGTCCTGGCAGGTAGGAATCCAGTCCACCGCTGTTCATGCCGACGCGCGGATCAAAAAAATTGACTCTGAGCGTATTCAGGCGGAGCTGGATCAGCACCGGATTGTAATTGTCACAGGCTTTCAGGGGGTGGACCGCAGCGGCGATGTTACCACCTTGGGCCGGGGCGGCTCCGATACCAGCGCCGTGGCGCTGGCGGCAGCTTTCCGGGCGAAGCTCTGCCAGATTTTTACGGACGTGGACGGCGTATACACCACGGACCCCCGCATTGTTCCAAACGCCAGAAAGCTGGAGGAAATCACATATGACGAGATGCTGGAGCTGGCGTCTCAAGGGGCTCAGGTACTCCACAACCGAAGCGTGGAGCTGGCAAAAAAATTCAGGGTGAATTTGGAAGTTGTGTCCAGTCTGGAGCGCAAGCCGGGCACAAAAGTCAAGGAGGTTACGAAAGTGGAAAAGACCAATATTGCCGGTGTGGCCAAGGATACCAGTATTGCCCGGATAGCCCTGGTGGGACTGCAGCACAACCCCGGCGTTGCTTTCCAGGTCTTTGATCTGCTGAGCAAGCACAATATCAATGTAGATGTGATTTTGCAGTCCATTGGCCGGGAGGATACGAAGGATATTACGTTCACTGTCCATAAAAAGGACCAGGCAGAGGCGGAGGCTATTCTGAATGAGCACAAGGAGGCGCTGCGGTTCGGTCATATCGAGTCCGACGATGAGATTGGCAAGGTGTCTATTGTGGGCGTCGGCTTGATGAGCAACTGCGGCGTGGCCGCCAAAATGTTTGAGGCGCTCTATGAGGCGGGGATTAATATTCAGATGATTAATACCTCTGAAATCCGGGTGTCCGTTCTTTTGGATGAAAAAGATGTGAACCGTGCGGTTCGGGCCATTCACGACAAATTTTTTGATGAATTTTAAAGCTTTTGCCTGGAAAAGCCGGCTCTAAACCGGCAGATGGTTTTCCGCTTTGGGCCGGATGCTTCGGCCGCGCGCCGCTATGCCCGCGGGAGACTGTCTTGATGGACGGAAAAAATCTCTTGCCGCCGGGGTTTCGGCACATGCTGGGCAGGCCCGGCGGCCTGATGAGGCCTTGTTTGAACATGGATGGAATAGCCAGCGGCAAGAGACATTTTTATCGGGCGGCACAGACGTTTTAAAAAATTTTGACGGATTTTAAAAATGATTTACACTGCACGGTAAAGAGCCGGGCAATTTGATATTCCGGTGTTTTCAAACAAGGTTTAAACCGTAGGCAGGGAAATGCCGCGCTAAAAGGAGGGGTATTCCCTATGAGGCGGGTTTTCTCTTCCGGTAAATAATACTTCTATGAAGGAGAGTGTAAAATGAACGCTATCGTTACCGTTCTTGGGCAGGACAAGGTTGGTATCATTGCCGCCGTCTGCAACTGCCTGGCGGATTATAATGTCAATATCCTGGATATTTCCCAGACCATCCTGCAGGGTGCTTTCACCATGGTTATGGCGGTGGACGTCAGCAAATCCACCGCCAGTTTTGGTGAGCTGGGCGAAGCCCTTGCAGGCCTTGGCGCCCAAATGGGGCTCTCCATCCGCATTCAGCGGGAGGAGATATTCGACGCTATGCACAGCATTTAAGGAGGGGGGCTCTATGCTGAATCAGAAGGAGATTCTCTCCACGGTTGAAATGATTGCCCAGCAGCACTTGGATATCCGTACCATTACGTTGGGCTTGTCCCTCCTTTCCTGCTGTGATCCAGACCCCCATCGGGCATGCGAGAAAATTTATGAGAAAATATGCCGCTGTGCCGAAAAATTGGTGAAGACCGGCTGCGACATTGAGGATGAATTTGGAATTCCTATTGTCAATAAGCGCATTTCTGTTACGCCCATGGCCATGGTGGCCGGGGCCAGCGAGACAGAAGATTATGTTCCGTTTGCCTTGGCGTTGGACCGGGCCGCCCGGACCTGCGGCGTCAATTTTATCGGCGGTTATTCCGCCTTGGTTCAGAAGGGCATGACCAAGGCGGACGAACTTCTGATCCGGTCTATTCCCCAGGCGCTGGCCCAAACGGAACTGGTCTGTTCTTCTATCAATGTGGGGTCTACCCGGGCGGGCATTAATATGGATGCTGTGGCCCTTATGGGACGGATTATCAAAGAAACCGCCGAGGCCACTGCGGACCAGGACGGACTGGGCTGCGCCAAACTGGTGGTGTTCTGCAACGCCGTGGAGGACAATCCTTTCATGGCGGGGGCTTTCCACGGCGCCGGTGAGGCGGAGAAAGTTATCAATGTGGGTGTTTCGGGTCCCGGCGTTGTTCACCATGCACTCCAGTCTGTAAAAGGCCAGCCTTTGGATGTGGCGGCAGAGACCATCAAGAAAACCGCGTTCCGAGTGACTCGAATGGGGCAGTTGGTAGCGCAGGAGGCCAGCCGCCGTTTGGAAATTCCCTTTGGCATTGTAGATTTGAGCCTGGCTCCCACGCCTGCTGTGGGGGACAGTGTGGCGCGTATTTTGGAAGAACTGGGTCTGGAAGTCTGCGGCACTCATGGTACGACCGCCGCTCTGGCTATGTTGAACGATGCGGTAAAAAAGGGCGGCGTGATGGCTTCTTCCAGCGTGGGAGGGCTCTCCGGGGCGTTTATCCCTGTCAGTGAGGATGAAGGAATGATTGCTGCCGCCCGAAGAGGGACATTGTGCCTGGATAAACTGGAAGCTATGACCTGCGTCTGCTCAGTAGGGCTGGATATGATTGCCGTTCCGGGCGACACTCCGGCGGAAACCATTGCCGCTATCATTGCGGATGAGGCGGCCATTGGCATGGTAAATAATAAGACCACCGCAGTGCGCGTTCTTCCCGCACCGGGAAAGACAGTGGGCGGTACGATTGAGATGGGCGGGCTGCTGGGCAGTGCCCCGGTGATGCCGGTACACCCAGAATCTTCGGCGGCGTTCATTAACCGGGGCGGACGGATTCCTGCGCCGCTGCATAGCTTGAAAAATTAAGAGCGGCAATGTAAGGACAGTTTTCGTGGAAACAGCGCTATGAATTTCCGCTGTGTTTCTTTATGAAATTTGCTGGCCGCGCATTTTTGGCGGCTTGAAACGCAGAAGGTTTACTTTTTTGATAAAAAGTTCTGTTGCAAGGAAAAATTACCGGCAAAAAAGCAGCATATTCCCCTCCTTTGGAGTCAAACTATGTTCGCGATACCCAGTGACCCACAAACGTATGATTTGATGAAAAGGAGAAATTCATTATGTCTAGCAAGAATACCAACAAGCTCAATGTTCCCGAGGCCCGCAGCGCCATGGATAAGTTCAAGATGGAGGCCGCTTCCGAGGTTGGCGTCAACCTGAAGGAAGGCTATAACGGCGATCTGACCAGCCGTGAGGCCGGTTCCGTGGGCGGCCAGATGGTTAAGAAGATGATTGAGTCCTACGAGAAGTCCCTGTAACTTCCCGCTGGAACGAACGGGGAAGAGGCCTAGGCCTCTTCCCCGTTTTTTTATCGCAGCAAAATCGGCTGTAGCTGTTCCCCGCGGAGCGCGGCCTCCACCGTTTCCGGCAGCTTTGAAAAGTCCGCCACCAGGGAGCTTGGCTTTTGAAGGGCATTGTCTTGGCCAAAAGGAACAAAAAAATGATTTCGCCGGACCAGCAGTTCGCCGATGTTTTTTGCGCCGGCGGCGAGTCCGTCGTTGCTGGACACCGCTAACACCACTGGACGGCCGTTCCGCAGGTGGGATTTAGCCGCCATTGTCACGGAGGTATCCGCAATACCGGCGGCCAGCTTGGCAATCGTGTTCCCCGTAGCCGGAGCGATTACCAATACATCCAGCAGCCCTTTGGGCCCAATGGGCTCCACTGATGGAATATCCAGCAGGACGTCGTTTCCCGTTAGGTCCTCCAGGCGTTCCAGCAGGTCCTCGGATTTGCCAAAGCGTGTGTCTGTGAAAGCAGAAATTTCCGAGACGATGGGAATCACCGTCTCATAAATCCCTGCCAGGGCTTCCAATGCTTTCAATACTTTTTCATGGGTGCAGAAAGAACCGCATACCGCGAAACCGACCCGTTCCTTGCGCATACAGGTCACCTCATTCTTCCGATAGGATGTAATATACCGCGTCCCGAATGGCTGCTGCCGCAGAGCGGGGAGTCAGCCGCCCAGGGAGAGAACGGGCCCAGAGCACCTCCGGGCCGTTTTCTGCCGTTTCGATGCCCCGGACGGAGGCCAGGTCTACCAAAAGGCAGTTTTGCGGCAGTTGGGCCAGAAGAGGCCCGGTCAGGACGGGGAAGGGGACTGTATTGAACACTGCGCCGAAAGAACTCAGATGACCGTCCAGCGTCCCGGTTTCCAGATCGCTGTATCCATAGGCCCGAATCCAGGCCAGGTCTTCCGGCTTTCGTGCGGTGGCGGTGACATGGGCTCCCAGACCGCGGAGACGGCAGCTTAAAAGCTTTCCGATACGGCCAAAGCCAATTACGAGACAGTTCATGCCGAGCAATGTCTGGTCCAGACGTTCCATGGCGGTCTGAATGGCTCCCTCCGCCGTGGCGGCGGCATTGGCCACTGCCAGCTCCTCCCGGAGGAAATAATCCTCTACCGTCAGGCCGAAAGACTCTGCCTCCTGATGTTGTTGGGGCCTTACTTGTCCCGCCAATATCCTCTGCCGGGGGCGGAGCCGGCGGAACAGGTCTGCCGTGGGTACAGCACCTTCCTCGCAGTTTAAAACACCGTCGCCCTTACACAGCGGCAAGGGCAAGATTACCACGTCGGCAGAGGCGGCATGGTCCAGCGAGTCTGCCCCTATGGGTTTCCAGCGGTCCAGGCCATAAGTGCGGACGGAATGGCCGTCTCCAGCCAGCAGCTGGCTGAGCTCCGCCTGACGGCGGTCCCCGCCGATAATGCCAAAGGTTTTGTTCATCTCAACATTCCCCCTCGTTCCATGGTATGGGCGGAGAGGAGAATGGGTGATTGTCTTTTAGTACAATAAACCCAAGGAAGATGGAAACCCTTGATTTTTCAGGGACTTCCGTTTTTTGTGCTGCTAATGTGTCATCAGCTCCGTATTCAGCTGCAAAAATCGGGCTGATATTTCGGCGGAAAGGAACGATGCTGAAATAAAAAAAGGGGTGTTGCCGGACAAAGGGCCAATCTCCCAGGTGTTATAAGAAGTAACCGCTTGCTTGGAGGCTGGACGGTTACTTCTTTTTATCGGCCTCTGAATGAACAGGGCAATCATGCCAACGATTTGAGGAAGTACTGATTAAATCAACGTGCATAGATTTGCGGCAGAAATTTCGCCTGTCGAGGAAGGAGGCTGCAGGAAGCCTGACGGTTTCAAGGCCTTCTGACGCAGATCAGGGGTCCATTATGCGATGCCTATATAGCTGCATATGATTTTCGAATTTAAAATTCGGAAATCATACAATTGGATTTCAGCCGCAAAACATGGCACCTATTACTTCCGGCCTTTCCGTTCAGAAGTAATATATTCCTGGCGCCGAGTTGAAAAGAACCTTTTTGGGTTCTCCCGGCTGTGTCCGCCATAGGAAAGAACCGGAAGCCGTCTTCTGGGCCTCCGGTTCTCTTTACAAATCCACCACCGTTGCCTCATGGCCCGTAAACGGCAGGAGCTTCTCCAACACATCCGCTGTTTTCAGCTTCAGACTGCTGGTGCAGATACAAGGGTGACAGCTCAGATATTCCGCCTCATATACCTCCCGCTCCATCAGCAAACGGACGCGGTGTTCCCGGTCGTTCATCAGTCCCAGCACCGTGGCGGAGCCGGGAGTGCAGCGGAGCAGCTCCCACAAGCTCTCTTCCGGTGCGAAGGACAGGCGGGCACAGCGGATCTGATGAGAGATATCCTTGGTGTGGAAGGGCTTTTCGGGCCCCATGAGCAGCAGGTAAAACTGAGTCTTCTGCCGGTTGCAGAGAAACAGGTTCTTGCAGATAGGCACGCCTAGGACTTCGCTGACAGCGGCGCATTTCTCCATAGTGTCGGCAGGTTCACTGGATACCCGGTCGTAATCCATGCCCAAATCCTCCAGGAGTGAGAAGGCAGCCTCCTCCTGAGGGAGAAGCTCTCCCTCAGGGCGGGTATTGTGGGATAAAGGTGAAATTTCCATGCTCGCATCTCCTTCGCCGCCGCTTCGGTCCGGCCTTCCGGCAGGCTGCCAAAACGGGCCTTTCGTTTCTTCAGCTGCGTCCCTCTTTGGGGGACATGCTCCATTATGTGTTTGCTTCGTAAAATCAAGTGTCGTTGCAGTCTTTTGGGGAAAGCAGCTTTTCCCCAGCCCGGTAAATATCGCCTGCGCCGACGGTCAGGATCAAATCCCCCGGCTGGGCCAGCCGGCGGACCGCTTCCGCTGTTTTATCCAGAGTAGAGCAATACACAGAACTGGGAACCTTTTCGCAAAGATCGGTCGAGGAAATGCCCAAGGTGTTCTGCTCCCGGGCGGCATAAATCTCCGCCAGCACTACCACATCCGCCAGTTTCAGCTCCTCCGCAAAACGGTTGAAGAGCTTGGCGGTCCGGGAATAGGTATGGGGCTGGAAAGCCACAATCAGCCGCCGGTAGCCCAGGCCCTTGGCCGTGGTCAGCAGGGCATGAAGCTCGTCGGGATGGTGAGCGTAGTCGTCGTAGATTTCCGCACCGTTGAAGCTCCCCTTGTACTCAAAGCGCCGCCCCGCGCCAGTGAAGGAGGCCAGGCCTTTTTCCACGGCGTCTCCGGGAATGCCCAGCACATAAGCCGCGGAGGCCGCAGCCAAGGCGTTGGACACGTTGTGCCGCCCGTAGACTTTCAGCTCCGCGTGGGCGTAAAATGTCCTATGAACATGGATGTCGAACACCGGGCGGCCCTTGTTCTCCCGGAGATTCACGGCGGTGCACTCTGCCGCCGCTTCCAGACCGAAGGTGAAGGCGTCCAGTCCGCCGGCGATGTCCCGGGCCCCTGCATTGTCCGCATTGACCACCACTCTGCCCCGGGAGGGCACCAGCTCCACAAACTTCCGGAAAGAGCGTTTGACATCCTCCAAGTCCTTGAAGAAATCCAGATGGTCCGCCTCCACATTCAGCACCACTGCCACAGTGGGGTAAAAGCTGAGAAAGCTGTTGCAGTACTCGCAGGACTCCAGAATAATGGTGTCTCCCTGGCCCACCCGGTAGCCGGAGTGCAGCAGAGGCAGGGTGCCGCCGATCATAACTGTAGGGTCCGCCTCTGCCGCCATGAAAATGTGGGTGCACATGGAGGTAGTGGTGGTCTTCCCGTGGGTCCCCGACACGCACAAGGCGTTGGGATAGTGCCGCATAATAGCCCCCCATGCCTGGGCCCGCTCGTAGACCGGGATGCCCCGGGCAATGGCTCCGGCAATCTCCGGGTTCCCGTCGTGGACAGCGGCGGTACGGATGACCAAATCGCAGTCCCCCAGGTTATCGGCGTTGTGCCCCACGGCCACGGGAATGCCTAGGGAACGGAGGTGCTTCACGGTTTCGCTCTCCGATATGTCGGAGCCCTGAATCACCAGTCCTTTGTCCCGCAGAACCTCTGCCAAAGGGCACATAGAGACGCCGCCGATGCCCACAAGATGGGCCCGGGTGCCGGGGACAAAGAAGTCGCTGATGGGGTTTTCGTTATGCATCATGGAAACCAGCATCCTTTCCAGAAAACGGAACTATAAAAATATTGTATCCTTGCAAGTTTTTTATTATAATATAGGAACAAAAGAAATGCAACGGCGAAGCGGGAAACTTCCCCTATCGAATGTGCCGGATTTGAACCGCCGCCCGATCCAGGGTCCTGCGCAGGCCGCTCCACCGGTTCTCGGTCAGGGTAAGGCCCGCCATGTCTGCCACCCTCCGGGCTGCTTTACTGATGGACAGGCCGTCCGTGAGGAGCTTCTCCCCCGGGATGTCCTCCGCCAGCGCCCGGAGACATCGGTCTATCCGGAGGGCTCCCCAGGACCGCGGCCCCTCCAGCCGGGAGGCCAGCCGCCGCTGAAGGGTCTCCCGCTCCGCCCACAGGATGACATGCCGGAAGTCAAATTCTTCCGCCAGGGTCCCGATAGTCTCCTCGTAGTACGCCCGGTCCACCACGGTCATGGAGACGATTACGACTCTGCCGTGGCGCTCCGCGATGAAGCGGAGCGTGTCCCGGGTGAGGGCCCGCCAGAGGGGCAGGTCCTGGAAGTCCTCGGGCCGCAGGGCGGACGGGAGATTTTGGCGGAGGAAGAAGCCGGCGTTTTCCGGGTCGTACACATAGGACCCCGGGAGCCTGCGCCGGAGTTCATAGGCCGTCTGGGCGTTTCCCGCGCCGAAAGCGCCGTTGAGCCAGAGGATCATACAATCACCTGCCATAGCGTTCAGGCTGATTCTAATACAAAATTTCCAAAAGTGCAAGAGAGGGGGACGCTATGGAGATTCCCAAGCATGTACAATCCGTTTTAACCGCCCTGGAAGCGGCGGGTCATGAAGCCTGGTGCGTAGGCGGCTGTGTCCGTGACATCCTGCTGGGCCGCTCACCGGAGGACTGGGATGTCACTACCTCCGCTCTGCCGGAGGAGGTTCTGGCACTGTTTGGACTTCAAGCAGAACCCACAGGCCTTCGGCACGGCACCGTCACGGTCAAAACCCCAGAGACAGCGGTGGAAGTTACCACCTATCGGATTGACGGGGCATACCATGACCACCGGAGACCGGACTCCGTGGTCTTTACCGCCTCACTGGACCAGGACCTGGCCCGGCGGGACTTCACCGTCAACGCCATGGCCATGGATCTTCGGGGTAAGGTACGAGATCCCTTTAAAGGCCGGATAGACCTGGAGCAAAATGTTCTTCGCTGCGTAGGGAACCCGGACCGGAGGTTTGGGGAGGATGCTTTGCGAATCCTGCGGGGGATGCGCTTTTCCGCCGTCCTGGGTCTGGAAATGGACCCCGGGACATCCGCCTCCATAGAGCGGAACCGAGCGCTTCTCAGAGATATTGCCCCGGAGCGCATCCAAGCAGAACTGATGAAACTCCTCTGCGGTCCGAACGCGGGTTGGGTGCTGGAAAATCACCCGGCCGTTCTGGGCGTCTTCTGGCCTGAGATTTTGCCTATGGTGGGCTTTGACCAGCGGAACATCCATCACTGCTTCGACGTGTGGCAGCACAGTCTGGCGGCCCTGACGCAGACTTCCCCGGTCCCCGTTCTCCGGTGCGCCGCTCTGCTCCACGACATCGGCAAGCCCTCCGCTTTCACCCTGGACGGAAAGGGTGTCGGCCACTTCTACGGCCACGCTAAGGCCAGCGCCGCTTTGACCGACGGCATGCTCCGGCGGCTGAAATTTTCCAACAACTTCCGAGAGCGAACGGTCCGGCTGGTAGAATGGCACGACCGGGACATCCCCCGGACGGACAAGGGGGTCCGGCGGGCCCTCCGGGCCCTGGGGGAAGAAGACCTGCGTCTTCTTCTGGCCCTGAAACGGGCGGACAATCTGGCCCAGGCCCCGGCCTACCGGGGACGGCAGGCGGAAATTCAAAAGGGGGAGAACATTCTGGACAAGCTCCTGGCGGAAGATGCCTGCTTCTCCCTGAAACAACTGGCGGTGAAAGGCGGGGACCTGCTGGCCCTGGGCTTCTCCGGCCCGGAGATTGGGCGGGCGCTGGAGGCGCTCTTGGAGCAAGTGGTGGACGGCGCGCTGCCCAATGAGCAGGCGGCCCTGCTGGATCACCTTCAAAAAATGAGGGACGCCGCCAGTGGGGAGGAAACCATGTGAGGGATTTTTCAAGAGAGAATCCGCTCTTTCTCCCTTTACGGCTTAAACAGCGGTCTGCGTACCAAGAAGCTGGATAGTCGATGACCCAACTGCGGCGGAGGGGAAACCGGTCCCGCCATATCGGCTGATGCGGTTCTGGAGCACGGGGCTTCCGCCTGCCGCTTCCAGAGGGAGGAATGCCCCGGTGAGAAGCCCGGCGGCATTGGTGAATGCGCCTCCTTCATCACCCACCAAAACCAACTCTCGGATATGGAAAAATCCCGGACAGCCAGGCCTGGATGCCTATCATGCCGGGGATCAGACACAGCGGAATGAACGGACATTACTCTGGAGCTGCGGAAGAAGCTGAAAAACGAAAAAGACGGCGCCGGAATCTTCCGGCGCCGCCTTTTCATTCTCACACAATATCCAGAAGTTCCCGCAGGTCTCCGATTTCATAATCTACCCGCAGTCCCTCCCGCCGGGGCTTCCCCACAGAATTGAACCAGCAGCAGGGGAGCCCGGCGTTGTTGGCTCCCTGGATGTCCGTGGAGAGGGAGTCCCCGATGACCAGGGCGTTTTCCTCCGTCATTCCGGGGACCTGACAGCGCACATAGTCGAAGTAAACCCGGCTGGGCTTGGCAGCCCCGGCCTCCTCGGAGATAAATGCTGCCTCAAAAAGCTCCGAGAAGACGCTGCCCCGGAGGCGGCTGCGCTGGACAGAGGCCACGGCATTGGTGATGATATACATCCGGTGCCCCCGCCGTTTCAGCTCCCGGCAAACCTCTTCCGCATGGGGCAGGGGATAGACCCCCTCGCCCAAGGCGGCCAAGAAATCCCGGTTGCACGCCGCCGGGTCCCGCTTCAAGCCCAGGGCTTTCAAAAAACGGACATAGCGTTCCAGCGTGACGAACTCCTTGCTCACCTCTCCCCGGTCGAAAGCGGCCCAGAGCTCCAGGTTGATCTCATGATAAAGGCGATAGTTTTCCGGAGTATGGGGAATATCGTGAGCCTGGCACATGCTCTCAAAGGCCCGTGAGGAAGCTTTTGGAAAATCAAACAGAGTGTCGTCAGCATCGAAGAACAAATAAAGATATTTCACAATATTCAAATCCTTTCAGAGCTGGGAAAATTTCGACCAGCTCCATTACACCATGGCCCGGGCTCGATTCCGGAGACGCTCCGGGGCGGAATATTCTCCCGCGGAGGCGGTTCGCCGGGGAAGTTCCGGCAGTTCCGCTGCCCGCTCCGCTAAGCGTTCCCGGGCAACTGCCAGCATCAGCTTGATGCGGTTTTCCTGATTTACCCGGGTGGCGCTGGGATCATAGTCGATGGGCGTAATGTTGGCCTGAGGGTACAGCTCCCGAATTTTATTAATCATGCCCTTGCCGCAGATGTGATTGGGCAGGCACCCAAAAGGCTGGGCGCAGACGATGTTTTCGTAGCCTGCACGGACCAGTTCAACCATCTCGGCGGTGAGCAGCCATCCCTCTCCCATCTTGTCCCCGACGCCGATGATTCCTTCCGTGAGCTTGATGAGTTCCCGGAAGGGCAGGGGGGCATGATAGCCATAGTCCTTCAGCGTCTTAATGAGAACGCGCTCCATACCTTCCACATATTTGAGGATAAGGTCGGAGGCGTGCTTTTCCAGAAAGCTGCCGCCATAGAGCCGGGCAGTCTCCGAAAGGTTGTAGATGCAGTACTGTAAAAAGCCCATCAGTCCCGGCAGATTGACCTCGCAGTTCTGGGAAGCCAGGAAACGTTCCAAATCGTTGTTGCCAAGCGGCGAGTATTTCACATAAATTTCGCCTACAACTCCCACTTTTACCTTGGGGAGCCGGTGAACGGGAACGGCGGCGAACTCCTTTGCAATCTCAGGCATGGCAGCTTTCATTTCCCGCTGGCTATAGCCCCGGTCCTCCCGAACCCAGCCGCAGATGGTGTTCAGCCATTTGTCCTGAAGGGCTTTCGCCGCGCCTTTCTCCAATTCGTAAGGTTCGGTCTGTGCCTTCAGAGCTACCAGAAGATCGCCATAATAGACCACTGCCAGAAGTTTGTGAAGAAAGGGCAGTGTCATGGGAAAACCGGAGTCTTTCTCCAGCCCGGAAAAGTTCAGGCTGACCACGGGAACCTGGGGATATCCGGCCTTGACCAGGGCCTTTCGCAGAAGATGGATATAGTTGGAGGCCCGGCAGCCCCCGCCGGTTTGGGTGATGATGAGGGCGGTGTGATCCAGGTCGTATTTCCCGGAGGACAGAGCGTCCAGAAACTGGCCGATCACCAGAAGAGCAGGATAGCAGGTGTCGTTGTGTACGTATTTCAGTCCCAGCTCCGAAACCTGGCTGCCGCAGTTTTCCAAAAGCTCGCAGGTATAGCCCGCCTGTTCCATAACAGCCTCCAGAATGCGGAACTGCACCGGGGCCATGTTGGGAATGAGAATCTTATGGGTCTTCTTCATTTCCGGCGTAAATTTAGGATAATTTAAGGCTTCCATGATTGGTTCTAACCTCCTGCATGATCTCGTAGCGCAGCGCGCCCCCGAAACCGGCCGGGCCGCGTTGCCGCCGCTCCAGCCCGGATAATCTCCGGACGGCCAGAGCAAGCGAAAGCTCTTTTTGGCTACGTTTCCTCTCGAGAAAAAGCAGCTTCATCCAGGGCGGCAAAGAGGCTCCGCAGACGGATGCGCACCGCGCCCAGGTTGGTAATTTCATCGATTTTCAGCTCTGTGTACAGCTTTCCTCCGGCCTGCAAAATGGTCTGGGTTTCGTCTGTGGTGATGGCGTCTACGCCGCAGCCGAAGCTTACAAGCTGCACCATATCGCAATCCCGGTTCTCACAGCAGTATTTGGCAGCGGCATAGAGGCGGGAATGATAGGTCCATTGGTTCAGCACAGTGGTAGGAAATTTGTCTACCCGGTTGGATACGGAGTCCTCCGTTATCACCGCCGCGCCGAAGCGGGTGATAAGCGTGTCAATGCCATGGTTGATTTCCGGGTCCACATGGTAGGGCCGCCCCGCCAGGACAATGATTCGCCGCCCCTCGGCCCGGGCCTGTTCCATAATCCGGGCTCCCTCCCTGCGGACCTGAGACATATGGTGGGCGTATTCGGCGTAGGCGGCGTCAGCGGCCTCCCGAATTTCACTTTTGGAGATGTCCGGAAAATGCTGCCGGAGAATGGCGTGAATTTTTTTGGTGAAATCCTTTGGCCGGTGGAGCCCCACATAGTCATAAATAAATTTCACTTGTTTGATTTCCGGGCAGTTCCCGGCAATGACCTCCGGGTAGTAGGCCACGACGGGGCAGTTGTAATGGTTATCTCCCAGGCCTTCATCAATGTTGTAGGTCATGCAGGGATAGAAAATGGCGTCGAGACCCAGCTTGGAGAGGAACTGAATGTGCCCGTGGGCCAGCTTCGCCGGGAAACAGGCGGTATCGCTGGGAATCGTGGCCTGGCCTTTCAGGTACAGGTCCCGGCTGGAGAGAGGGCTGTGATATACGGCGAAGCCCAGCTTTGTGAAAAACGCATGCCAAAAGGGAAGAAGCTCCCACATGTTCAGGCAAAGGGGAATACCGATTTTCCCCCGTCTGCCGGGGAGGGGTTTGTATCCTAAAATCAGCTTCCTCTTATAGGCGTACAGATTCCGCTCCCCGGTATCAGCTCTTCCGGTGACAGGGCGGTCGCAGCGGTTGCCGCTGATAAAGGTCTCGCCGTCTGCAAAGGTATTCACGGTAAGCTGACAGTTGTTGCCGCAGAGGCCGCAGACCCGGCTCTCCGTCGCCTGGGAGAAGTTAGCCAGAGCCTCCCGGCCCAGCAGGGTGCTGACATGTCCCGGAACTGCCTTGCTCCGGCCGTAGAGCGCCGCGCCGAAGGCGCCCATCAGCCCCGCGATATCAGGACGGATAACATCTACGCCCATTTCCTTTTCAAAGGCCCGGAGAACCGCTTCGTTGTAAAACGTCCCTCCCTGGACCACGATGCTCCGGCCCAGTTCCTCGGGGCTTGCGGCGCGGATGACCTTGTAGATGGCGTTTTTGACCACGCTGATGGAGAGACCCGCTGAAATATTCTCAATGCTGGCCCCGTCCTTTTGGGCCTGCTTTACGCTGGAGTTCATAAAAACGGTGCAGCGGCTTCCCAGATCCACCGGGCGCTCTGCAAAGAGACCCAGCTTGGCGAACTCCTTGACATCGTGGCCCAAGGCCTGGGCAAAAGTTTGCAGAAAACTGCCGCAGCCGGAAGAACAGGCCTCGTTCAAAAAGATATTGCTGATAGCTCCGTCCTCGATCTTGAAGCATTTCATATCCTGCCCGCCGATATCAATGATGAAGTCCACATTGGGCAGGAAATGTCTCGCGGCAGTGAAGTGGGCCACCGTTTCTACCACACCGTAATCGGCGTGGAAGGCGTTCTTTGCCAGGTCCTCGCCATAGCCGGTGGTGGTGACGGAAATCACTTGCAGAGCAGGATGCTCCTCATAGAGCCTCTGCAAGACGCCCTGGATCAGAGGAACCGGATTGCCGAGGTTTGGCCGGTAATCGGTGAAGAGCAGGCGGGCCTCCTGGTCGATGACCGCCACCTTAACGGTGGTGGAACCGGAGTCAATGCCGATATGTACCGGAGCGGCATAATCCGGGCCAAAGGGAGCGCGGGCAACTTTCGCCCTGGCATGACGGGCCTGAAATGCCCCGTATTCCTCATGGCTGCGGAAGAGCGGAGGCTGGCTGCGGTAGGTCTCGGAAGCTCCCCGTGTTTGAAGCCGGTTTGCAATGTCTTTCAGATCAAAAACCTGATCGGAGTAAAATGCCGCACCCAAGGCGACAAACAGCAAACTGTTTTCCGGGCAGGTTCCGGTGACATCCAGAGTTTTATCAAAGCTCTCACGCAGGCAGTGAGAAAAGGTCAGTGGTCCTCCAAGGTACAATACATTCCCCTTAATTGGCCGGCCTTGGGCAAGACCTGCGATGGTCTGATTTACCACCGCCTGATAAATGCTGGCGGCAATGTCCTGAGCCTTAGCCCCCTGGTTGATGAGAGGCTGGACATCGCTCTTGGCAAAAACGCCGCAGCGGGAAGCGATGGTATAGGTTTTTTCCGCTGTTCGGGCGGCCTCGTCCATCTCGTCGGCGGTCATTTTCAAAAGCGTTGCCATCTGGTCGATAAAAGCCCCGGTGCCTCCGGCACAGGACCCGTTCATCCGCACCTCCATGCCGCCGGTGAGGAATAGGATTTTGGCGTCCTCGCCTCCAAGCTCAATGATTACATCGGTGCCGGGGGCCAGCTTATTGGCGGCGACGCGGGTGGCGAAAACCTCCTGCACAAAGGGAATTCCTATTCCCTCCGCCATGCCCATGCCAGCGGAACCGGAGATCGCCAGCGCGGCTTTCCCGTCAGGAACATACTGCTCCGCAGCACGGCGGAGCAGCTCCTCGGATTTCTCCAGAATGTGGCTGAAATGCCGTTCATAGGTGCTGTATATAATTTGATCCGAGCTGTCCAGCACCACGCATTTAATGGTGGTGGAACCAACGTCAAGACCGATTTTCAAGGCTTGCTCCTCCTTTGAGTAAACGATTACGCCATTCCTCTCAAACCGTAACCGCAGGACATCCATATTCCTTGGTATCATACACGTTTTCGACGAATTTTGCAATTGACAATCTCTTGAAAGGCTGTAAAGAATTCGTTAAAGATGGTTTCCCCGCGGGTGCGAGAGGCGGCTTGCTTCTTTTGGAGGGACGTGCTATACTTAAATCCTATTCATAAGAGAAACGAGGCATGACCATGGATACTGTTCTACTCCACTGCTGCTGTGCGCCCTGTTCCCTGAGCTGCATTGATCCTCTCCGGGCCGAAGGGGTGGAACCAGTGGCTTTTTGGTACAATCCCAATATCCATCCGTGGAAGGAATACCAGGCCCGCCGGGATTGCCTGCTGGAATATGCTCCTGCCGCCGGCATGGAGGTTCGGGTCCGGGAGGATTACGGCCTCCGGGATTTTGTCTGCCATGTGGCAGGGGATATCGGCCGCAGGTGTACTTACTGCTATGAGCACCGCATTGAGGAGACGGCGAAGTATGCCGCCGAAAACGGTTTTTGGGCTTTTACTACTACCCTGCTGGCCAGCCTCTATCAGGACCATGAGGGCATTGCCCGGGCAGCGGAGCGCTGCGCGGAGCGGTACGGCGTAAAATTTTTGTACCGGGATTTCCGGCCAAACTTCCGGGAAGGAAACCGCCGGGCCCGGGAGCTGGGCTTCTATATGCAGAAATACTGCGGCTGCGTGTTCTCGGAGCAGGACCGGTATCAAAAGCAGATCGACCGGGACAAGGCCCGGTTTGCGGAGAAATGAACGCGGCCCAAGAGAAAGAGGAACCTCTTCAAGAGGTTCCTTCTATTTTTAGAATTGCGTCCTTAAACATTTTTTCGAATGGGCCATAAAAATTTTGGAACACCCCCTTGACATTTTTTCAAAATGTGCTATTGTATTAATTGCATAAGACAATAAAACAGGAAACAGGAGGCAAATAGAATGCAGTGGCAGTTTTCCAACGATGCCCCCATCTATACCCAACTGATCCATCAGGTTAAGGTGGGCATCGTTACGGGGGCGTTTCCCCCGGGGGAGCGATTGCCCTCGGTGCGGGATATGGCAACCGAGGCCGGGGTCAACCCCAATACTATGCAGAGGGCCCTGGCGGAATTGGAGCGGGACGGCCTGGTTTACAGCCAGCGGACCGCAGGCAGATTTGTGACGGAGGATAATACCATGATTAATACGGCAAAACGCAGCCTTGCTGAACGGCATGTGAAAACCTTTCTGGAGGCCATGCTCCGCCTGGGCTTCCACAGGGATGAAATCATTGACTTGATTCAGCAGGAACTGGGAGAGGAGGAAACGGACCATGCCAGTGCTTGAGTGCAAGGGCCTGACAAAGCGCTTCGGGCGGACCACTGCCCTGGACGAGGCTGCCATTACCGTTGAGCCGGGCCGTATTGTGGGGCTCCTGGGCCCAAACGGCAGCGGAAAGACCACTTTGATCAAGCTGGCCAACGGCCTGCTGACTCCTGACGGAGGCTATATCGCCGTCTGCGGCGCCGCCCCGGGGAAGGAGAGCCACAGCCTTGTGAGCTATCTTCCGGAGCGGACGGCGATTCCCGTTTGGATGTCCGCCAAACAGCTGATGGACTTCTACGGCGACTTCTATCAGGATTTTCGCCGGGACACCGCGGAAGAGATGCTGGCCCGCCTGAACATCCGCCCCGGCCAGACTGTCAAACAGATGTCCAAGGGCACCCGGGAAAAGGTGCAGCTGATTATGGTTATGAGCCGGGCCGCGAAGCTCTATCTTTTGGATGAACCGATCGGCGGCGTGGATCCTGCCACCCGGGACTACATCCTCTCCACCATCATCGGAAACTATAACCCAGAGGCGGCGGTGGTGATTTCCACCCATCTGATTGCCGACGTGGAGAAGGTGCTGGACGAGGTCGTTTTCATCAACCAGGGCCGCGTTGTGCTCCAGTCCACTGTGGACGATATCCGGGAGGAGAAGGGCATGAGCGTGGACGCGCTGTTCCGGGAGGTATTCAAATGCTGAGAAAACTAATCAAGCACGAGTTCCGGGCGACGGCCCGCATCATGCTGCCAATGTACCTGGTCCTGCTGATCACTGCCGTGGGGTCCAACCTGGCGGGACGGGAAATGCTGGACAGCCGGTTTGACGCTCTGAACGTTCTGGGGGTGCTGGTAGTCATGGCCTTTGGCTTCGCCGTGTTCGGGGCACTGGTGATGTCCTTTGTTTTGATGATTCAGCGGTTTTACAAGAACCTTTTGCAGGACGAGGGATATTTGATGTTCACCCTGCCCGTGTCTGTGCACCAGCACATTTGGGCAAAAGTGATTGTTTCCGCCGTGTGGTTCATCGCCACAGTGCTGGCCGTCATTGGGGCGAGCCTGATTGTGGCGTACCAGGGGGGCTTTCTGCGGGAATTTCTGGACTTCCTCCGCTTTTTTCTGGAGGGGTTCCGGAAGCTGAAAATCAGTGAGGCCCTCAACGGCACCGCTGTCCTGGCGGAGCTGGCCATCCTGATGTTTTTGTGCCTGGTGGCTTTTTCCCTCCAGTTTTACGCCGCTCTGGCGGCAGGGCACAGCCAGGCGAGCCACAAGATGATCTGGTCCGTCGTCTGCTTTTTTGGCTTCCAGTTTGTCCTGCAGTTCGGCGGGTCGATGCTGATGATTGGCCTGAACAAACTGAATCTCTTTGATAGCCTTTTCTTCCACTGGGACCCAAAGCCTATCGTTGCCATCCATGTGGCGCTGCTGATGAGTATCGGCTTCACGGTGCTTTATGGTGCGATTTTTTACGCTGTCACCGTATTCTGCCTGAAAAAGCACTTGAACCTGGAGTAAAGGAGTACATGATGAGAAAAATTTCCCTATTCTGCGCACTGGCGCTCTCCCTGGCTTTGCTGCCCGGCTGTATGCCCGGCATCGTGATAACCTCTCCCCAAAACGAGCAGTTACAGCGGGAGTTCCAGGAGGACTGGGAGGAGTCCATGGAGGATATCAAGAGCGACTGGGAGGACGCCTTGAATGAGTTTCAGGATGCTTGGGGACAGGATGAGGACGGCGTGGAAAAGGACCACTACTGGAAAATTTTGAATGAAGAGGACCAGGAGATTGGGACCGTCACAGACGAGGAACAGGTCAAAGCCATAGACGGCATCCTCAGCGACGATGGCCAGTGGGGTTGGCGGATGACAGAGGATCCCGGCGATCCTGCCTGCAGCTATGTTTACTGCCAGCAGGAGACCCTGAAAGCCGGGCAGAACCCCGAGGACCGGGAATATAAGGAACTGGTCTGCTTCGCCGTCTCCGCATCGGAGGACGTGGTAACCATAAAAATCCTGGAGGAGCTGCCCCCTCTGCTGAACGTGGATCTGGGAACCTTCCTGACTTTCACGATTGATGTTCCGGCAGAGACGGCAGAGGCCCTGCGGGACCCGGACCGGTTTTTGGGATAATTCAAAAGGACGCGCCGCCTAGGCGCGTCCTTCTTATACCTGTCAAACCCTTGACAAACCAGGAAAATTGGGGTAGATTAACCTTGCGAAAACAATAATGCGAAAAGGAGAAAACGTTATGTACTGTGTACGGAATATCACGCCGGACGTTCTGCTGCTTGGCGGGTCTGACCGGAGGCTCAGCCTGTTTGAGAATGTCTTTCCTGTTCCCAGAGGGGTCAGTTACAATGCGTACTTAGTGCGGGACGAGAAAACCGTCCTGCTGGACACGGCGGACAGCGCGGTAGGCGCGCATTTCTATGAAAACCTGGAGTACGCGCTCCAGGGGCGGCCTCTGGATTATGTGGTTGTCAACCATATGGAGCCGGATCACTGCTCCACTCTGGGAGCGGTGCTTCGCACCCATCCGGCCGCTCAGATTGTGGCCAGCGCCAAGGCCATCTCTATGATCGGCCAATTCTTTGATGCGGATGTCACGGACCGCTGCGTCACGGTGAAGGAGGGAGATACTCTCTCCACCGGACGGCATACCTTTACCTTTGTCATGGCTCCCATGGTCCATTGGCCGGAGGTCATGGTGACATATGACACCACAGAGAAGGTCCTCTTCTCCGCCGACGCGTTCGGCACTTTCGGTGCGCTGAACGGAAACATTTTTGCCGACGAGGTAAACTTTGAGACGGAATGGCTGCCCGATGCCCGGCGGTATTATACCAATATTGTGGGAAAATATGGCGCTCAGGTTCAGACGCTGCTGAAAAAGGCGGCGGGGCTGGACATCCGGTATCTCTGCCCCCTCCACGGCCCCATCTGGCGGAAGAACGTGGAATGGTTCGTGGAGAAGTACCAGCGCTGGAGCAGCTACACCCCCGAGGACAAAACTGCCGCCATTTTCTGCGGTTCCATTTATGGGAATACGGAGAACGCCGCTGAGATTCTGGCGGCCCGGCTGGCGGATAAGGGCGTGAGGGATGTGCGGCTGTATGACGTGTCTCATACCCATGTTTCCGAGCTGGTGGCTGAGGCGTTCCGGTGCAGTCATCTGGTCTTTGCCGCCGCCACATACAATGGGGAAATTTATACGCCCATGGACAATTTCCTCCGGGATTTGAAGTCCCACGGCCTGCGGAACCGGACGGTGGGACTCATTGAGAACGGCACTTGGGCTCCCGTGTCCGGCAAGCAGATGACGGAACTGCTGGGAAGTATGAAGGATATGACTGTGCTGGAGGGTACCGTCAGCCTGAAATCCTCTGTGAAGGAGGCCCAGCGGCAGGGCCTGGAGGCCTTGGCGGACGCCCTGGCGGCGGATATCCTGGAGTAATACGATGAAAAGAGGGAGCCTGTCGGAAGACAGGCTCCCTTGCGTTTGGTAAAGGGCAGTCAATGAACCGCGCTATTCCCTGCCTGATTCGGCATTGTCTGCCGCTTCGAGGCTGTCTTGATCTTCTTCCTGACCCGAATGGTCTACTATTGCATAAGAATATCCCTGATATTCCGTTGATTTCTCATCCGCGTCCGATACAATTACGCACAGCCACTCATCGAAATCAAAGTCTTTTTCATTGACACATAGGGGACGCGTGTCATTATATTTGAAATTTTCATTTATGGGCCTGCGAAATGCAATGATATCGGATAAATTTTTTGTCACTTGTACTTCAGCTTTGAAGTTTATCTGCTTCAGTCTATCTATGAGCGCCTTCACCTCCGCTTCCAGGTTCTCTTCTTTTAGTTCAACGTACAGCACACTGGCCTCACCCAGCTGGCTGATAAAAT
Organism: uncultured Oscillibacter sp.; assembly: GCA_910576845.1. GTDB lineage: Bacteria > Bacillota > Clostridia > Oscillospirales > Oscillospiraceae > Oscillibacter. The sequence continues at coordinate 38,504 of CAJTJA010000016.1, forward strand.
CCTCTATAACGGAGTCATTCACCTCTGATATGTCATGGTTTCCTAAATATGTATTGTATCCGTAGTATAAATCTGCTTCCAGACTGGAACTGGAACGTCCTGAATCGCCGGAAGCGGCGGCGAGGATCACATCGTTCAGGCCAAGATTGCGCGCGCAGTATTCCCGCACGCTCTCATAGAGTTCGTCAAAGTAATAGTCGTCCCGCAGTTTTGACGTATCGTAATAATCGCTGGTGCTGGTATAAGAAAAGGATACCACCTTCCCGTTCCACTCTAAATGGATAACGGGCTTCAGCAGCACCGTGTGTGACGCAAATAATCCGCCCTGCATGCTTGTGCCCTTTTGAAATTGCACCACGGAGATATCTTCCTCCGGGACGCCGAAGCGCTCCGAGGCGTACTGAATATAGAAATCAATATCCGGTGTTCGCGCCGCCTCCTCGTCGCGGCAGCAACCCGTTAGACACAGCGCAAGCAGCGCCGATAAGGCCAGGCAGGGGATTCGTTTTCCCATGGAAATCCCTCCTTCCGGCGTATTTGTCCAAAACCAGTATAGCACCCCGCCGGGGGAAACGCAAGCGGCACGCGGGGATTCCCCGCGTGCCGCTGATGTTACTCAGTCCACTATATCGACGGAAACCTTGATGCCCTCCCGCTGGGCGCGGGAACGGATAACCGTGCGGATTTCCTTGGCGATGCGGCCCTGCCGTCCGATGACCTTGCCCATGTCCTCGGGAGCCACGCGCAGTTCCAGGGTCAGCTCCTGACTTCCTTGGGATTCCGTTACGGAAACAGCGTCAGGATGATCCACCAGGTTCCTGGCGATATAGAGCAGCAAGTCCTTCATGTGCTGCCCTCCGAATCAGAGGACGTCCACTTTTTTCAGCAGAGCTCTGACGGTGTCGGTGGGCTGGGCTCCGGACTTGATCCAGGCCTGGGCGCGCTCCGCGTCAATTTTGATGGCCGCCGGGGAGACGCAGGGATTGTACGTACCGATCTCCTCGATAAAGCGGCCGTCACGGGGGAAGCGGGAATCGGCCACTACAACGCGGTAGAAGGGGGCCTTCTTGGCGCCCATGCGGCGCAGTCTGATTTTAACCATGTTTGCTGTACCTCCAAAAATTTGTGAATGTCAGAATATTATTATAAATGCTGCATTTTATCTGGAAATGCTTCGCACTTATATCTCACTTGAAGCGCTTTTTCCGGCCGAAACCGTGGAGCCGCCCGCCCCGGCCGCCGCCGCCAAATTGAGGCATCCGGCCCTTGCTCATCTGCTTTGTGAGCTGCTGCATCATATCGAACTGCTTTAAGAGGCGGTTTACATCCACCACCTCCAGCCCGCAGCCGGCGGCAATGCGTTTTTTCCGGCTGGCGTTCAGAATCTGTGGATTTTCCCGCTCCAGAGGGGTCATGGACAGAATGATAGCCTCTGTTCGGGCCATCTGCCGCTCGTCAATGGAAGCACCCTGCATCTGCTTGCTCAGGTTTCCCGGCATCATGCCCAGAAGCTGGCTTAAATCGCCCATGCCCTTGAGCTGCTGAAGCTGGTCGTAATAGTCCTGGAGGGTGAAGCGGTTTTTTCTGAGCTTTTCCTCCAGCTTGGCGGCCTGCTTTTCGTCATAAGCCGCCTCGGCCTTCTCGATAAAGGAGAGCATGTCGCCCATGCCCAAAATGCGGGAGGCCATGCGGTCCGGGTGGAAGGGCTCGATCATGTCCAGCTTTTC
>CAJTJA010000017.1 GCA_910576845.1 uncultured Oscillibacter sp.
ACGGCCTGGTGGTGTGGTTCTTCGCCATCTTCTCCATGGGCCTGCTGGGCGGCGAGCTGCCTGCCATGAGCATTGCCCAGGGTATGCAGTACCTGTTCGCCTGCCTTCCCATGGCTCTCGGCGGCCTGTTTTCCGCCATTGCTCAGGGCCGCGTAGCTGCCGGCTCCATCAACATCCTTGCCAAGAAGCCCGACGACTGGTCCAAGGGCATGGTGCTCTGCATCACCGTGGAGTTCTACGCCATTCTGTCTCTTTTGGCTTCTATGCTGATGATTATCAACATTTCTTGATTGCCCCGCAGAAAGGGGATTGAACCATGAACGGAATTGAAAGAATCACCCAGCGCATCAGCGCCGGCGCTCAGGCGGAGATTGACCGCGTTCTGGGCGAGGCCCGGGCCGAAGCGGAGAAGATCACCGCCAAATACAAGGCCCAGGCGGATGCCGAAGCGGCGGACCTGGACGCCAAAAACAGGAAAGCCGCCGCAGAGCGGGAAGAGCGCCTGGCCGGCACTGCTCAGATGGAGGCCCGCAAGGCCGCCCTGGCTGCAAAGCAGGAAATGGTGGAGAAGGCCTACGAACTGGCCCTTCAGAAGCTCTGCTCCCTGCCGGAAGAGAAGTATACCGCCGTGCTGGCGGAGCTGCTGATCCAGGCTTCTTCCTCCGGGAAAGAGGAGGTTATCTTCTCCGAAGCCGACCGCCGGAAGGTGGGCAAGGCCGCCGTGGAAAAGGCAAATAAGGACAGCGGCAAAAAGCTGACCCTCTCCGGGGAAACCCGTCCCATCCAGGGCGGCTTCATCCTCCGCTCCGAGAACGTGGAGGTCAACTGCGCGTTTGATACCCTGGTACGCCTTCAAAAGGCGGAAACTGCTGGGGAAGTGGTGAAAAAGCTGTTCTCATAATAGCTGGCGCACTTGAAAATCCGCAAAGCGGATTTTTAACCGGCGAGCCTATAGCTTGCCGGACGGGCAGAGCCCGTGCGCCGCGCTATTGAAGGAGACACACGGCCGCTCTGCGGTCATCTGCGGCCTGCCGCCGCAGACTTGAAAAACCAGTTTTTTCAAGTGTGTCGGCTATAAGTAAGGAGGAAGTGTCTTGGCTAACAAAATCAAAGACACCGATTACCTGGCGATCTCGGCCCGCATCAAGGCTATGGAGACCGGGCTCCTGACACGAGAGCGGATGGAACAGGTCTTGGACGCCCGCACCGACGAGGAAGCGGTGAAAATTCTCCAGGAGTGCGGATATCCCGAACTGGATGCCCGAGACCCGGAGGCCATGGACGCCGCGCTGTCGGCGGCCCGGGAAGCCACTCTCTCTGATCTTCTGGACGGCGCGCCGGACCCCAGGTATATCGACATTTTCAAGCTGAAATATGACTATCACAACATCAAGGCCGTGCTGAAAGCCACCGCCATGCAGGTCAGCCCCGATTCCATGCTGATGGATATGGGCCGGGTTCCGGCAATGGTTTTAAAAGAGGCCGTCCTTGCCGGGCGGATGGATGAACTGCCGGAGGGCCTGGCCGCCGCCGCTGCGGAGGCCAAGGAGGTGCTGGATTCCACTCGGGATCCCCAGCTTTCCGACATCGTGCTGGATCGCTGGTACTACCGGGAGATGATGGCCTCCGCAGAAGCAACAGGCAGTTCTTTCCTGGCAGGCTATGTCAAAATTCAAATTGACGCAGCAAATCTCCGGGCGCTGGTCCGTACCCTGCGGATGGGCAAAGGCGGAGACTTCCTGAAGACCGTTCTGCTGGAGGGCGGCAGCATTGGTACAGACGCCGTTATCTCCGCCGGCAATTCCGGCGGAGGGTTGACGGAGCTATACGGCCCCACCCCGCTCCAAACGGCAGCGGAGGCAGGGGCGGAGGCTCTTCGTGGCGGTTCGCTGACAGCTTTTGAAAAGCTCTGTGACGATGCGGTGGGCGAGTATCTGGCCGGAGCGCAGTTCGTGCCCTTCGGCGAGGCTCCGCTGCTGGGGTATCTTGCGGCCCGGGAAACGGAATATACCAATATCCGCATCCTGCTGATGGGCCGCGGGGCGGGATTGTCCGCCGATGTCATCCGTTCCCGTCTGCGGAACGGATATGTGTAAGGCGGTGAACGTATGGCTATGACCTATCAGATCGCCGCCATCGGCGATTGGGAATCTGTTATGGGATTTCGTGCCCTCGGGCTGGATACCTATCCTGTTTCAAACACGGCGGAGGCCAAGGAAAAGGTCCGGGAACTGGCAAAAGAAAACTGCGCCGTGATTTATTTAACGGAGCAGCTTGCCCAGGGGATGGAGGATGTATTGGCCCGCTATAAGGACGAGCTTCGGCCAGCCATTATCCTGATCCCCGGCCGGCAGGGGTCCCTGGGCATCGGCAAAAATAACATCCAGCGAGCGATTGAACGCGCGGTGGGAGCCGATATTCTATAGCCCCAAACCAGTATTTTTGTGGCACGTATACTGTCTCAAAAATGATTTCCATTCTTCCCCGCTTGGCGGGGAGACCAAGGGAAACCTCCGGTTTCCCCCTGGGCCCCTTTCCGGACATGTGAGGACGGGGAGGGGAGTTCCGGCAAATTTATCCTGAAAGAAGGTTGCATAAATTTGAGCGGCAAAGTTGTTAAAGTTTCCGGGCCGCTGGTAGTTGCCACCGGGCTGTCGAACGCCAATATGTCCGACGTGGTCCGCGTTGGCCCCCAGCGACTGATCGGCGAAATCCTGACTATGAAGGGCGACGCCGCCTCTATCCAGGTCTATGAGGAAACCTCCGGCCTGGGCCCCGGCGCTGTCGTGGAAACCACCGGCGCTCCCATGAGCGTAGAACTGGGCCCCGGCATGATTGAGGGCATTTATGACGGCATCCAGCGCCCTTTGGAGAAGATTGTGGAGAAGGTAGGCGCCAACATCACAAGAGGTGTGGAGGTCTCCGCCCTGGACCACGAGAAAAAGTGGGACTTCACCGCCATTGTGAAAGCCGGGGACAATGTCACCGGTGGCGACGTGATCGGCACCGTTCCCGAGACTCCTGTAGTGCTTCACAAAATCATGGTGCCCCCCAATTTGAAGGGCACCATTAAGAGCATTCAAAGCGGCAGCTACAATGTTACGGAAACTGTCGCCACCCTCACCACTGAAGACGGCAAAGACATTCCCTTGACCATGGTCCAGAAATGGCCCGTTCGTATCGGCCGTCCCTATGAGAAAAAGTACTCCCCTGAGCGTCCTCTGTGCTCCGGCCAGCGGATTATCGACACCATGTTCCCCATTGCCAAAGGCGGTACCGCCGCCGTTCCCGGTCCCTTCGGTTCCGGCAAGACCGTGGTTCAGCACCAGCTGGCGAAATGGTCCGATGTGGACATCGTGGTCTATATCGGCTGCGGCGAGCGTGGCAACGAGATGACCGACGTTCTGCGGGAGTTTCCCGAGCTCAAGGACCCCCGGACCGGCGAGTCCCTCATGAAGCGGACGGTGCTGATCGCCAACACCTCCGATATGCCCGTGGCGGCTCGTGAGGCGTCCGTTTACACCGGCATCACCATTGCCGAGTATTTCCGGGATATGGGTTATGACGTGGCCGTCATCGCCGACTCCACCTCCCGCTGGGCCGAGGCTCTCCGTGAGATGTCCGGCCGTCTGGAGGAAATGCCCGGCGAAGAGGGCTACCCCGCCTACCTGTCCTCCCGTCTTGCGCAGTTCTATGAACGCGCCGGCAGCGTGGAGTGCATCGGCTCCGATGAGCGCCGCGGCTCCTTAACCGCCGTGGGTGCGGTGTCGCCTCCGGGCGGCGACCTTAGTGAGCCTGTCTCTCAGGCCACCATGCGAATTGTTAAGGTGTTCTGGGCTTTGGACGCGTCCCTGGCCTATAAGCGCCACTTCCCCGCCATCAACTGGCTGAACTCCTACTCTCTGTATTTGGATACCCTCAAGCCTTGGTTTGATGAGAACTTCGGTACGGACTTCATGAAGGACCGCGGCCATGCCATGAGCATCCTCCAGCAGGAGGCCAGCCTGAATGAAATCGTCCAGCTCGTCGGTAAGGATGCCCTGTCCCCCGCCGACCAGCTGACATTGGAGGTTGCCCGGATGGTTCGGGAGGACTTCCTCCAGCAAAACGCCTTCACCGATATCGACGGCTATTCCAGTTACGACCGCCAAGGCAAACTGCTGGCGCTGATTCTCCGCTATGAGGCCCTGTGCCGGGACGCCATTGCCAAGGGCGCCGACGTGATGAAGCTCTTCGACATCCCCGTCCGGGAGAAGATCGGCCGGGCCAAGAGCGTTCCCGCCGAGGAGTATGTCAAGGTCTACGAGGAAATCGGGACCGAGATGGAGGGCCAGATCGCCGAGATCGCCGCCCAGGGAGGTGACAACTGATGATTCGTGAATACAAAACCGTAGAGGAGATCGTCAGCCCCCTGATGATGGTCCGGATGGTGGAAAACGTCACCTACAACGAGCTGGTGGAGGTGGAGCTCCACGACGGCACCACCCGCCGGGGCCAGGTGCTGGAGGTCAACGGCGACACCGCCGTGGTCCAGCTCTTCGAGTCCGCCGCCGGCATCAACCTGGCCCAGTCCAAGGTGCGCTTTTTGGGCCATCCCCTCCAGCTGGGCGTGTCCGGCGACATGCTGGGCCGGGTGTTCAACGGCATGGGCGTGCCCATCGACGGCGGCCCCGCCATCCTGGCCGAGGAGTACCGGGACATCAACGGCCTGCCCATGAACCCCGCCGCCCGGGACTACCCCAACGAGTTCATCCAGACGGGCATTTCCACCATCGACGGACTGAACACCCTGGTCCGCGGGCAGAAGCTGCCCATCTTCTCCGGCTCCGGCCTGCCCCACGCCAATCTGGCGGCCCAGATCGCCCGGCAGGCCAAGGTGCTGGGAGACGAGAGCGCCAACTTCGCCGTGGTCTTCGCCGCCATCGGCATCACCTTCGAGGAGTCGGAGTTCTTCGTCAACGAGTTCAAGCGCACCGGGGCCATCGACCGCACCGTCCTGTTCTCGAACCTCGCCAACGACCCCGCCGTCGAGCGCATCGCCACCCCCCGCATGGCCCTGACCGCCGCGGAGTATCTGGCCTTTGAGAAGGATATGCACGTCCTGGTCATCATGACCGACATCACCAACTACGCCGAGGCCCTCCGGGAGGTCTCCGCCGCCAAGAAGGAGGTCCCGGGCCGCCGCGGCTTCCCGGGCTACCTGTACACGAACCTGGCGACGCTGTACGAGCGGGCCGGCCGCCAGCTGGGGAAGAAGGGCTCCATCACCCTGATTCCCATCCTGACCATGCCCGAGGACGACAAGACCCACCCCATCCCCGACCTGACGGGGTATATCACCGAGGGCCAGATCATCCTGTCCCGGTCGCTGTACCGCCAGGGCATCAATCCCCCTGTGGACGTACTGCCCTCCCTGTCCCGTCTGAAGGATAAGGGCATCGGCGTGGGCAAGACCCGCGAGGACCACGCCAACACCATGAACCAGCTCTTCGCGGCCTACTCCACCGGCAAGGACAACAAGGAGCTGATGTCCATCTTGGGTGAAGCGGCTTTGACCCCCACGGACCTGCTTTACGCCAAGTTTGCCGATGAGTTTGAGCGGCGCTACGTCAACCAGGGCTATGAGGAGAACCGCTCCATTGAGGAGACATTAAACCTGGGCTGGGAGCTTTTGAGCATTCTGCCAAAGGCAGAATTGAAGCGTATCAAACCCGAGCTGATCGAGAGATACTGGCCGAAAAAAGACGAGCAGTAAGGAGGGGTGAGCCATGGCGAATATCACGGTAAGCCCCACCCGAATGGAGCTCACCCGCCTGAAAGGCAAGCTGCGCACCGCCCAGCGGGGCCACAAGCTGCTGAAAGACAAGCGGGATGAGCTGATGAAGCAGTTTCTGGAAACGGTCCGGGAGGTCCGGGCCCTTCGGGCCGAGGTGGAGGAAGAACTGATGACGGTCCATGGGGCTTTCACAGTGGCCTCTGCCCTCATGAGCTCCGAGGCCATGGAGCAGGCTCTGCTCTATCCGAAGCAGAGCGTGGAATTGACAATGACATTCCAGAACATCATGTCCGTCAATGTGCCGGTATATGACTTCCAGACTCAGACCCGGTCGGATTCAGACATCTATCCCTACGGCTTCGCCGCAACGTCCGGTGAGCTGGACACAGCGGTAGACGCTCTTGGGAAGGTGTTCAAGAAGCTTTTGAAGCTGGCGGAGATCGAGAAGTCTGCCCAGCTGATGGCGGAGGAAATCGAAAAGACCCGCCGCCGGGTCAACGCTTTGGAGTATGTGATGATCCCCAATACCCAAGAGGCGATCCGTTATATCAACATGAAGCTGGACGAGAATGACCGTGCAACAACGATCCGGCTCATGAAGGTGAAGGATATGATTTTGAAGGAAGCCATTGAGGAACGGCAGGCGCAGGACGCTAGAGCCATAAGGACTTTCGGGGATTCGAGTGAGGCGCCGTCAGAGGTTTAAGGGGAGCCGTACCGTAATTGTACCGCTTCTGCGACGGCTATAAAGCAAAAAAGGTGGTATTGTTTGGAAGGAATTCCGAACAATACCACCTTTTTGTCAAATGCTTTATAAATTATCTCACAGTATGATTTTCAGTCCCAGAAGCTCTATGCCAAAGGTACCCGTCCTGCGCTTCACTGAATCTCTTAGTTTTCATCCCTGCTCCCGCTGGTAATAAACTACCAGCAGATCCACAACCGTGCCATAGGACTGTATGCCCCGCTCATCACCGTAACCCTTCAGTATCCCGTCGTACACCTTATTGGAGGCCCGCTGAGCCGGCGTGTCTTGAAATTGAGCCCAATAGGCGTTGTTATAGGCCAGATCCAGCTGAACCTCCTCCGAAAGGCGCTCTCGAATGGTCCAATAAGCCTCCGGGTCTTTCGCATACAGCGCATTGCCCAGATATACGTAACCAACCAACCAGCCGGAATATACATAAGCCGGGTCTTCACTGGCAGTAGACGCCAACACCGCCAGGAAATTACACTCCTGCTCCGACGCAAATCCCCTTTGATGCGCCAGCTCATGTGCCACTGTAGACGGCAGCATACAAGCCGGACTATCCACATTGACATTGGATTCTCCAGTGTAGGGGCAGTAAAACCCTGTGAAATCCAGCATGCTCATAAGTCTGGAAAACGCCATGGCCTTTACGCCGGGATCATCAAACTCCAGGAAGGGAAATATTTTGGAGATTTCGTCATACACATGGACGCTGTTTTTCAGAATGTCCTCCCTTGAAACAGCAAACAGCCCATGTTCGTCCCGTTCTACCTTCCCCGCAGCTTCAACACTCTGAACTGCAAAATATTCCGTCACCGCCTTGAGATCGTCCAAGGCTACAGGCTGGGCATAAATGCCGGATTTATCCTGAAAGCTGTCTGTCCAGTAATTGATCCCCCATAGGAGACAGAATCCCGCGCAAATAGAGAGTACCATGCACAGCGCCCCCAGCAGTGCGCTGTAAACCCGGCTTCCCCGCTGTCCCTTCACCGCCCCAGCCACAGCAACAGCACTCCAAATCAGATATCCAATCCCAAAAAGGACCAGCCCCACCTCCAGAGCCTCCATAACAGAAAAGGGAACCCGATAGCACACTCTTCCGATTCCCTGTCGCAAAGGGCCGGTAATATGATCTGCCAGGGCATTCATCAGGGCTCTTTGCCCGCGGAGAAGAAGATAGGCCGCCAATATCCCCAAATCGGCAAACAGCCAAATGTGAAGTTTCTTATGATTTAAAAGAAAAGCTTTCAATCTCATTACCCTTCTCCGTTGCCGTCCCTGTGGCTTTGCAAATTGCCAAGCCTGACGGTATGTCAGCTCCCGCTCTTTTCAAAAAAAGGCAGCAACTACTCTGCCGCAGCCAAAAGCTGTTTGGTATATTCCTCTTTGGGACAATGAAAGATTTCATCCACGGTCCCCTGCTCAATAATGCGTCCCCTTTTCATCACCAACACCCGGTCGCAGAGCTGGTAAACCACATTTAGATCGTGAGAAATAAAAAGATAGCTTAAATCCAGTTCCCGGCGGAGCGTCCGGAGCATATCCAGCAGCTGGGCTTGTATCGTGACATCCAAGGCGGATACCGGCTCGTCGGCAATCAGGAATTTAGGCTGCTGAATCAGCGCCGCTCCAATACTGACCCGCTGGCACTGGCCGCCGGAGAGCTCCGCCGGCTTCGCCGCAAGGTAATCTTCCGTCAATTCTACACGCGCCAGCATTTCCCGAACCAGGCGCTTCCGTTCCGCTCTGTCATATTTGCCGCAGGCTCGCAGAGGTTCTTCCAAGTTCCACTCTACGCTGTAAAAAGGATTTAAAGCGCTGTAAGGGTCCTGAAAAACCATCTGGGGTCTCTTTGTGTAATGAACAACCTCTCCCCGCTCCGGCCGAACCATTCCCAGGATCGTCCGGGCCAACGTAGACTTCCCCGTCCCGGACTCGCCCACCAGGCCCAGTATCTCTCCATGAAAAACATCGAAGGTGACGTCCTGAAGAACTTCCTGCCGCTCCTTCTTTCCCAGCAGTCCTCCCCCGTCGGTATAGCCGCTGAAAACATGCTTCAGGGATAACACCAGCTCCCCGCTCATCGTCCTTCCTCCTTCCGGTTCCTGGTGGGAATGGACGCAATCAGCCGCTGGGTATACGGATGCTTCGGGTGATAAAACACTTCATTGGCCGTTCCTTCTTCTACCAATGCGCCCCTCTGCATCACCGCCACCCTGCCGCAGAGCTTCCTCACCACGTTCAGATTGTGAGAAATAAACAGCATGGAGATGCCGGATTCCCGGTTCAATTTTTTCAAAAGCTCTAAAATTTGGGCCTGTATCGTCACATCCAAGGCAGTGGTGGGCTCGTCTAAAAGCAGCAGCTTTGGCTTCGCAATTACCGCCGCCGCAATCATCGCCCGCTGAAGCATTCCGCCGGAGAGCTGGTGAGGATATTTCTCGTATACCTTTTCCACTTCCGGAAGCTCCACCGCAGCCATGGCCTCCAGTGCCATACGGCGGCGTTCCTCAGCGCTCAGCTTTGTATGAACCCTGAGAACCTCCTCCACCTGAGGACCAATTTTCATCAGAGGATCCATGGACGTCTGCGGCTCCTGAAATACCACGCCGATATCCTTCCCCTGAATTCTCCGCAACTTTTCCCGGTCTGCATGAAGCAGCTCCACACCATCCAGAAAAATTGCTCCTGAATAATCGCACTGTTTTCGAGGCAGCAGTCCCGCCACGCTCATAGCCGTGACGGTCTTGCCGGAGCCGGATTCGCCCACAAGGCCTAAAACATCCCCGTTACCAATGGATAAGCTGACTCCGGCTACGGCCTCCCGGTCACGATTGAGAAAGCGAACATGAAGCTCCCGAATCTCCAGCATCACAGCACCCCCTTATCCCGCCGGCGCAGGCCCTCGCCCAGCAGTCCTACGCTGAAGACCAGCAGCACAATGACCAGCCCTGTTCCAAGGGCATACCAGGGGGCGGCGAACAGCATTCCCTGCGCCTCGGAGAGCATATAGCCCAGGGAAGCATCAGGCGGCGTAACACCAATACCGAGAAAGCTCATGGACGCCTCCGCCAAAACCGCATTGTTAAACCCGATTGTCAGTGCCGGCAGCAGCACGGAAAGCATATTCGGCAGCATGTGGACCGCCAAAATCCGCACGCTTCCAGCCCCCATCAGACGGGCGCTCTTAATAAAGTTTACATCCCGCAGACCAGCAAACGCCGTGCGTGTCACCCTGGCAAAGCTGGGGATAAATACCAGGCCCAAAGCCAAAATTACATTGGCCTTCTTCCCCGGTTCGAGAATGGAGATGACTACCAGTGCTAGCAAAATGCTGGGGAAGGCTGTCAGCGCATCGTTCAGGCGCATCAGCAGACCGTCCGCCGGTCCGCCAAAATATCCGGTCAGAGCACCAACAAGACAGCCGCACACCGCTCCGATGGCTAGGGTAACCAGGGCAATGGATACTGTCGTTCCCGTTCCTTTGAGCACCCGGCTAAAGATATCCCGGCCAAAGTTGTCCGTCCCCATCCAGTGGGCCAGGGAGGGGCCGTCAAATTTTCCCCCTACCGCCATGGCATTCGGGTCATAGGGCGTCCAGAAAAACCCCACAAGAATCAGCGCCGTCAAGACGCATGTCAGCAGCAGTCCCGCGGTCAGAAAGCCGTTCCCTCTCTTCATACTGCCCCTCCCAACCGGAGCCGCGGGTCAAGCCGTTGGTTAATAAGATCCGCAGATGTTCCTGCCAGCACCACCCAGAAAGCCAGAATTACCACAATCGCCTGGACCACAGGATAATCCCGATTGCTGATGGACGTCACAAGCATCTGTCCCAGGCCCGGAATTACGAAGACCTGCTCTACCACGATGCTTCCTGCCACAATCTCTGCCATCGTCTGAGCCAAAAAAGTGACGACCGGGGGAAGCGCATTTTTCAGCACATGCCGCCGCAGAACACTCCCGCGGTTGCTGCCCCTGGAAATGGCGGTCCGGACATAGTCTTTCCCCATCTCCTCCTGAACCGTGCTGCGAAGCATCCGCACCGTCATAGCAATTCGCGGAATGGACAGGGCCGCGGCGGCAAAGAGCATGTAAACCGCCGCTCCGAAAAAATCTTTTTTCACATCGGGAAACTGCCCCGGCACAAACCACTTCAGCCCTACGCCGAAAACCCAGGACAGCAAAATACCGGTAAAAAAGGGCGGAACCGCCATGCAGAGCTGATTTGCCGCCGTTCTCGCCCCCTCCCACCGCCGCCGTCCCGCAGACCAAAGTCCCAGAGGGATAGAGACCGCCGTAATCAGCAGAAAGCCTGTCAGGCTCAGGCAGAGCGTCAGTCCCACTTTGGGAGCCAAGATATCCCATACAGGCTGCTTATAGCTTGTGGATACCCCCATATCCCCGGCAAAAAAACCAAAGAGCCACTCGCCGTAGCGGACCGGCAGGGGCCGGTTCAACCCAAGCTCCTCCCTCAGGGCCGCCAGACGCTCCGGCGTAGCGGATGTCCCCAGCATCGCGGTAGCGGTATCGCCGGAAATCAAGGCGAATGCCGCAAACGTCAGGAAAGAGACAATCAGCATCGTTGCCAGCAGCGTTATGACCCGCTTAAACGCGTATTTCATAAATGAAATCCCTCAGAAAAAGCGGAGAATGAAGATGCATTTTCCCGATCCTCACTCTCCGCTCTCTCAAACTTTCAAATTTTTATGCCGTACGGCGAATACCCGCGAGATCCAACACATAGATGGGGTAGAAACGCACTCCCTCCAGGCCCTTGCGGACGGCCACAAGGTCGGCCAGGTCCTGAATGTACACATTGGCGGCGTTCTCCGTCAGGTTGGCCTCCGCCTGCTTATAGGCGGCAGTTCTGGTTTCGTCATCTGCCGCTGTAACAGCCTGCTGGAAAAAGGCGTCATACTCCTCGTTGTTGTAATTGATAAAATTATTGCTTGCGGAAGAAGTAAACCGCTCCAAAAGCGCCCGGGCCGTCATCGTGGAGGCATCCACGCCCACCACAGTGGACTGGAACTGCCTCCCGGCGTACACGTCGGAGAGCCAGGTGCCCCACTCCACCAGCTGGATCTCAGCGGTGACGCCCACCTCCCTGAGCTGCTCCACGATCACCTGGGCGGTGTCAATGTGGGGCTGATAGTTGGAGGGAACGGTGATGGTCATGGCAAAGCCGTCGGGATAGCCCGCGTCGGCCAGCAGAGCCTTGGCTTTCTCCACGTCGTGGGAATAGTGGTTGGTCAGGGAATCGTCGAAATACTTGCCGAAAGCAGGGTACATACTGGAACCGATCAGGCTGCCGTAACCGTCAAAGGCCAGGTCCAGAATCTGCTGGCGGTCGACGGCATAGCACAGGGCCTGCCGGACCCGCACATCATCAAAGGGCTTCTCGGCGTTGTTCAGGTACATGGCCTGAACCAGATTCATGGTACCCTCCTCAATGTTGAAGCCGTCACCCAGCTGGGCCACCTGGGTGCTGGTCAGGTGGGCAAACATGTCCACCGCTCCGCTCTGGAGGCTCATAAGAATGCTGTCCGCGTTCTCGATAATCTTAAAGGTAACTTTATCCAAGTAAGCGCCCTCGCCCCAGTAGTCCTCGAAGCGTTCCAGGACAATGGAGTCCTGAGCCGCCCGGGAGACGAACTTGAAGGGCCCCGTCCCCACGGGAGCAGTGTCCTGCTGGTCATAGTCCGCCGGAAGGATGGCTAATGTCAGATAGGAGAGGAACTCCGTATTCGGTTCTTTCAGGCGAATCTGAACGGTCCGATCATCCTCCGCCGTTATCACCTTATCCACCGCCGACAGAGCTTCCACCGCCAGAACGTCGGCTTCATAGGGCGCTATGCAGCGGGTGATGGAATTCACCACGTCGCCAGCCGTCACGGGGCTGCCATTATGGAATTTGATTCCGTCCCGAATGGTAAAAGTATAGACCAATTGGTCATCAGAAATCTCATATTTTTCGGCCACGGCGGGGATCAGGTCCCCCTCCGGAGTAGGCTTCATCAGGCCCTCAAATACATTGAACATAACCTCTTTCGTCCCTGCCGCCACAGCCTTGTGGGGGTCAAGGCTCTCATCGAGGTCCTGAGCAATGCCGACGGTAATCTCAGCGGGGTGGTCCGCCGTGCCCGGCGCCTCTTGGTTTTCGGAGCCGCTGGTCTGTCCCTCGTCTGCCGCCTTCTCCGCGCTGCCGTCTCCGCATCCGCAGAGTACGGTGCTCAGGAGGCCCAGCAGAAGAAGGAGCGCCAAAAGTTTCTTCTTCATGTCTGCATCCTTTCATCACTGCCCGGTAACAGGTCAGTGTTGGACGGGGAAACTGTCCCGCCCAGACAAAATAATCCGGCTCTATTCAGTTGTCCTCCTTTTTCTTGAAAGAAAAAGGAGCAAAAAGAACATTCACGCGCTCCCAAACCTGGTGGAACATCAAGACAGTCCCCCGGCCGCGCAGTTCCCCGCTCATGTTGATCTTTCAAAATTCGATTCCGGCAATCATGAACAGAGCCTTGAGGCCCCGGTCTTCCGGAAACCCCAAGGCCGTATTCTACACGAAGGGAGAGGAGATTGCAATACTTTTCACAAATTTTTCGTTCTCTCCTCCGGCGCCCCCGGCCCATAGCCGCCGCCGGCGGCATAATCATTGGACTCCAGCGGCAATCCCTTCCTCCTCAGACGGACATCCACAAAAAAATTAGTCAGGCTGTGGAGACAGGCACATACCGGCACGCCGAAAAACATCCCTACCACACCGAAGAAACCGCCGCCTACCAAAATGGCAATGATTACCCACAGGCTGGAAAGTCCCGTGGTATTTCCCAAAATCTTAGGACCGATCACATTGCCATCCAGCTGTTGAAGCGCCAAAACAAAAATGGCGAAGTACAGCGCTTTCATAGGCGAAACCAGCAAAATTAAAAAGATACTGGGGATTGCTCCCAGGAAAGGGCCAAAGAAGGGAATGATGTTTGTCACTCCCACAAAAACGGAAACCAGGGGCGTATAAGGGAATTTCAGAATAGAGCAGCCCACAAAGCACAGAATTCCAATAATAATGGAATCCAAGAGTTTCCCCCGAACAAAACCGGAAAAAATAGAGTCCGCGCGCCGCACACCCCGGAGAACCAATCCCACGTTTTCGTGAGAAAACAGGCTGTAGGCCAGCTTCCGCCCATAGGCGGCGCAGCGCTCTTTGGTGGCCAGAAGATAAACCGAGGCAATAATCGCTACCAACAGGCCCTTAACAAAATTCATCACGTTTAACAGGCCGCCGGACACCGTAAATATCACCATCTGGAGCTGCGGCAGCACACCGCTGGTAAGCCACTTATCTATGTCCTGGAAATAAGACGCCATCTGCTGGCTCACCCAGTTCGCCACCGCAGGATTGGTCTCCAGCATGTGAATAATCCAGCCGCTGATGGTGCGGTAATAATTGTCGGCGTTGTCCACCAGCTGCAAAACGCTCTTGTAAACTTCCGGCATCAGCACCGAGGCCAAAAGATAAAAGAAAAAGCAAATCACCAGCCAGCTCAGCACAATGCTAACTGCCCGAATCGACGCGGCAGCAGAGCGTTTCCGCTGCCGCCCGGCCGGCTGGGGAGCCAAATGCCTCTCAAAAAAGTTGACCATCGGCGCCAGCAGATAGGCGATGAAAGCCCCATAGAGGATGGGTTCCACCGCCGTCGTCAACGCGAGGACTGCTTTCCCGCCAAAGATCGTGTCGTAGAGCAGCATGATGGCCGCGGCGGTCAGGAATGCCGTTACCCCCATACTGATGTAATTGTCCTTTCGGTCCATAGCCTCCACCAGCCTTTCTCTGCTATTATTCTACACGGGCCGCAGGGGAATTGCAATCCTCATTTTTCCGTGATATACTTGAATCATTAAAACATTCTGCCAGACCGGGTCCGCTTTCGAGGAACCCGGAAGCTTTGAAAATCCGTCAATAGAAGCGCATGTCATACCGCTCTTTTGCCTCGCATAGCCCTGTGCCCCAAGGCGTTTCCCGAGAATGAATTTCTCTCAAGGCTGTTTTCTTTTTATCTCTTGCCCCCCTCCCGCCTTATGCCGCCGGGAAAAATTTTTTAACGGTATTTTAATTCTTTTCTGTGGTATGCTGACAGAGCAAGCTCTCTGTCCAGCTCTTCCAGGAGGTAGTAACAATGAAACAGCGCAAGCTTTTAATGATCGTTAATCCACGCGCTGGAAAAAACAAATCTCACGGCCCTCTGTTCGACGCGGCAGCCGTCCTTTCCCAGGCCGGCTATCTTATTTCCATTCACATTACCGCCGCTCCCGGTGACGCCGCCGAAACCGCCAGGCGGGAGGGCGGCCGCTATGATCTTGTAGTCGCTGTTGGCGGGGACGGCACGCTGAACGAGGTGGTTTCCGGCCTGACATGCCTGCGCAAGCCGCCTCTCCTGGGCTATCTGCCGCAGGGAAGCACCAATGATTTTGCCTCCAGCCTCCATATTTCCGGAGACCCCGCGGAGGCCGCTGCCGCTATCACCCGCAACGTTCCCCGTCAGCTGGACCTGGGCCGCTGGAACGGCAGGAATTTTATCTATGTGGCCTCCTTCGGGGCTTTTACCCGGACATCCTATGCCGCTTCGCAGTCCGCTAAAAACGCCCTGGGCCATCTCGCTTATATCATCGAAGGCATGAAAGACCTGAGCACGCTTCGTCCTTACCGCATCCGCCTCACCGCTGATGGGGAAACACTGGACGGAGAATACCTCTTCGGCGCCGTGTGCAACTCCACCTCTATTGGCGGATTGATGAAGCTGGACCCGGAACGGGTTGTCCTGGACGACGGTCTTTTTGAAATGCTGCTGATCCCCAGTCCCAAAACTGCCGCCAATCTTCAAAGCCTTGTCCATGCCCTGCTGAACCAGGAATATGACAGCCACGGCCTGATCTTCCGTCACGTCTCCTCCATCCGTTTGGAGACGGAAGAGGACCTGCCTTGGTCCCTGGACGGGGAATATGCCCCCAGCGCCCCAGCAGTGGATATTGAAAATTGCCGTCAGGCCCTGACCGCATTGCTGTGATGAAAGAGCTGGAACGTCTGGCCTGCCGGTTTCAAGGCCATGAGCCGGGTCTTCTCGGGGCAAGACACAGCTACGCGGTTCTCTGTCCCTTAGTGGCGCAGGCGGACGGCCTCCACCTCCTTTTCGAGGTCCGAGCCGCCCACCTGCGGCAGGGCGGCGAGGTGTGTTTTCCCGGTGGACGGATGGAACCCGGAGAAACTGTTTTCGACTGTGCCCTTCGGGAAACCGAAGAGGAGCTCTCGATTCCCCGCCAGGAAATCTCCCTTTTGGGAACCCCTGATTTTATCTGCAACCAGCGCGGTTTTCTGCTCCGTCCGGTTCTGGGGCTGGTATCTCCGGCAGGATTGGCCGCCATGCGTCCTTCCCCGGCAGAGGTTGCAGAGGCTTTCACGGTTTCCTTGGCATTCTTTCGGAAAACGGCTCCGGATACCCGATATTATGACCTAGTCCCTCATGTTCCGGAAGATTTTCCTTACGGGGACGTGGGCATCCCCCGAAGCTATCCCTGGAGTCATGGACATGTAGAAATTCCCATATGGCGCTGCAAAAATCACGTCATATGGGGAATGACCGCCAGACTGGTTCAGGAAATTATCCGATAAAATGCTTCTCTCTTTTCAACAATGGTTTAGGCCTTGTTTGAAAATTGACGGAATGCCCGGCGGCGAGAGATTGTTTACCCAGAGGGCATGTGATATCCGTAAGGCGGCAGAGCCGCCAACGGCTATCCAATCGCCAATCAAGGCAAATTTTTGCAGGCGGGCTGTCGCCCGGCAAGAAAATTTAACGCAGAGCGGCGGAAAAAGATCCGCTGTTTGGGTGTTTTGACATTTTTCAAACAAGGCCTAAAAGCATGTCAGAAAATCTATTTTGGCGTGCTCCCCAAGAAATACCGCTAAAATAAAACAGCAGGAGACGGCCGCCCCGTCTCCTTGTTTTCTCTCATGCTCCGGCAGAACCGGCACTCTCCTCAATCCGCCCGGCAATGTAAGACTCCACATCTTCAAAGCCTATCTCCAGCGCCGCTGCCAGCTCCCCATAAAGCAGCCGCTCTGCCTGCTTCATATACCGTTCGTCGACCATTCCCAGCCTGCGGTTTTTCGATTCCGCTATGCCTCGCTTGTGGTGAATGGCCTTCATCATCTCAATTAAAGCCTGGTGTCCCCCGTCCCGAACTGCGGACTGATACTGCTGAGTCAGGGCTTGCGCCGTAGTTCCACACCAGGACGCCTCTTCAATACCGGGCATCCGATCAATCAGCGCCTCTGCCTCCTTCCGGCTCATTACCGGGCGCATAGGAACTTTATCGCTGTCTACCGGAGCATAAATCACACCGTCCTGCCACAGAGGCTTAAGCAGATAGTACCGCTTTCCCCGGTCTCTGCCGGGCTGTTCAAGTCCCACAATTTCCTCCACCCGGCAGACGCCGGTAGACCCATACACGACCAGTTCTCCTGCTTGAAACATATTGTCCTCCTTTTTCAGGGCCGCACTTTTGGCCACCTTCTGGCATTTCTCTCAGCTTTTTCCTTTAGTTTACCATATTTTTGCGGTAATATGTAAAAGAAATTTTATAAATATTCAAATTTTCTCCATTTTTCCCTAAAGAGGATTGACAAATCTCCTTTTTTTATGATAGAAATTTTGCAGTTCAATCTCCAATTAGTGAAATTGCCAATGTAAGAATACCGCAGCACAAAAGGTAAAAGAGGACTATTTTTCTGTCTGCGATCTGTTTTCCGCCGCCATGAGGAGCGCTGATTTTATAGCCCCGTCCTTGCTTTCAAATGGCTGCCATTGAAATCCGCTCTGCCATAATGACTGTAAGAAAAGCCGGAACCCTTGATTTTTCATGGGTTCCGGCTTTTCTTACTGCCAACAAAAATCAATACGCTGTCCACCTGCGGTTTCCTGCTGTGGTTCCAGAGCCGTTCGATCACTTCATTACCGAGCCTGTCCCGGCTGAGGGCGACACCGGATCAGAAGCCAGAAGTTTGGAATAGCACCGGGAAACCACGTCTAATTTCAGGGCGAACCGGTCAAGATGGCCCAAAGGTTTTTAATAGCGGTTGGGTGCTGTACCCCTTGCCGCAACCGTCAATCGTTTCTTGCATTTGGTATGCCTTGATTGTCTTATAGGGCAAGTTTACAGGCCATAAATCATGCTTGAACGCTGATGTGAGGGACGCCCGGTTGGATTGGCCCGGTTTGGGAGGTTTGTTTTCGTTCCGGATGTCGAAAAGCTGTTGCGGCGCAGCTTTAGCCTGGTCAAGGTTCCAAAGATCACCGGTGTATTCCGTCAAAAGAATATTGTCTTTTTTCTTGAATAGCGTTTGACCTTGATCCTGGCATACTCCATAAGGCGATTTTTTGAGGTTCCTATCTCTCACGGCAATGAAGAACAATATTTGGTATACCGGCGCTTACTCGTGAGGTTCCTCCGTAACGGCATACTTTTCAAATATTTGATCAAGCGCAGTATTTGAAGTAACGCCGCGAACGCTTTCCCTGACCGCAATTTTTCCCATATCTAAGCGATAAAAATGCTCACGCCTGTCCGGTCCCTTCTTCTTTCGGATCAGTTGGATACGCCCAAAGAGTTCGCCGTGCTTTTCGGCAAACTTTGCCAGGCCGACTGCTTTGGGATAATTATCTTTTCGGCTGGGATCATGGGGCTCAAGAATGTCAAAAACATAGCCATGGACGCTGGAGCGGACAATGATTAAATCGGGAAACATGGGAACTATCACGCCGCAGGCCTCATATGGAATCTCAAGTGACCACCGTTTGCGGTCGAGATTGCGGAGCCATGCCACAAAATCATCTCGTCTCCGTTCCTCTTCCATGACGCCATCCTCCCAGTTTCCAAGGCTGATGGAGAATGCGTTTCCCTCCGCGGGGATGAAAAGATGCTGCTTGCAGTCCTGACCATTCTGCCCGGCGTAAAAATCAATGGCTTGCGGCAGCTCCCAGGCGAGGGGAATAGGAGTGGCCGAGGCCATTGCCAGCTTGTTATAAATATCCCTGCGGCCTTCGCTTAACTCCCGGAAGGCTCCGCGGTAGCTGTCAAACAGTTCATGAAACAGCCTGCCGGAAAACTCCTCGAGGTGTTCCATCGCCTGATTATCACCAGCCAGGACAATCATCTCGGTTTTTACCTCGGAGGGGTCGCGGGCGGCATGGCGCCTCCAGTATTCTTTATGCAGACCCTCGCCCAGCACCTTGCCAGCCTTTTCAAACAGGCTGCCTATATCCGCGTCGGAGAGTTCAACGGTTTTGACGGCGCTGCTGGCCTTGCCGGCGTCCCCGTCTCTGTAGTCGATGGTCAGCGTTCGCAGAAACAGAGCGGTGACAGCGGCTGCGCTGGTGTCGAACCTGCCGGATTGTTTCATTGCGGTAAGTTCCGCTTCAAATTTATCCAGCACCCGTTTTAATGTGCTTTTCCGGGCCTGGGGGGCGATTCTGTCCTGGGTAAGCGCACGGGCGAGGGCAACCAGCCTGCGCAGGGCTGGCTGCCTCCGGGTGGTTGGAATTCGATAGGTGACAAGGTCCATGGAACCGAAAATGTCTGCAAAATTTGGATTACGTGCCAGCGTGACAAGTTCTTTGTTGGTGCCGGTTTCGGCGGGAGCGATTGCTTCGTTGTCTTGAAGAGCGCTCTCGACTTTTTTTACCGTTTCCTCATCAAAAAAGGGAAGAAACAGGCCGACATTGTTCAACTCGGCGTCAGACTCCACCCGTCTGGCAAGGGGGGTGCGGATCATGCGTCCAAGAAGCTGGGCAATATAGGTGTAGTCGTTAGCGTGGCGGAAAGACATCATGGTTTCGGCCCGCGGGCAGTCCCAGCCGGTGGAGAGATTCATTTTGAAGAACACGACCATAGCGGTTTCGTCTTCCTCAATATGGGATGCGTCAATTTTGCGGATATTTACACCGCCGGCCTTGAGGGTATCCCGCTTGTCAAAGGTATGGACTGCTTCGCCGGGGCGGAGCCTGCGCCCGAGAGATTTTTCGAGAATATGAATACAGGAAGTCAAATTGGTTTGAGTAGAGGTGCGTTCATTTCCGTCTTCAACCTGTACCACGAGGATGGGGCGTACAGGTTTTTGAATACCCTCATGGTCGCAGTAAGCGCTCCAGCGGCTGCATTTGGTTTTCCAGTTTATAACCGCTTCCGTAAACATTGTCATATCCGCACCAATGGCTGTTTCCGGAAAATGGATAATGATCCGATCCTTCAGCAGACCGGATTCCCGCACATCATCAGGGGAAATCTTGATGCCTTGAGTTGTAGACGTCATGCCGTCTGTGAGGCGCTGAAAGCGCTGGGGAGTAGCGGTTACGCCGATGACAAGCGGCAGGGGAGGCAGGCCGTCCTCCTTGCTGCCCTTGATAAATTTCTGCATAATGGACTGGGCTTTATCCTCGGCCTGTCTCGAGGTATATGTGCCGCGATGGGCCTCGTCAATGATCACGTAGAAGGATTTCGGCTGACGCTTTGCTGTATTGGCAAGTGTCTGCCAGATTGTGTAGCTGCGCTCTCCGCCCTGGGTCAGCCGCTTGTCGGAGCCCAGCTTCTGGGTGTTGAGAAAATTGATGCTGCCCGGCGGGAAAAACTCTGCGTCAAAAGTGGAGTCGATGACATGGATGTCCCGCGCACGGAATCGATCCGACTTGCTCTCGATTTTCCGGCGGGTCTGCTCGTTCAGCTCGGGCATGTCGGACAGCCACACAAATACCGAATCCGGCTCCGCTATGCCATCTGGGTGGCCAAAAATAATTTCCTCAAACAGTGCGGTCATCATAATGGTTTTGCCTGCGCCGGTGGGAGCGGAAAAAATGATAATCTGCGGATCTTTCTCGCTCCACATAATATGCGCCTTCCGTATTTTTTCGTGCAGGCTGTCAAGAGCCGTTTCTTGAAAAGGGAAAAGCGTAGCTCTCATAGGCGGTTCCTCCTGCTTCCGGTTTCAAAGTTATCAATATAGTCACGGTATAATTGGTATGTCTCCTTGATGGCAATCCCGTCTGACATTTCCCGGAATGCCTCCTCGGAGTCTGTTACAAAAAAAACGGTGCTTATACCGCCCGCCGCAAGCAGCTTTTCGGAGAATTCACCATAATAATCTTCATCCAGAAGAACGGCAAAGCCGTTCTGGGGAAGAATCAGCATCTCCGGAAGAGTTTCTCCATTCAACTCCGGACGCGGACCGGATGCTCCTGCTTTCAGCCACAGCAGCGGCAGGAGCTCCGCAAACCGCTGCCCAAGAGCCACGCTGTCCTTGTCCAGAAAGCCGAGCTTGAAATACTCGGCGTTGGCGGCAAAGCCATGGCTCATAGGCTTCTTCACAGATTCTGCGGTGGTAACGGTGCCAAGCAGTGCGGCAATTCTTTTCTTTATGCTGCTGAATCTGCGGATTTCCTTTGTCACAATATAAAAGTCGGTAATATGTTCCTGCCCATCCAAGGCGGCGAGCCATTCTTCCGCGGCATCCGGATCAAAGAGCACGGAGGCCGTGTGTTTCTTCGAAACGATAAACCGGCTGTCTGCCTTTGCCAGCGACTGGGCCAGCTTGTCTTTGCCGATGAGGGAAATGATTTGCTTTTTAGCGGTCAATGTGAGATTGGCAGGAGTTTCAACAAAGCTGAGCTGGTAGAACGAGCGGTTTCTTTCCCTGCTCAGGAGGCGGCTTGTGAAGTAGTCGCCGGGAAGAGGTTCTCCGCCGGCCTGCTTGCCGAGAATGCTGCACTGTGTGCGCGGCCAGGTTACGGAGCGGCAAATGCCGCGGGCCTCCCATTCCGGATTGCCAGGCTGAAAGCCTTGGGCCCGCAATTCTTTGGCGTCGGTGTCGGACACCTCGTTGTTTGTAACCAGAATGCACCGGCGGCGCCCGCCGTCTTCGGAATTCAAAAGATTTACGGCATGCAGCGTCGTGCCGCTTCCGGCGAAAAAGTCCACGATAAGAGCGTCCTTTTTGCCGGCGGCAGCAAAGGACAGCGCCTCATGCACCGCGTATAAGGATTTGGGAAAGGAGAAGGCGCCGCCGATAATAGACTTGACCATATCGGTGCCGTATGCCTCTGCGTTAAAAAGCGGATTGGTCCATACGGTTTTCGGCGGCTCGCTTTCCCGGCGGAGTATAATCTCAAGCCGGCTGTTCCGCCGCTCAACAAACATTCGGTCCTGCACCGACTCGACAGTGTCTCTTGCATATCTCCATTTTTTCTCCGTTCCGTTTACATCGATGGGCCAAACGGAAAATGTTCCGTCGGAATTGCACTCGGTCTGTGCCGCTGGGTGCAGGTCATTGGCTAAAACGCCGCCGAAACCAATAACGTTCAGATTGCCGTCCACATAGATGGGATAGAAACAGGTAGCGGCTTCATACCGGCCCGATGTGCTTCCCCAGCGGCGGAGATTGTAGACGTCCTTTCCCGTGTGCTGCTTTCTATAAATGGTGCTCTTGGCCGAATATGAAAAAATTGCATATTCGTTGGTAACGGAGAAGCTTTTTCCCTGGGTGCCTCCGGGATTGTGCTGTATGGTCACACAGTTGTGGGACAGTTGGGGAAAAATGTCATGCAGCAGAATCCAAAGGTGGGCGTATTCGTTGTCGTCTATGGTTGTAATCAGAACACCGTCAGGGGCGAGAATTCTCTTGGCAAGCAGAAGCCGCCGCTTCATCATGGACAGCCATTTGCTGTGCCTCCATTGGTCGGCGGAATCAACGTAGTTGTTATTGTATTTCCAGTCTCGTGCGCCGGTATTATAGGGGGGATCAATGTATATGCAGTCAACCTGCCCTTCGTAAAGGTAATCCAAAAGCTGAAGAGCGTGATAGTTGTCAGCCTCGATAATGGAATGCCAAGGGCCGTCTCCGGGGGCATTCTGCACACGGGCAATGGGCTCCAGCATAGGGAATATGGGGTCGCCGAACCGGGATATGGGAATTAATTCGGATAGTGGAAATGTTGCCGTTTCAGAAGCGTCTTCATTTTCGCAGAGGGCGCTTTCACCGGTTATTTGTTTTACGGTAAAAATCTCATTGCTTCCGTCTGTTCTGCGGATAACCGTTGAGCCGCGCCGGATGGAAAGGCCGTGAAGCAGAGTGTATTCCGGAACGTGCTCTTCAAACACCAGACCAAAGGTCGTATGCTGAGCCAGACGGTCCGCTTCCTCCGCCAGCCTCTGCCGCAGCGCTGGGTCCGTAATTTGCTGTATGTAGTCATTGAGTGCGGCCATCGCTGCCATCTCCTTATTCTTTATATTAGATTTATTAGTTAATTATAGACGTTTTCTGTGGTTGTGTCAATTTTACCCTGAAGAAATTTGCCTTCTGGGTTTTCCGCGGAAGGCGGGCGGGAAAGCGCTTCAGTGAAGAGGAATTTAAGAAAATAGCAAAATGCCCTTGCAAGATGAGGGAAAATGGAATATAATCGGACTACGGTTTGCGGAGGCTGGGGGTAAAAGTGGCAGACTGAAATAAAAATTGAAGAGACCGCATGCGGCAGGAGAGCGCTTGGAAGAAAGGTGAGCGCTTTTTGTTGTTTCTGCGCGCGGCGGCGGTGCGGAAAGGAAATGGGTGTAAACCATGTACAGGTACATCGGTATTGAGGACCTGGTTGCCAATGCACTGATTGAAATGATGAGGAGCGAAGAGGCCAATCGAAGAATCAGCGTAAAAACGCTGGCCGATTATGGCACGGTAATTGTGAGGCTTCTCACGGCGTCGGGTCAAAATGCGATTCTTTTTTTGACGAAAGAAAGCACATATGAGTTTGTACATGATTACGCCGAATATTTTTCGATTATTGAGCATGAGAATATTGAGTATATTGAGCTGAAAGACGGCGTACAGGCGGAAGAGCTGCGCCGTCAGTTCAGAAAAAATCTTACCGTTGATCTTGCGAAGGCGCTTACAGGCGAGGAGTCCTTGAGAGCCCTGGGAATAAGTTCAAGGGCTTGATGAAAGGGCACTACGTGGAGTAGTGCCCTTTTTTAAGTCTGCGGGATATCTGGACGGGATATTGACTGATATAGTCAGTACAACTGGAAAGAATCCAAAGGATTCTTTTCCGCGCCGCAAGCCGTATGAGCGGTTTTCTGTGTTTGACTTCATAGGAAACGCATGGCCGCTTTGCGCTCCGGCGGACATTTGGCCCGCCGGTTGAAAAAAGCGTTTCCTTCTTTTCAACCGCGTTGACTATATTTTTAGCCGGGGGAAACCGTCATATGGACATTTTCACCCGGCACAGCAAGTCGCCGGGGCTGAGCGCAGAGTTCCTGACTATGAGGACAGATGAACCAGCCTCCTGCAACGGCCGGCAAGGCAACTTTACTGAAAAGTCTCTCGGGTGTTTTCAAGCTCATGAACTATAAATACATGAAGAATGGCGGGAAGCGCAATGCCGAAAAAGCAGTTCAAGGACCCAATTTATGAATATATCGAAATAGACAGCCGGTTTGTAAAAGATATTATTGACACGCCTGCCTTTCAAAGACTGAAGGATATCCGCCAGACAAGCTATACGCCTTTGTACCCGGCGGCGCACCATAACCGGTATGTCCACTCTTTGGGGGTATATCACTTGGGCCACACCGCATTTGAGGCGATTGAGCAGCAGCTCCGGGATAAAAGCAAGGGAACGGCGCTCGAAAGCAAAATTGGAGAGGTGAAAAGGATATTTGAACTGGCCTGTCTGCTCCATGACATAGGCCACGCGCCTTTTTCTCATACGGGAGAGGCCTTTTATATCGACGAAGACCATACATTGTATAACCAGCTGAAAAGCAGCGTGGGAGACAAGCAGTTTTCTGAGGAGTTTGAAGCGCTTGGAACCAATATGCCTGCTCCCCATGAGTGCATGAGCTGCGTTGTAGGTTTAAGAACATTTTCCGGCTGCTTTCAATCGGCGGAGGAGCGCAGCTTGTTTGCCCGGTGCATTATCGGGATGCAGATCCGCTTGGAGGACCGGAATAAGAGCGGGAAATATGACAAGGAATACCTGCTCCGGAAAAGAGAGACAGAGCTGCTGAACTGCGTTATCAGTTTGCTGAATTTTTCTACGATTGATGTAGACCGGCTGGATTATATTATCCGTGATTCCACAACGATTGGCTTTAAAAATGCGCAGGTGGATTATATGCGCCTGCTGAAGGGAATGCGTATCGTAAAGTTCAAGGGGGCGCTCTGCATCGGCTACCACAAAAGTGCTCTGAGCGTAATTGAAAGTGCAATTTATGCCCATGACGCGGAGAAAAAGTGGGTGCAGAGCCACCCGTCTATTCTCTATGAGATGGAAGCGCTCAAAGACGCAATGACCAAGCTGACCAATATCTTTGCTTCGGAAACCGATCCAAATCCTTTGCTTTGCTATGATTCGCTGACAGAGCGGGGAAAAACGCTCAAATTAGATGTCCCCTTTCTTTCGAAGGATGCCTGCCGGCTGCTGGAGCAGGAGAACCTGTGGAGTGAAGCGGCGCGGCAGCTTGCGGCGGACGGCCGTCTTTTGGCGGATGGCGTGAGCTGTGAGACGCTGACGGCAGTGCGGGAATATCCCATATCGCTGCTTGCGGATGAAGACGTGCTGTATTTGATGAAACAGTTCTGCAAGGAAGGGCTGGGCTACGAATATTTTGCCCGGAACCGGCGGCGCGCGGCAGTCTGGAAATCGGAGGCCGAGTTCAGAGCGCTGTTCCAGGCGCGCATTGGAGATGGCAGCGGGCTCAGCAAGGAGCTGGAGGGCGCTTTTGAGGGCTTGGCGGAGTACTGCCGGGGGAAAACCGGAAGTCCCATCATCAATTCAAAGATTTTCTCGTTCCTGGATCAGGAGGAGGAACAAGCGGATGAGTCAAGAAAAAAAGAGGAAATTCCGGAGGAGGTATACGAGGATGTTATCCGCGGCATCAAAAGTCAACGGCATTGGGCAAAGATTTTGGAGGATGTCTCTTCGGAACTGGACATTGAGTTTGAATTTTTAATTGTTTTCCAAAAGAAATTTAACAGCAGCTTTAAAGAGGCGGTTAAGGAAATCCCGATTTTCTTTCCAAATGTGGAAAACGGCGTGGTTCCACTGAAAGACGTTATCGTTGTGCTGCAGCCCAGCGCCGAGAGAAAGACGAATTTTTTCCATCTGTTTTACCGGGCAGAGGGGTCTGCGGATGAAGAAAGGAAGAAACAAATTGTCAATACAATTGCAAAAAAGTTAATCGCAGGGGCGGCGAGCCAGGCGGTTTCGCCCTGAAATTTATCGAGACGGCTGATTTGAGAGACATCAAAAATATAGAAGGCCCCGTACACCTCCGTACGGGGCCTGTTTATATCAAAACACGGTGCCTATGGATGAAATGTTTGGAGAATACTGGACGGAAAACAGGCGTTAGCGCGCAATTGGAAAACGGCTGAAAAATAGAAAATTTGCGGTTTTGCCTTGTGCTGGGGCAGATGTCCATGATATACTGACGGCACTGCGGAAGTATTTTCCGTGAGATTGGGAAGAGAGAGGAAATGACTATGTATGAAGCATTTTCCGGCCTGATTGACACCGTCAGCAGCTATATGTACAGCTATATCCTGATTGTTCTTCTGCTGGGTGTAGGGCTTTGGTTTACCCTGCGGAGCAAGTTTGTTCAATTGAGGATGCTGCCGGAGTCTATCCGCGTGGTCTCCGAGAAGCCAAAGGGAGAAAACGCCATCTCTGCTTTTCAGGCGCTGATGGTTTCCACAGCCAGCCGAGTGGGCACCGGCAATATTGTGGGTGTGGCCAGTGCCATTGCGGCGGGAGGCTGCGGCGCGGTGTTTTGGATGTGGATCATTGCTCTGGTGGGCGGAGCTTCCGCTTTTGTGGAGAGCACGCTGGCCCAGATTTACAAGAAACGGGACCCGGAGGGAGGCAGCTATGGCGGCCCATCCTATTACATTCAGGCGGCGCTGATGAACCGTGCCCTGGGCGTTCTCTTTGCCGTGGCCCTGATTGCCACCTATGCAGGGGGCTTCAATATGCTTTGCTCCTTTAACCTTATCAACAGTTTCACCAGCTATGGGTTCTATGCGGCGGCCGGTACGGTGGCTCTGGGAAGCCAGGAGTTCAGCACTGCGGCCCTGATAGGAGGCGGGCTGCTGGCTTTGCTGGTGGCGTTCTGCGTCTTCGGAGGGGGGCGGCGCATTGTCAGGGTGACAAGCGTGCTGGTTCCCATTATGGGGGTGCTGTACATTCTCATGGCTTTACTGGTAATGGCTTTAAATATTGGCGCGCTTCCCGGCGTGATGGCGCGTATTTTTTCAGAGGCTTTCGACGCCAAGGCAATTTTCGGCGGCTTTGCCGGTTCGGCGGTGATGCAGGGTGTGAAAAGAGGGCTTTATTCCAACGAAGCCGGTATTGGCTCCGCACCTAACGCCGCGGCAGCGGCGGAGGTATCCCACCCGGTGAAGCAGGGGCTGGTTCAGATGCTTTCCGTCTTTATCGACACGCTGCTGATCTGTAGCGCCACCGCTATGATGACGCTTTGCACAGGTGTGGATATCAAGGGGGGGCTGGAAGGCGCACCCCTGGTGCAGGCGTCTCTTGCCACGGTATTCGGGCAGTTTGGACCCTATTTTGTCACGTTCGCTTTGCTGCTCTTCGCGTTTACCACGTTGCTGGGCAACCTCTTTTATTGTGAAGGCTGCATGAATTATATCGTGGGACGAAAGGTTGGCCGGACAGGCCGTATTCTGTTTAACGTCATTGCCGTGGCGCTGGTGTTTGCGGGTGCGCTGCTGGAAGTTAATCTGGTCTGGAATATTGCGGATGTTTTGATGGGCGTCATGGCTCTTATCAACCTGCCGGTGATTGTAATTTTAGGCGGCACGGCCATCCGGGCGCTGGAGGACTATCTCAGCCAGAGGAGCGATGGGAGAGACCCTGTTTTCAAAGCATCCTCCATCGGCCTGCGGGGACGAACGGATTTCTGGAATTAAGGAATGTATGAAAATGGAAAGGCACGCAACCAGCGGACATTTTTTGCGGCTTCGCGTTAAATTTTTTCACCGGGCGTGAGCACGCTGCAAGAATTTGCCTTGATGATTGGCATATAAACCTTTTGCCGCCGGTTTTCAAACGGTCCTTAGATTGGACAAAAATGGAAGAACAGCTGAAAATGATGCTTTTTCATCATGAATGGTGAATCGGAAGAGCAAAAGCAAGGAAGGCTGGAAGAACGTATCCGGCCAATACAAAAGAAGCCGTCTCCTATACCGGGGACGGCTCTTTTGCTGCCCTTGCTAATTTTCACCTTCAGCCGAAAACAGCGAGGTGGAGAGATACCGTTCCCCGGAGTCGGGCAGCAAGGCTACGATGGTCTTGCCTCTGTTTCCGGGCCGTCTGGCAAGCTGAACGGCGGCCCACACTGCCGCGCCGGAGGAGGCGCCTACCAATATGCCCTCCAAGCGTCCCAGCTGCCGGCTGAGGGCGAAGGCGTCTTCGTCCTTCACGGCAATGATCTCGTCACAGATGTGTATATCCAGAACTGCCGGGATAAAGCCCGCACCAATACCCTGGAGCTGATGGTTCCCGGCGGTTCCTCCGCTGAGTACCGGAGAGGCGGCGGGTTCTACTGCGGCGATGCTGATGGCGGGATTCTGCCCTTTGAGATATTGCCCAACCCCGGTAATAGTGCCGCCGGTACCTACGCCGGCAACAAAGATATCCACCTGCCCGCCGGTGTCCTCCCATATTTCAGGCCCGGTGGAAGCTCTGTGAACAGCGGGATTGGCGGGATTGGTAAATTGACCGGGGAGATAGCTGCCGGGAATTTCACGGGCCAGACGCTCCGCTTTGTCAATGGCGTCTGCCATGCCCCCTTCCGTCAAAACCAGCTCCGCGCCGTAGGCGCGCAGCAGACGGCGGCGCTCGATGCTCATGGTGTTTGGCATGGTAATAATTACGCGATAGCCTTTGGCAGCGGCGGCAGAGGCAAGGCCGATACCCATGCTGCCGGAGCTGGATTCAATAATAGTGCCGCCCGGCCGAAGCTGTCCGGAGGCTTCGGCAGTTTCAATCATAGCCTTGGCCACCCGGTCTTTTACGCTTCCGGAGGGGTTGAGGTATTCCAGCTTGCCCAGAATGCGGGCGTCCAGGTTTTCGGTCCGCTCAATGCGGGTTAGTTCCAAAAGGGGAGTATGTCCGGCCAACTGGGCGGCGGATGAGTAAATATTCACGATAAAGCCCTCCTGCCTGGCAAAGATCAAAAGACCCGCCGCCGGCTGGCCGGCGGGCCCGCTTGAGTATATGACATGGAGGGCGAGAAATGACGTGCCGCCGGGAGGCCCGAAGTATTCTTTCGTGAACAGCTGTTGCGAAGAGCGGGAGGATAAAAAGGAAGATCGAAGGCGGAGCTGCCGCATTTCCAGCGCCGCATGGGTGAAGCAGCTGCCGGGAGGGCCGGAAAACGCTGCGTTCAGGGCAGTAATCGCAGGGATTATCCCGGAGCAGGATATCGGTACGCCGAAGCGGTCATGCATAAAAGACCGCACGGCCCCAGGAGCGCTTCCGGTAGGCCAAGGCGGCTAAAGGAGAGACGGATAATCATGAAAAGCAGATGAAATATGTGCGCCCGGTTAAGCGGACAAAACCGTCAGGCCTTAAAGCCGGTTTTAAAGCAGGCTCTAAGGAGCTCTAAGGAGCTTTAAGAATTTTGAGGGCTTTGGGGAAGATTGACAGGTATCGAAACAGCGGCTATAATGTCGGCAGGAGAGAAATTATGGGCCACCCGGCCCAGAGGCAGGAGAGGGAACATATGGGAAAATGTTGGGCGGCGGGAGCGCTTTTGGCGTTTTCGCTTATGTGGGTGATGTTGCTCTCCCCTCTGGCATGGGCCAGCGGACGAATGCCGGGAGATACAGCAGGAGAATCCCTGACAGAGGAGCGGCCGCCAGCGGCAGAAATCAGGGGTGACGGGGATGATTTGGTTCTGGTAGAAATCGTAGAATTTGCGGGAAGCTTGGAGGCTATGAGGGCGGTAATGGCAGAGGATGTCCCGGCGGAGGATCGGGATGTGGCCTGCTGGGCGCTTTACCGGGAGCTTCTGTCTCCCGGGGAAAATGGGAACTTTGATGGTGAGGAGCCGGTGAGCCGCGCTGAAGCTATCCAGGCTCTCTATCAGCTCAGCGGGATTTTGGTCCGTGTAGATGCGTGCTCTTACCCGGATGTGCCGGAGGAATACCAGGACGCTGTGGCTTGGGCTGACAGTGTGGGGGTCAGCGGCGGCATTTCAGAGGGTCGCTTTGCTCCGTTTATCCCAGTGACGCGGGGCCAGCTGGCCGCCATGCTGCATCGCTTTGCCGCATGGCGGGGAGAGGACAGGGCAAGCAGGCTTGCCCTGTCCTGGGACGATGAGGAAGTCTCTTCTTACGCGGAGGAAGCGCTAAACTGGGTATTAGACCAGGGATTGTATGAAGGGATGACATGCTGGGGAGCTTATCCTCAGCTGCCGGTATCCCGTCTTCAGCTTGCGGGGATTTTAGCCCGGCTGCAAAAGGACAGGGACCCTTTGGCCGCGGAGATCACGTTGCAGTCAGGCGAGCCAGTCAGCCGCTCCAGGCAAAATCATGAAGAGCTTGCCGCGGTCATTCAAGCTGCCTCCCGCCGTTATGGCGCGGTGGGAGTTCAGGTGGCTGTTATTGAGGAGGGCAGCGTAACGGACGCTTATCATTGCGGCTGGGCGGAAAAGGGGGCGGTTCCCATGACCGACCAGCATAAAATGAGGACGGCCTCTCTTTCTAAAGTAGCGGTGGGGCTTTCCGCCGCACTGCTGAGAGAAGAAGGAATGGTGGACTACAATGCGGATATTGGCGAATATTGGGGGAAGAACGCGCGGAATCCACGGCATCCTGATACGCCTGTTACCATTGCTTCGATTTTGACCCATACCTCTACCCTGCTCAACAGTGAGAACATTTCCTGGGATTACGAAGGAGTCCGGGCTCAGCTGGGCAGTGCTGCCGGTTACGGAGGAGGCACTCCGGGAAAATTGAAAAACTGGAGCTATAACAACCACGCCTTCGGCATTTTGGGCCAGACGCTGGAATTGGCTTCGGGCCGGTTTTTGGACGATATTTTGGAGGAACGGCTTCTGAGGCCTTTGGGGGCGGACTGCGCGTTTGCGGCGGGAGAACTGGAGCAGACGGAACTGATTACCCCAATTTACCGGACAGCATCTCTGGGCCGCTCTGCCAGCAGTCTGCGAAGCGCTCATCGCTGGAGCGCGCCCGGGGCTACGGGACGGCAGTTTGCCGGGGGCTTTACTTCCAGTGCCCTTGATATGGCGAAGCTCACAGCCGTACTGGCGGGGGACGGATGCTTTGAGGGGGTCCGGCTGATGGAGGCTGAGTCTGTAAAGCTGATGGAGAGCCACAGTGCCTCAGCCATACCTGAGGGGTCCTATCAGGCCATGCCGATGCGATATAGATCTGATATATATGGCCGGCAGGGACTGTATTACCACACCGGCAGCGCCTATGGAGCCTATAATTTGCTGAGCTATGATCCGTCTACTGGGGATGGCGTGGTGGTGCTGACAATGGGAGCTAACGGTTTCAAGGACAATTACGCCATTTATGCCGTCTGCGGGGAAATCAGCAAAGCTGTTTACGACGCAATCAAATAATGGTGCTGCTGCCTTATCCGGCCGGCAAAGAAAATAGAGGCAGAATAGAAGTTGAGAAACAAAAAGAAGCGGAGCGTACTGGAAAGTCCAGTGCGCTCCGCTTCTAAAAGGGGTTTTGCAGGGTTTAAAAGAGTTTTTTGAGCCCTTCCAGTTTGTCGCTCAGGCCGGAGGCGGCCAGTTTGGCCTTAATGCCGCTGATGAGGGGCTGAAGCTGGTCATCGGGGAGATCGATACCGGTCAGTTTTTCCAATGTCTTCACGGGGTCTTTCTCAAAGTCTTGGAGGAGGACAGGGTCCTTCTGGAGTTTGGCGGCCAGCTCTTCAATTTTGGCTTTGATGTCAATGCTCATGTGTTTGCTCCCTTTCACATGGAATATGCCGGAAAAATGTCCGCTGGCAGAATTATGTTATAATCAAAATGGCAAATCGGGATTTATGAAGATATATAAGTTCATGGAGGATAATCATGTATTACAGCACTTGGGAAGAGTTGCAGAACGTTTGCCCCATCGTAGATGGAATGTGGGATAAGGAGCGTTTGTACGAATATTTGGTGGCAAGCTGCCACAAATTCAGCAAGCAGATAGAAACCTTTTTCATAAAATATCGAACTGATGAGAATTTAGCGGACTTGCTGTTTTCGTTCCTGTTCGATGACGATTATGACGGCTCGGATAGCCAAATGGGTGCGGCGCGTGTCATCTCCGGAATGGACCACCAGCTGCTCAGAAAGAAAAAAGACTTACTGCTAAAGGCGCAGACAAATGAAGTCGATTGGAAAAGACCATTTCTCCATGATGAACATTTGGAATGGATTGATGAATAACTAACTTCCAGTCTATCGGGCCGTGATCTATGATAGATCACGGCCCGTATCGTTATTTTGATGAAGAATTAAGAAATTGTACTTTCAGCAACGCAAAAGGTAAAAAGGACGAAAAATACGATTCTGGAAAGTATAAGACTTTCTGTCCAGATATTGCGCAGCGGAAAGCAGGAAATTTATTCCCAATTTTCAGAATCCAAATATTTCTCCCCATTTTATAGACACATATGGGCTTTCATCTCGTTCAGCAGCACTTCCGCCGCCGGGGAAAATACTGCGTACTTTTTCCAGGCCAGAAACAGCTTGGAGTGGAGGGTTGGCGTCAGGGGCCGAAAGCACAGACGACTGTCCGATCCGGTGTCCGCCAGTTTGTCAAAGGAGAGCAGACACCCCAGGCCCTCCCGAGCCAAGATTCCGCCATTGTAGGCCAGGTTGCAGGTTGCCACAATGTTGAGCCTGTCCACCTTCTCCTGGAACCAATCCGAAAGCTCCTTCTGCAAGCCTTGCCGGGGGCAGATTAGAGGAATCTCCAGCAGATCTTCCGGCGTGATTGCCGCCTTTTCCGCCAGTGGGTGATCCCGCCGCAGAATGACGCCCCAGGTATCTGTGCCGGGCAGAGGAATGTAATTATATTTTGATAAGTCTTTGGATTCCACCAGCACGGCAAAATCCAGCAGCCCCTGCTCCAGCCGTTCCGCCAGATCGCTACGGTCACCGCTGTACAAATGCACCCGAATGCGGGGGTATTGTGCCTGTACTGCCTTGATTCGCCGGGCCAGGTGCTTGATACCGTCCGATTCCGCACAGCCAATGTGGATATCCCCTCCGGATATCTCCCCCAGGGCCTTGAACTCCTCCGCCGTCTTGTCCACCATGTCCAGAATGTCCTCCGCCCGGCGGCGCAGCAGCATCCCCTCATCCGTCAGCTGGACGCTGAAGCTGCTGCGGACAAAAAGTTTTTTTCCCAGCTCCGCCTCCAAGTCTTTGAGCTGCTTGGACAGTGTAGGCTGGGAAATATGGAGCCGCCGGGCCGCATGCGTGACGCTGCCCTCCCGGGCCACCTCCAGAAAATAGCGCAATACCCGAATCTCCACGATAACACCTCCTGCCAACAGTATAGCAAATCATGTTATTCTTTTCAAGAATAACATGATATAGAAATCAAGTATTTGCTATTTCATGTCTTATGCCCTATGATGATAGCGCAAGGAGGTGACGCTATGCCGGAAGCATCAGACATCCAGAGCATTCTTCGCCAGAATCTGATGGATGCTGGCTGTGACGCGTCTTTGACCCAGCGAATCTTCACATTGCTGACAGAAGGCCGGAGTCAGGAAGGGATTGCCTTACTGGCGCAGCATCGCAGGGAGATACTGGACTGCTGCCACCGCGAGCAAAAGAAGATCGACTGTTTGGACTATCTTGTTTACAGCTTAAAAAGCAAGAACATATCAAAGTCATATCAAGGAGGAATTTTAAATGAACGGGAAACCGGCCTTGACCCAGGAGTGGGATAAAACCTTTCCAAAGAGTGAGAACGTAAATCACAGTAAGGTGACATTCCATAACCGCTATGGCATCACCCTGGCTGCCGACCTGTATATCCCCAAGGGCGCGCCCGGCAAGCTGCCTGCTATCGCCGTGTGCGGCCCTTTCGGGGCAGTGAAGGAACAGTCCGCCGGACTCTACGCTCAAACCATGGCGGAGCGGGGCTTCCTCACTATAGCTTTTGACCCTTCCTTCACCGGCGAGAGCGGCGGCAATCCCCGTTATATGGCCTCCCCGGACATCAACACCGAAGATTTTCAGGCGGCGGTGGACTGTCTCTCCCTGCGGGATGATGTGGACCCTGAGAAGATCGGCATTATCGGTATCTGCGGCTGGGGCGGCTTGGCACTGAACGCGGCAGCGCTGGATACCCGGATCAAGGCCACTGTGGCCTCCACCATGTACGACATGAGCCGGGTGAATGCCAATGGCTACTTCGACACCGAGGACAGCGAGGAGGCCCGTTATGCCAAGCGCGTAGCCCTGAACGCTCAGCGGCTTAAAGACTGCAAGAGCGGCGAATACGCCTTGGGCGGCGGCGTATCCGATCCCATGTCGGAGGATGCACCTTTCTATTTCAAGGACTACCATGATTACTATAAGACCCCGCGGGGTTACCATCCCCGTTCCCTCAACTCCAACGGCGGCTGGAACGTGATTGGCTGTATGTCCTTCCTCAACCAGCCCATCCTGGCCTATGCGGAGGAAATTCGCTCCGCCGTTCTGATCATGCACGGCGAGAAGGCTCACTCCTGCTACTTCGGTAAGGACGCCTTTACCAAGCTGAAGGGAGACAACAAGGAACTGCTCCTTATCCCCGGCGCCGTCCACACCGACCTCTATGACCGGACGGATATTATCCCCTTCGACAAGCTGGTTAACTTTTTCCAGGAAAATCTGAAGTAAGGAGGAGAGCAGCCATATGGTAAAGCAGACAGCGGGAAGAGACACCCTGAATGATTTTGCCCCCAAGTTCGCGGAGTTGAACGATGATGTGCTGTTTGGTGATGTCTGGTCCAGAGAGGATAAACTGTCGCTGAAAACCCGTTCCATTGTGACCCTCACCGCCCTCATCAGCAAGGGGATCGTGGATAGCTCCCTGACCTACCACCTCTCCACTGCCCGGGAAAACGGCGTGACCCGCGCCGAGATGGCGGAGATTCTGACCCATTTGGCCTTTTACGCCGGGTGGCCCAACGCCTGGGCGGCGTTTCGCATGGCAAAGGATGTCTATGCCGGGGATGGAGAACAGGAGCAGCACGGCGGCTTCTTTGGGCGGGGGGAGCCGAATACAGCCTTCGCGCAGTATTTTACCGGCGGCAGCTACCTCAAGCCCCTGACCAACCCCAAAGAGACGGTGTTCATCGCCAACGTTACCTTTGAGCCTGGATGCCGCAACAACTGGCACATCCACCATGCCCAAAGCGGCGGCGGCCAGATTTTAGTCTGTGTGGACGGCGGAGGGTGGTATCAGGAGGAGGGGAAACCGGCCCAAAGCCTGCGGCCTGGGGATGTAGTTACGATCCCCGCCGGGGTAAAGCACTGGCATGGGGCCAAGGCGGACTGCTGGTTCAGCCATCTGGCCGTGGAGTGCCCAGGTGAGGACGTGTCCAATGAATGGCTGGAGCCGGTGACAGATGCCGTTTATGACCAGTTGCTTTTGGGTTAAAAGGAGCCATTATGAAAAATAGATTTGTTCCCTTTTCAATGGCAGTCTGCATGGTCTGCCTCCTGACCATGACCTCCTGTTTGGCGGCGGAAGCCCCCGCCGTCAGCAGTGGCGTGGATTATAACAGCGCAGTACTCACCTCTGAAACGCAGCCGGCGCCAACTTTTACAGATGTCCCCTCTGAGGCCTGGTATGCCAAAGCGGTCAACTATTGCCAGCAACGCGGTATTATGAGCGGAACGTCCGCTGCCACCTTCGCACCGGAGGAAACTCTGACACGTGCCATGCTGGTCACTATCCTCTGGCGGCAGGCGGGAAAACCGGTGGTAAATTATCTCATGCAGTTTTCCGATGTCTCAGAGGGCCAGTGGTACAGCGAGGCCCTCCGCTGGGCGGCCAGCGAAAAGCTGGTGAGCGGCTATGGCGATGGTCGTTTCGGCGTCAATGACCCCATTACCCAGGAACAACTGAACCTGATTTTTCAGCGGTACACCGGTCAGCCTGTCACCGAGAACATCCCCAACTTTGACGGCGGCTCCAAGCACGCCACACGGGCCCAGGCTGCGGCCGCAGTCATGAACTGCGCCCTGCTTTCCCAGCAGGGGATAACTGGCGAAAAGGTGCTGGTGGCTTATTTCTCCACCACTGGCAACACCCGCCCAATGGCGGAAAAGGTGGCGGAGCTGACAGACGGCAGCCTCTTTGAAATTATACCCGCCCAGCCCTACACCGCCGCCGACTTGAACTACAATACCGACTGCCGGGCCAACGCCGAACAGAACGACCCTGACGCCCGGCCCGCCATTGCCAACACCGTGGAGGATATGGAACAGTATGATACGGTGCTTATCGGCTATCCGATCTGGTGGGGCCGTGCGCCCAAGATCATC
Source organism: uncultured Oscillibacter sp. (assembly GCA_910576845.1). Taxonomy (GTDB): domain Bacteria; phylum Bacillota; class Clostridia; order Oscillospirales; family Oscillospiraceae; genus Oscillibacter. Next base: position 36,165 of record CAJTJA010000017.1, read on the forward strand.
CATACCTTTCTGGAGACCTACGACCTGAGCGGCAAGGCCATCGCCACCTTCTGCACCTCCGGGGGCAGCGGTCATGAGGACGCCACCCTTCGAGTCTACGAGCCCAACGCCAACTGGCTGGAGGGGCGGCGGTTCTCCAGCACATCCCAAGTGGAGAGCTGGGTAACTGGCCTTGACCTGCCAAAAGCTGTGAGTGGGGAGACGAACAAAATGTATGTTCAAATTGGTGAAACCGTCTGGACAGCAACCCTGGAGGACAATCCTTCGGTTTCGGCGTTGAAAGCTCTGTTGGACAAAGGGCCGGTGACCATAAACATGAGCGATTATGGCGGGTTTGAGAAGGTGGGCAGCCTTGGCGTAACCTTGCCGCAGAGCAACGACCAGATTAGTGCCAAGCCGGGGGACGTCATTCTCTATCAAGGCAACAGCGTTACGATTTATTATGATGAAAATTCCTGGAATTTTACCCGTTTGGCGCATATTGACCGTGTTACAGAAACCGAGCTTCGAGAGGTGCTGAAAGCTGGTGGCGGCGATATCTCCGTTACCTTTTCGTTGGATGCGCCCAAACGGGACAGCGGGGCGCGGGCATTTGATTTTGAGACCAAAACTGTCACCCTTAACAGCGGCTATGTGATGCCTCTCAACGGCCTGGGCACATACAGTCTCCACGAGGAAACCTGCATCAATTCTGTCAAGTCCGCTCTGGCCAGCGGCGTTCGGCTGATCGACACCGCCTCTGCCTACGGCAACGAGGAGGAAGTGGGTCAAGCGATTAGGGAGGCCATGGAGGAGTTGGGCATCCAGCGTGAGGAAATCTTTGTTACTACCAAGATTTATCCAGGCAGTGAAATGGCAGACCCGGAGCGGTCCATCCAAGCTTGCCTGGACCGGCTGGGCATTGGCTATGTAGACATGATGCTTCTCCACCACCCCGATCGGAATGATGTAAAAGCGTATCGGGCCATGGAAAAGTTTGTGGAGGAGGGAAAAATCCACTCTATCGGCCTATCCAATTGGTATGTCAAAGAGCTGGAGGAATTCTTGCCCCAGGTGTCTATTACCCCGGCGCTGGTTCAAAATGAGATTCACCCCTACTACCAGGAAAATGATGTGATTCCTTACATTCAAAACCTGGGCATTGTGGTCCAGGGGTGGTATCCCCTGGGCGGGCGCGGACATGCGGAGGAGATGTTGGGGGATGAGGTGATTTCTAAAATTGCAAAGACCCACGGGAAATCCTCCGCCCAAGTCATTCTCCGCTGGAATCTGCAAAAGGGCGTGGTGGTCATCCCCGGCTCCAGCAACCAGGATCATATCAAAGAAAACGCGGAGTTGTATGACTTTGTGCTGACCAATGCGGAAATGGCACAGATTAACCTTCTGGATCGAAACGAAAAACACGATTGGTACTAAAAGTCTGCCCACATAGAATATTCACCCACCAGATTCAAACTGGTGGGTGTTTGCTTATCTTCTGGAATCAAATCAGGATTCTGTAAAATCAGCAGCTACCCCCACCAAGATGTGGAATGTTGTGTGGTTTCAAGGAGGTGACAACCCATGGCCAAAAAAAGAGAACAAATGGTGAGGCCGGCATCCGCAAACGCAAAGACAACCGCTGAGAGGGGCGGTACATCATCGGCTATGATTCCGAAACAGGCAAAGAAACCATCAAGAATGTTTTAGGCAAGCCCCCGGATAGAGTAAAAAAGAAGCTGGCCCAGGCGCAACAGGAGACAGCCGGTCTCGACGCAGGCCGCAAAGACTACATAATAGTTACCTGACTTTGAAACTAGCATGAACTCTATGTCAAGCCCAACGTCAGGTCCGTTACCACAGACCGCTACTAGCGGATTATCGGAACTTATACCACCTCTCATCAAATGATGGGCCAGACCCTAAGGGGAAACACCATCAATCAGGCGTCCGCTGAAAAGATCGCCTCCGCCGGCCTAGATGGCAAGGAGCTTCTCACCATCGACGCCAGCACTACGTCTCTGGCTGCGTCCGCGATCCGCTCCTACCACCGCACAATTTCCTCCATCCTGGTGAAGGCTGTCAAATGGAAGTGCGCCCCCGACAGAATGGGCAGAGCTACTGGGCGGATTTGAACCGCCGACATCATCCTTACCAACTGCCATGGTAATATTTTTTACATATTTTTTACTTGTTTATAGCCGTTTTCGTTCCATTTCATTTGCTTTCCAACACTCTTTGAAAACAGTGTTTCCGTATATTCCACGCCTGTCTGTGGCTGGTTATGTGGTCAGAAACCCTTGCGGCACTTGAGTTTTCAGTCCTAAAGCAACATTG